>NZ_JAOWFM010000031.1:0-69200 GCF_030333655.1 Citrobacter sp. CK180 | reverse complement strand
TATCGTTT
Source organism: Citrobacter sp. CK180 (assembly GCF_030333655.1). Taxonomy (NCBI): domain Bacteria; kingdom Pseudomonadati; phylum Pseudomonadota; class Gammaproteobacteria; order Enterobacterales; family Enterobacteriaceae; genus Citrobacter; species Citrobacter sp. CK180. The sequence continues at coordinate 69,192 of NZ_JAOWFM010000031.1, read as the reverse complement.
TTCAGCAGCCCCTTGTATCTGGCTTTCACGAAGCCGAACTGCCGCTTGATGATGCGAAACGGGTGCTCCACCCTGGCCCGGATGCTGGCTTTCATGTATTCGATGTTGATGGCCGTTTTGTTCTTGCGCGGGTGATGCCTCTAATTAGTTGAATCTGATGTATAATGCGGGCTTTTGAGGTTCTTTCATGGCCAGCGTTAACATTCATTGTCCTCGTTGTCAGTCTGCACAGGTCTACCGCCATGGTCAGAACCCTAAAGGCCATGACAGATTTCGCTGCCGTGACTGCCACCGCGTTTTTCAGCTCACTTACACTTATGAGGCCCGTAAGCCGGGCATTAAAGAGCTGATCACTGAAATGGCCTTCAATGGCGCCGGGGTTCGCGATACCGCCAGGACACTGAAAATTGGCATTAACACCGTCATCCGGACTTTAAAAAACTCACGCCAAAGCGAATAACGTCTTCGCCCGTTGCTCATGCTGATGTGGCGCTTATCTGCGAACTTGATGAGCAATGGAGTTTCGTTGGCAGTAAAGCCCGGCAACACTGGCTCTGGTACGCGTATAACACCAAAACAGGGGAGGTACTGGCCTACACTTTTGGTCCCCGTACCGATGAAACCTGCCGGGAACTACTGGCACTGCTTACGCCATTCAACATCGGCATGATCACCAGCGACGACTGGGGCAGCTATGGCCGGGAGGTGCCGAAGGATAAGCATCTGACCGGAAAAATATTCACCCAACGGATTGAGCGCAATAACCTGACGCTGCGCACCCGCATTAAGCGCTTGGCTCGTAAAACAATCTGCTTCTCGCGTTCAGTAGAGATCCACGAAAAAGTCATCGGGACGTTTATTGAAAAACACATGTTCTACTAATTGGAAGCATCACCGCATTTTGCGAATAAAAATAACTGGCATAATTGTATTTAATGATAATGTTACATATTGTTAGCCAGGTTCCGGAAAGCGAGAACCGGAACCGCACCTGTCCAGCCGGTATTCCCGTCGATGACCCTCGCTTTTTACTGATTTGTGCCCGACTGAGAAGTCGGTAACTCAGTTTCGGAATCGGCGCAGATGAGTTTCGGGAACAAAATAAATGTTGCCGCGCGCCCGTGAGCATGCCACGTACAGCCTGTTACGGGACGACGGTGGAAGGGTTGCCAGTTCCTGACGGGTCAGAAGCTTCCAGTGGGAGGATCCCATCACAATGCAGACATCCTGAAAGTGATCGAGCCCTTTACTGGCGCCCCAGTTCATGGAATAGCAGCCGTAACGGTGATGTTCACGATAGAAGAGCTTAATCACCGTATTATCGGCGTGCAGGGTGGCTGAGCGCTCTGTATCTGCGATCGTTTCAATCAGGGAGGCATGTATCCCATGGGCAGCGATACGGATGTTCAGTTGCCCGGTGATAAACTCGCACACTGAAGCTGAGCAACGCCATGTCCGGTTGAGCGTGTCCCGGTCAACCGCGAAACCTGCTGCGTCGAAGCGGGCCTCATATCGCGTGATGTCGTCGTGCAGCGTTGAATTAACGTTGCCGTCATGGCTTGTATCAAAGGTATGCTGATAAAAATCGCCGCAACAGAGCACAGTGATTTCCGCGCGGCAGAGCTCCAGCAGAAAATTAAAGTCATGTCCGGCAAAGTCCTGGACTTCATCGACAAGCAGTTCATCATAGTAACGGGCAAGCCGGATACGGATATCCGGCAGCAACCCCCGGGCTGTCAGTAAATGTGCGAGCCTCCGGTGATACAGCCGTCCGGCGGGATCCTGATAATGCCGGGCATTCGTGCGCGGTATTCTGGGTGGGGGCTGGTCGAAGCTCAGGCCACGCGATGCCAGCTGCTCCTGCAGGAAAGGCCGGAAGCAAAAACCGTGCAGAAACTCAAACCAGGTCATCACCCTGATCCCTTCCGGGATAAAGCCAAAACGTCTGATAATCTGTGCCCGCAGATGCGCTTCATTATTCACGGTGAAGGTCAGGAGCAGCGTCCTCCTGTCCTCACTCAACCGTCGTATCAGCAGCGTGGTCTTGCCCGAGCCGGCAACCGCAAATATCACTCTCTTATCCATGCCAGTGCCTCCTGAATATAATCAGGTACGGTCAGCTCTCCGGCGTGCAGCTGTAACAGCCGGAATGCTGCTTCTGCCTTATTGGCCAGCATGTATTCCTGCACCGTGAGTGTCCGGCGGGGTCCGCGGAAAAGCGTATCACACAGATCAGCGTTATCCTGATACAGGCTGATTTCAAATGTGGATCGGGTGTTATCGCGATCAGCAAATACCCGGGAGCGGGAACAAATCACGTCAGCATAGCGTTCATCGCAGTTTTGCTGATAGTTGCCGTCATTATCACGAAGGGCCGCGACGCGATTTTCCAGAAGACGGGCCAGTTCAAGATAACGACGGAAACTCGTTCCGCCGATAGCGATGATGTGAACTCCGTCTTCCTCCGGTGCCCTGCCATACAGGCGGCGATAAAAGGCCTCGATCAGAATAAACTCAGCATCCCCCTCCACGAGCAGCACACGTCTGGCCAGCGCAAATTCCAGTACGTTATTATCCGGTGCTTTCATGAAGAAGGCGGCAGTCTCAGCGGAAAGTTCATTCATCAGTACCGGCCGGGCAGACCCGAGGAGGATTGCCTTACGCAGATCGAGGCGGGAGGAGATATGGCTGCTGTGTGTGGCAATAAACACCTGCGTCTGCCGTTCAGTGGCAAGCTGATTAACCAGCCTCTTCATACTGACATGGCTGAGATGATTTTCCGGCTCCTCAAGCAACAGTACGTGGAGCTCTCCCTGCTGCTGATGCCGCTGCAGCGCAAACTCCGTTTTGATGAAGCACTGCCTTCCTTTTCCACGGTGACGAATGGAAATACCGTCCTCGGTAATGTCCAGATTCGCCTCAAGCCCTGATTTAGCACCGGAACGCACGCCAAACTGATACGTTTCCAGCGTGTCGTTTATGGCTGACAGATGCCGGGTGCAGAAGTGCATTTTCTGTTGCCGGTAACTGTTTTCAAGCCGGTACCGATCGGCCACCGGCACATTGACGCTGTAAACTGTGCGCGTATATTCCTGTGCGGCGTGCTCGTTATCGATGCGTGCACTGTCTAAGAGCAGATGGCGCAGATAGCGTCTGAAGCTGGCGAAATGACCACCGGAGAAGGTGCTGAACCGCACGGAATAGTATTCATAGGGAAAATTATCGGGATCCTGCTGTAGTACATTGTGAATATCCTGGCCGTATTCCTCCGTCATTGGTGCAATACGCATTCTGAGACCATCCGCATTGATACCCGCCAGATTTTGCCTGCCGTTCAGGTCAGGATCTCCCCCATTACTCAGGAAAACGTCAGCTGTCAGCACGGGTAACTGATCGGCGCGGCGCTCACCTTCCTGAAACTGCCTTACTGCTGACTGGGACAGGAGCGATTCCACACCCAATGCCTCGACCCGGTGCCGGCTGTCACTCAGCACAAGGTCAAGGGCCAGCAGAATCGTGCTTTTCCCGGACTCATTGTCCCCGACCAGAATGTTACGGTCATGAGTGAAGCGCAGGTCCAGTTCCGGAAACTTTTTAAAGTTTTGCAGCATAAGCCGCGTGATCAGAGGCATCTTTTATTCCTTTATATACCGCTGACTGAAAGAGTGTCCGGCTGCGCCAGACCGCCTGTTTTGTTTTACAGCGTTATCTTACCCAGTCTTCCAGCACAAGACCCGGTACCCGCTCAAATTCCCGCGTATTATTCGTCACCAGCACGGCACCGGCGGCGATGGCGTGCCCGGCAATGGCCGTGTCGTTCGGGCCGATCGGCGTCCCGGCCATTCGCAGCGCCACCTTAATCTCCGTGGTGGCGTCCACCGCAGCGCGATCCCAGGGCAGGATGGCATCGAGGCGGGCGCAGAACGCGTCGACCAGCTCGACGTGGCGCGGGGAGGCCTTCGGGCCGGTGGCCCCGAAGCGCATTTCAGAATAAGTGATGGCCGAGACAACGATGCGCTGGCCGCGCAGCACCGCCAGCTCCAGGCGCTTCAGGACGGCTTCCGGCTGCTCGCGCATGATGAACGAGCAGATACAGGTGTCGAGCATATAGGTCTTGTTCACAGGTTAAATCGTCCTTCGTCGCTGACAACGTCCTCGCGCTCCGCCATAAAGTCCGGGTCTGCCTTCTCGAACTGCGCGAACGAGCCCCAGGTCGGCCGGACGGGACGCAAAATAATGCTGTCCCCTTCCCGGACGATCTCCAGCTCGCTCACTCCCTCAAAATCCAGATCGCGGGGCAGACGAATGGCGCGGTTATTGCCGTTTTTAAAAATGGATACAGTTCTCATCATTTCCTCCTGGCCGACCGGCCTGTATGACTATGTTCAGTATATGCAGATGCAAAGCATATGTATAGTCATAGCATATGCAGATGGTAAGTATATGCGTATGCCACACCTATGCAGATGCCCGGCATATGGATATGTTGAACCTATGTTGTATTCTCTCTTTTCCCGGTCAGATCCGAAAAAAGCTAGAAGCGGATCATGGCTATTATTTGCACATTTTTTGGGACAAAATCAGAAAATGTGATATAATTTAATTAATTAGATAGTAAGCCACCCTCCGCACTTCAAACCGACCTAACGGGTCATTCCAGATAATCTCTCCCTCAGCATTTCCGAAAAACAAGCCATTATGGATTTTTCGGAAGTGTGGGAAAGGTGCGTCCGGTAATTGCGGTTGGTGACTGTTATCTGGCTAATCACTTCAGGCGGGCAACGGAATGTCCTGCGGGTGATGATAAATAAAGTAATTAGTAGAAAGCTTACGATAAGGAAATCAATTATGAGCAACACAACGACATACGCTAATCAGTGCAACAGCTTTTCCCCTTCATCAATTGTGGAAATGCTTTCAGGTTATGGCTGTAAAAAAATGTGGTTATACCGCACGACGAATACGCAGGGGGAAACACTTCTTGTGCTTCTCGATGAGGAGAACGGGATATACGAGGAAATGGCCAGCCGCCTTGATGCTCCAGATATGAAAGAGTGGTCCATTCAGTATTCTGACGGCGGTTATAAATCCCGTACGCTTCCTGAAGGGGCGTTTGAGATCGATTTGGGTTGTCCTGACGAAGCGGCATGGTATATGGATCTTTTATAGTCACCAGGTCATAAGGTGAACTCCTGACAGGCGGGATTTCTCAATAGAGCAGCGTAACAACTAAGGAGTTAAGGATGGGGCGTTCCACTAAGGGGATTATCAAGGGAAGGGAGTTTCCTTCCAAAAAAGCAGCTGTGGGGCATTTCATGGATCAGCGTGAAACAGTCAAAGAAGCGGGCCCGCTGAAAGAGGGAGAATTGTTTGATGAATTACGCGAGCTTTATCTGCGTTACTGCGAAGTGACCAGCTTTGATCTGAATGGCAGGATTATCTATGCCTTCAGTGTGGATTATGAGCCGCGACAGAACGGTCAGACCTGGGCATCTCACCTGTGCTACTGGGTACATTTCTCGCCGAAGCAGAGTTTGTCCTTTTCGGTCAGAGAAGCGGTGGATGAAATTGCAAAAACTGCTGCTGAACAAATTTAATGGCGGGCGGGATTTATGATTAAAGGAATTCCATTGCATTCTTTTGAATACCTGCATTACATCGTTGATAGTCTTGGATGGATGCTGCCAGTTTATTTATATCTCTTCAGTTTTCTTTACGCATTTATTCATGAATCCGGACATGCCCTTATGGCCATGTGCCTGGGAACTCGGGTAACCCGCTTTCAAGTGGGGAAACCTGTGTTGTTCCGGTTCAAAAGGGGCAGACTTATCCTGAAGTTTGGATTGCTTTTTCCAGACGGAGGTGTCAGTTACCACTATGCGAATGATGCCCCCAGGTGGAAAGTTATGGCGGCGGCGCTGGCCGGTCCATTATTGCCCGTGATTCTGTCAGTACCAGTTTTTACTCTTACCGGTATTCAGCCACTAACGGTCATTGCTGGGTTAATTGTGATGATGCTGACTCTGGTTAACCTAAATCCCTTCATGATGGAAACAGATGGCCAGAAAGTTCTCAAGCATCTGCATGCCATAGTTCAGGGGCGGAAAGTCCTGGATTCCTGAGCAACTGTTACACGAGTTCCATCTACTTAGTTGAAAGGAATGCTGATGAAGATGTCTCTTCCTGGTCTGCCGGGCGAATATGTTGCCCAGTCACAGCAGCTTCCTGTGGCTATCGACTAGGCCACAACAATTTCTTGGCTGTTCTTCACTTCATTCCCAACCAGATACATTGAATATTGAATGTAAAATTCATTTCTATTATTCTAGAAATATAGAAATAACAATCATGAGAACGAATATGGAACTGAACTTTGCGGCGTCGGTGCTGAAAGAGCTTGGCCATGTGACAAGGCTCGGGATTTATAAAAGACTAATCAAAGCCGGACCTCAGGGCGTGGCCGTGGGTGATCTACAGAAGCAACTCGAAATCCCTGCATCCACACTGAGTCACCATCTTTCATCTCTGATATCTGTATCTCTGGTTCGTCAGGAGCGGCAAGGAAGAATACTGTACTGTCACGCCTGCTATGAAAACCTTGGCGCGCTGATTGCTTTTCTGACAGAAGAATGCTGCTCAGGGGCAGATGGACTGTACGATACCAATGGCGATCTTGGAGGAAAAAATGAGCACTGAACTTAAGAATGTTAATGCAAGCCTGTTCGATACCTCAATTACAGAGGCAAGATTCGGCATTCCTTCTGTTCCACACCCTCCCCGTATCCTCATGCTGTACGGCTCTGTACGTGAACGTTCATACAGCAGACTGGCAACTGAAGAAGCGGCAAGGTTGTTGACTGCCATGGGCGCAGAAGTTCGGATCTTCAATCCTTCTGGCTTGCCTCTTCCTGATGATGCGCCTGATTCGCATCCCAAAGTCATGGAATTGCGTGAGCTGGTTCGTTGGTCCGAAGGGATGGTGTGGTGTTCACCTGAACGCCATGGTGCAATGACCGGCATAATGAAGGCTCAAATCGACTGGATACCTCTATCGGAAGGGGCAGTTCGCCCGTCGCAGGGGAAGACGCTTGCCGTCATGCAGGTCTGCGGTGGCTCTCAGTCTTTCAATGCCGTAAACCAGATGCGCATTCTTGGCCGCTGGATGCGGATGATCACCATCCCAAATCAGTCCTCCGTGGCAAAAGCCTGGCAGGAGTTTGATGAAGATGGACGGATGAAACAGTCGTCTTATTACGACCGCATTGTGGATGTGATGGAAGAGCTGGTGAAATTCACGCTGCTGACAAGAGGTAATTCAGCCTATCTCGTTGATCGCTACAGCGAACGAAAAGAGTCAGCAGAAGAACTTTCTCGCCGAGTAAATCAGAGCAAAATTTGAGGGCTGGTATGAGTGATGTAACGGCATTCAACAACTGCATGAGTGTGTTCTGGCGGCAACATGAAGCCGAACTCTCTCGCTTTCTGACATCGAAGACAGGTGATAGCGAAAAAGCAGCAGATCTTCTGCAAGAGCTATTCCTGCGTGCCCGTGCTCATTCAGACAATTTCTGCGAAATGGAGAATCCGCGAGCCTGGCTGTATCGGGCGGCGAGGAATCTGCTGATTGATGAGTACCGCACCACCAGGGAATTCGTTGAGCTGGAAGAAGAGGCCCCACTGCCTGATGTATCCCATGATGCGATCTCAACGCTGGATATTTGCCTGCCTGAAACATTACAGGCGTTACCCGAAGATGAGCGGTGGCTGATTGAAGAGTCCGATCTTAACCGGCGTCCCCAGCAGTCCCTGGCCGATGAACTGGGAATCACGCTTACGGCGTTTAAATCCCGTTTACTACGGGCCAGAAAGCACCTGAAAGAAGCGATGACAGAACTTTGCCAGATTGAGGCAGATGACACTTCTCCCGTCTGCTGCCACAAAAAAATGAATTAATCGCGCATCTTTTTCCCACCATCTTCGTTTACCTCAGTGTAAAGCCAAATGACTAAACACTGAGGTAAACAGTCCATGTCAAAAATTGAGATCTTTGAAGCAGCAGGTTGCTGTGCAACCAGCAGCGTTGTGGTCAGCGACGAAGCCGTCAAATGGAACGCCAGCGCCGAATGGGCGAAAAAGAATGGTGTTGATATTCAGCGCTACAGCCTTGCGAAAAACCCGCAGCAGTTCCTGAATACACCTGTGATCAAAGAGTTTCTGAACACTTCAGGGATGGAGTCCCTCCCTGTTACCTTGCTCGACGGCAAGCTGGTGATGGCAGGCAAACTGCCGACTCGTGAAGATATCGCCCGTTGGGCCGGTATTCCGCTTACTCAGGACTGGAGTGAAGACAGCACCCAACCACGTTGCTGCAGCATTCCACGTATGCCTTAATTCCAGAGGAGCTATTGCTGATGAATATGCCATTTTTAAAAGACATCCCCCCGTTCATCTTCTTCACCGGTAAAGGTGGAGTGGGTAAAACATCCCTCGCTTGTGCTACTGCGGTATGGCTGGCCGATCAGGGTAAGAGAACGCTTCTGGTGAGTACCGATCCGGCTTCCAATGTCGGCCAGGTATTTAGCCAGACTATCGGCCACCGAATTACAGATATCAGTACCGTACAAAATCTTGCTGCGATGGAAGTTGACCCTATGGCTGCGGCACAGGCTTATCGTGACCGTGTGCTTGACCCCGTTCGTGAGCTGATGCCAGCCGATGTGGTCAGCAGCATTGAAGAGCAGCTTTCAGGTTCATGCACCACGGAAATTGCTGCGTTTGATGAGTTTACCGGTCTTCTGACCAATCATCAGTTGCGGGAAAAATATGACCATATCGTATTTGATACCGCGCCAACCGGTCACACTATCCGCATGCTTGAGCTACCGGGAGCCTGGAGCGGTTATCTGGAAGCGAACCCCGATGCCGCTGCAAACCTCGGGCCTCTGGTGGGGCTTGAGAAACAACAGCACCAGTACTCAGATGCGGTTAAAGCGCTGTCTGATGCAGCTCTCACACGATTAGTGCTGGTTGCCCGCGCCCAGGCTTCGACACTGAAAGAGGTTTCCCATACCCACGATGAGCTGTCTGCTATCGGTTTGCAACATCAGCACCTTGCCATTAATGGTGTACTACCGCCGTTTGCGGGTGAGGATGATCCACTGGCGCAAAGTATTCTGGCTCGGGAAGAAAAAGCATTACAGGCAATGCCTGATAATCTGGCTAATCTTCCCCGCTCACAGCTGTATCTGAAGCCATTTAACCTGGTCGGTCTGGAAGCATTGCGGGAGTTATTTACAGAGAGCAAAGCCGCACCGGCTCTCCCTGCTACTACGCTGAATACTCTGGATTTGCCGAAACTTGCTTCACTAGTTGATGAACTGAGCCAGACTGGCAAAGGGCTGGTCATGACGATGGGGAAAGGCGGCGTGGGCAAAACGACCGTTGCGGCATCAGTCGCGGTATCGCTGGCGAAACGTGGCCACAAAGTCCACCTGACCACATCCGATCCGGCAGCACATCTGTCTTACACGTTGGATGGCTCGCTGCCCAATCTTCAGGTCAGCCGTATCGACCCGAAGGTAGAGACAGAACGTTATCGCCGCTTTGTCCTGGAAAATCAGGGCAAAGGATTAGATGCAGAAGGGCTGGCGGTGCTGGAGGAAGACCTCCGCTCGCCATGCACTGAAGAGATCGCCGTCTTCCAGGCATTCTCCCGAATCATCAAAGAGGCAGACGACCATTTTGTCATTATGGACACCGCGCCAACGGGCCATACGCTCCTGCTACTGGATGCGACTGGAGCCTATCACCGGGAAATGGTGCGTCAGATGGGGCAAACACATGACCACGTCATCACTCCAATGATGCAATTGCAGGATCCGGAGAAGACGAAGGTGATTATCGTGACGCTTGCCGAAACGACACCTGTACTGGAAGCTGCAAACCTGCAGTCCGATCTGCGCCGGGCCGGGATCGAGCCGTGGGCATGGGTTGTTAATAACAGCCTGGCAGCTGCTGAACCGTCTTCACCTTTCCTGAAGACCAGGGCTAACCGCGAGCTGCCTCTCATCTCTGATGTGGAAGAGCAGTATGCAGAGCGTATTGCATTAACAGCGCTACAGAGCGAAGAGCCGGTTGGTATTGACCTGCTGGAAGAAATGGCGAAGTAACAATGAAGGGGGCGTTTGCCCCCTTCATGCTTTGCTGTCGTTCTATTTCCCCGATGGATAACAAAGTCCTCTGTCATTTTCCAAAAAGAATCTTTTCGAGTTCGATTAACTGTTGCTGAGATTGCTCATTGAGATGGGCCTCAGCCTGGTCATATAAAAAATATGGGTACAGGAAGCACATATTTGTCTCCCTGCATGAATGAAAACAAAAGATGGTATGGAAGATTAGCCTGCTTGTTGGGTCATAAGCTTTTGTATTTACCTTTCCTTTAGCTTTTCAAGTAACCTTAAAAAAGATGCCAACGGGAACAGAGCAATGAAAATCGTTAACGCAGAAGAAAAGCACATCCCCGCCATATGCGATATCTACGCCCATCATGTTATTCATGGTACCGCCAGCTTTGAAACTGAACCACCGGATACCCATGAGATGCTTGCCCGCCTGAAAAAGATCCGCAATCAGGCGCTGCCGTGGGTTGTCGCGTTAGAGGAAGAAAAGGTCATCGGGTATTGTTATCTCACTCGTTACCGTGAACGCTACGCCTATCGCCACACCCTCGAAGATTCAATTTATATTCACCCGGATGCGCAGCGTCAGGGGACAGGAAAAGCGTTGCTGCGCCACGTCATTGCCTGGGCAGAAACACACGGCTACCGGCAGATGATAGCCATTATCGGCGACAGCAATAATGAGGGTTCGCTGAAAGTCCATCAGCAGGTCGGATTTACAGAAAAAGGCACGCTGAAAGACATTGGTTTCAAGCATGGTCGCTGGCTGGACACGGTTTTGCTGCAACGAAATCTGGGGGAAGGGAACAGCTCGCTGCCATAAGATTCAGGCCTTATGCTCTGAAACAGGAAAAAGGGGGCATTCGCCCTCCTTCATATTTATTTCCGTCTTTAACTATTTCTGACGCCGATATTGAGAGAGTTTTCTTCTACCTACCGGAAATATCATCCGTTTTTCTCTTTCTGAAACCAATGCTTAACAGTTGAAAGGTAAGTTTGTATTCGAGCACATAGGTTGCTGGAGGGGAATAAATCCCGTCTCCCCGAACTAAATTGTGACGTTTGCAACCGGGATACCGGAACCTGAGGAGATGCAAAAACGGTGAACACACCTCCACTTCTACTTAGCAGCAAGATTACCTGGTGCGTTGGTTTGGCCCAGTTAATTAACTGGGGGATTACCTACTACCTGTTGGGTGCTTTTGGTAGCGCCATTGCTAATGACACGTCGTGGGGGCAACCTCTTATCTTCTCAGGGTTGACGCTGGCTATGGGCATCATGGGGCTCATTTCACCGATATCCGGGCGATTATTAGCATCGATGGGGGGAAGAAAAGTCCTGCAGCTTGGTGCTCTCCTGAACGGCCTTGGATGCCTGCTCCTGGCAACGAGTCACTCCCTATACATTTACTTAATGGCCTGGCTGGTGATGGGCATAGGTATGCGCCTTTCACTTTATGATGCAGCTTTCGCTGTTCTCGTAAATCTTGCAGGGCCGACAGCCAGAAAATCTATTACACAGGTGACCCTGCTCGGAGGTCTGGCTTCTGTTGCCTTTTGGCCAATTGGCGAGGGCTTACTGAGCCTGCTGGGCTGGCGATGGGGTGTTGGCTGTTACAGCCTGTTCGCCCTGATAAGCATTTTGCTTTGTATTTCTTTGCCAGATAACAAAAGAGAACGAGGTGTAGCCCCCCGCGAATCGACGGAACAGGGCATCCAGCATCTTGAGCGGGACTATCTGAAATGCGGGTTGTATGCAGCATTGATGGCATTGCTCAGTTTCCTGTCCACAGGAATTTCAACCCATTTACCTCTGATTCTGGCCAGTGCTGGTGTCCCGGTACTTGTTGGTTCCTTATGGGGGGTGGGACAGGTCAGTGCACGTCTTGGCGATATAGCGATGGGGAGTCGAGGATCTGCTCTGGGGCTGAACCTGATAGTGGGGATTTTGCTTCCTTGTTGTTTCATGATCAGCCTGCTGGGACAGACATCCATCGTGGGGACCGGCTTGTTCGTTCTTGGATATGGTGCCGTCAACGGTCTATCTACTCTGGTGAGAGCAACATTACCATTAACTCTGTTTGACCCGCGCCTGTACGCCAGTCGCATGGGAACATTGCTCATGCCGAGTTTTTTTCTGTCGGCACTGGCCCCTTCACTCTATGCCAGCTTTCGCGAACGATTTGGGGATACTGGCATGCTGATCATTTCACTGGTATTTGCGTGTGTGGCAGCAATCATAGCCATATGGATCTATTTGATTGGAAAAGATAAACAGGCACTACAAAGAGTGCCTGTTGATATAACATCGAACGTTAATGAGTAGGCAAGCGCGTACGAGTCTCACAACTGCACTACACGCCTTTATCCAGTTGTTCCAGTTGCTGTTGTAAAGAAAGGCGATCTAGCTTCTCAAACGGCAAACTCAGAAACAGTCTGATGCGACTGGCTATTTGCTTCTCGACGTCCACAAATGCCTGGTACATTGCTTCCGAATCGCCCTCTGCGAGTGCGGGATCTTTGAATCCCCAATGGGCCGTCAGCGGTTGGCCTGGAAATACCGGGCATCCTTCTCCAGCCATTTTGTCACACAAGGTGAAAATGAAATCCATTTTTGGTGAGTCGACTTGCTGATACTGCAGGAGACTTTTACTTGAAAGGCTGGAGATGTCAAACCCCTGACTTTTCAATACTTTTAGCGTCAAAGGGTGCGGTGATGAAGCGGGATGGCTGCCGGCGCTAAACGCCTTGAAAATCCCACCACCGAGCTGATTCATTAAAGCCTCAGCAAAAATACTTCTGGCAGAGTTGCCTGTGCACAGGAAAAGGACATGGTACGTTTTATCCATCATTTCAGCCTCTGAGTAAAAATCGCATAAGCTCTGTCACCAGGCAGCAATAAATAGAGCTGCCTGGTGAAATGGAACTACTTGATTACACGCTGCCCATGTGCGTCGATCACCTTTTCACCGTCTTCTTTAGTAAATTCACCTCTCTGTGCATCAGGCAAAATATCCAGTACCACTTCCGATGGGCGGCACAGTCGGGTTCCCAGTGGTGATACAACAATGGGTCGGTTAATCAGGATCGGATGCTGCAACATAAAGTCGATTAACTGATCATCAGTAAATTTATCTTCGGCGAGTCCCAATTCTTCATAAGGCTCAACGTTTTTACGAAGCAGGGCTCGTACTGAAATACCCATATCTGCAATGAGTTTGACCAGCTCATCGCGTGAAGGTGGATTCTCAAGATAGAGAATTACGGTCGGCTCAGTACCGCTGTTTCGGATCATCTCCAGCGTATTACGCGATGTGCCGCAGGCCGGGTTGTGATAAATGGTGATGTTGCTCATATCAGTATCTCATTACAAAGTGAAAGAGAGACGTAGCGCCAGCGCGGCCAGCGTTACAAACAGCACAGGCAGAGTCATGACGATCCCGGTGCGGAAATAGTATCCCCAGGTGATGGTCATATTCTTCTGTGAAAGCACATGCAGCCAGAGTAGCGTTGCCAGGCTGCCGATAGGTGTTATTTTCGGTCCCAGATCGCAGCCAATCACGTTGGCATAAATCATCGCCTCTTTGATAACGCCTGTTGCGGTGCTGCCATCAATAGAGAGAGCGCCAACCAGCACGGTAGGCATGTTATTCATGATGGAAGACAGGAATGCAGTCAGGAAGCCAGTACCTAAGGTAGCAGCCCAAAGACCTTTATCAGCAAGTACGTTCAGCACGTTAGACAAGTATTCTGTCAGCCCTGCGTTGCGTAATCCGTAGACCACCAGATACATCCCCAGTGAGAAGATCACGATCTGCCAGGGCGCACCGCGCAGCACTTTACCGGTGTTAATCCCATGACCTTTTTTGGCCACCGCAAACAGGATTGCGGCTCCCACTGCCGCGATTGCACTCACAGGAATTCCGAGTGGCTCGAGTACAAAAAAACCGACTAACAAAAGGACTAAAACAATCCAGCCCGTTTTGAATGTTGCTGGATCTTTGATGGCTTTTGCGGGTTCTTTCAGTCGCGCCAGCTCATAAGTGGGCGGGATATCTTTGCGGAAAAAAAGATGCAGCATCACCAGCGTGGCGACAATGGCGGCGATATCCACTGGCACCATCACCGACGCATATTCTGTGAATCCCAGACGGAAGAAATCAGCCGAAACGATATTGACCAGGTTCGATACGATAAGTGGCAAGCTGGCGGTATCGGCAATAAACCCTGCGGCCATTACAAACGCCAGCGTGGTGCTTTTACTGAACCCCAGCGCTAGTAACATGGCGATAACGATCGGCGTCAGAATTAACGCCGCGCCATCGTTGGCAAACAATGCCGCCACCGCCGCGCCGAGCAGAACAATATAGGTAAATAGCAGACGTCCACGCCCATTGCCCCAGCGGGAAACGTGCAGGGCAGCCCATTCAAAAAAGCCGGACTCATCCAGCAACAGACTGATGATAATGACGGCAATAAAGGTGGCCGTGGCGTTCCAGACGATATTCCACACCACCGGAATATCGGCGATATGAATCACACCCGATGCCAGAGCCAGTACGGCACCCAGCGTGGCGCTCCAGCCAATGCCTAATCCCTTTGGCTGCCAGATAACCAACACGATGGTCAGGATAAAAATGGCTCCTGCCAGTAACATATAACCTCCCGAAAGGGCAGCAAAGCTGCCCCGAATAATGACAATAATTAACCAGCGAGTTGTTTGAGTTTGTCGATGCCGGTCGGTTCTGACGCCAGTACAGGAACAAGAGCTACGCGACTGGCATGCTGGAATTTAACGCTCTCGATCTGCGGAAGTTCCTGTTGTGCCCGCAGACGAAGCAGCGGTGAACGGGTATCGGCAATGGAAAGGCTGTTATTGATAATCCAGCCCCAGGGATGAATCCCTGCGCGTTCAAGGTCGGCCTGCAAATTTGCCGCCTCAAGCACAGGCGTGGTTTCCGGCAGCGTGACCAGTAACACTTTGGTTCGCTCCGGGTCCTGAAGCTGCATCATTGGCGTGGTGAAATGGCCTTTATCGCCCATTTTCTTAGCAATTTCGCGGTGATACGCCCCGGTGGCATCCAGCAGTAGTAGCGTATGCCCGGTGGGTGCCGTATCCATGACCACGAAGCGCTTACCCGCTTCACGAATCACCCGTGAAAAGGCCTGGAAGACCGCAATCTCTTCGGTGCAAGGAGAGCGTAAATCTTCTTCCAGCAGGCGTTTTCCTGCTTCGTCCAGTTCGCCTCCCTTAGTGTCAAGAACATGCTGACGGTAGCGTTCCGTTTCCTCGTGAGGATCGATCCTGCTGACCTGCAGATTCTTAAGGCTGCCATTGAGGGTTGTGCTGAGATGCGCCGCAGGATCAGACGTTGTCAGATGGACATCAAATCCCATTTCGGCCAGTCTGACGGCAATGGCAGCAGCCATCGTGGTTTTCCCCACGCCACCTTTGCCCATCAGCATGATCAAACCATGTTCATTACGGGCAATGTCATCAACTAGCGCAGAGAGCGATGGAATATCAGGACGTTGCTGAATGTAGTCTGCAGAAGATAATACTGCTTCTGGCTGAGTGGAGAGAAGCCCGCTGAGTGCAGATACACCGACCATATTAACCGGTTGAAGGAATAGCGTGTCAGTTGGAAGGCCAGAAAGATCAGAGGGAAGATGAGCTAGCGCTTCCTGTTCACGTTCCCATATTGCTGCAGCCAGTGTATCGGTAGCGGCTTCAGTTTTTGGAAGAACGCCATTAATGACCAGATACTGATTTTTAAGACCGATGGCGGCAAGTTCCAGATGAGTTCTGGCGACTTCCAGTAGCGTTGATTTCTGCAACCGCGCGACTAAAACCAGTCGGGTGCGTGTTGGGTCAGACAACGCTTCAACGGCATGAGCATATTGTTCACGCTGTTTTTCCAGTCCCGCCATTGGGCCCAGACAAGATGCGCCATCTGGATTACTCTCTATAAAACTGCTCCATGCACCAGGCAACTGGAGAAGGCGGATAGTATGGCCAGTAGGTGCTGTATCAAAAATGATATGATCAAAGCGGGTCAGCAGAGAGGCGTCAGTCAGCAATCCAGTAAACTCATCAAATGCAGCAATCTCGGTTGTGCATGCACCCGACAGTTGTTCGTTGATGCTGCTAACGACGTCATAAGGCAGGACGCCTTTAATTGGGTCAACGATTCTGGCCCGGTACTGCTGTGCAGCTGCCTGAGGATCAATCTCAAGAGCCGATAATCCCGGAACAGAGGCTATTGGTTGAATGGTGTTGCCTATCGTCTGGCCAAACACCTGGCCAACGTTTGAGGCCGGGTCGGTACTGACCAGCAATACTCGTTTACCCTGTTATGCAAGACGGATCGCTGTGGCGCAGGAAATAGAGGTTTTACCTACACCACCTTTACCAGTAAAAAACAGATAAGGGGGTATATTTTCTAAAAATTTCATTTGTCCTCCTGGCATACTTAACAACAAGAAGTATTACCACCGCAGCAGCCTGAAGGCGCTAATCCTACTTTCTCCAGCGGAATCCCAAACCACCGTGCAAGTTCAGCCCGTTTCGGATAACGTCCGGCCATCACTGTTTCGCCATCCAGTAACAGTAGTGGCAGTCCTTCCGCACCGGAAGCCTCAATGAATGCTTTAACTTTCTCGTTCTGGACAAAGCTCATCGGTTGCTGTGCCAGATTGTAACGATCTACCTGAACACCTCGTTGTTTAAGCCATTGTACATCCGCAGAAAAATCAACCAGAGCCTGATCGACATCAGTACCGCAGACACCGGTGCTACAACACATCGCTGGGTCGAATACCGTTAGCGTTTTCATCCTTAACACCTCACATGTGGAAAATCATATATATTCAGGCAAATTTTTAAATACAAATAGCCTTACTGCTGTTAGTGCAGTTGACTGAAGCCAGTTTACGGGCGATGGCCTGAAGATCGTCCTGTTGGCTTAACCTGGCCTGCTCAATAATCTGCGCAGCCCATGAAGGAATGTGTGGGGATAAGCGGTAATGAACCCATTTTCCGTGCTTACTATCAAGCAAAATCCCGCTTTCCCGCAACATTGCCAGATGCCGGGAGATCTTAGGCTGTGATTGATCAAGTGCAGTGCAAAGATCACAGACGCACAACTCCCCCATGGTTCTGAGTATGAGAACAATACCCAGACGTGTTTCATCAGACAGATTCTTAAAGAGTTGTAGGGAAGTAAGCGACATCATTCCTCCTGTTCGTTTGGGTAACGATATCTCCAGCGGAGATGAAAATCAACAACATATACGCATAAGCGAATGTATTTGATAAATGTCAAAACAATGACAAGTTCGTACACCCATACTACCTCTGTTTTCTTTTGTTATGTCTTTTTATTCATATTTATGTAAACAATAAATTGAAGGGTAACTATGAATACCGATGATGACGACTATCCAAAAGATTCCCAAAAACGGAAACTTATATCTACATTAGCCATTGCGACTGGAGCTGCGCTTGTTATAGCTCCTACTCAGGCAGCCCCCAGACTTACTGAAAAAAAACAGCACTGGTGTATGGTCATAGATCTGCGTAAATGCGTGGGTTGTCAGGCATGTACTGTCAGTTGCAAAATCGAGAATCACGCACCGCCGGGGCAATTCAGAACCTGGGTCGCCGATATTGAAGTTGGTCAATATCCAAAAACCAAAAGACAGTTTCTTCCGCGTCTATGTAACCATTGTGAAAACCCTAGCTGTGTCCCTGTTTGTCCAACAGGTGCTACGTTTAAACGCAATGATGGCATTGTTCTTATCAATCAGGATATTTGTTGGGGCTGTGGTGCCTGTGTTACTGCCTGCCCTTATGATGCTCGTTTTATTAATACTGAAACCAAAACAGCTGATAAATGTACCTTTTGCGCGCATCGCATAGAACAGGGGCTCGTCCCAGCCTGTGTCGAAACTTGTGTCGGTGCAGCAAGGGTTTTTGGTGATCTGAATGACAAAGAAAGTGAAGTGCATAAATTATATTCAGAGCATATAACAAATGTTTTGAATCCAGCAACGGGTAACAAGCCTCAGGTATTTTATATTGGGTTAAACAATGAAATGACTGTAGGAGAAGAAATAAAAAGTAAGACTTGGACGAAAGAGTTTTCTGATGTTTTCGATCAGGAACTCCCCTGGGTAAATCAGGAGTAAATCATGATGACGACCATTTTAAATATTGCACATCAATCTCCATTTGGCTTGCTTTTTATTAATTACTCGCTATTGTTAGGTGCATCAGGAGGTCTCGCTGTTATCTGGTCCTTCCTTAACTGGGGGAGTCAGTCAAAGACTAACCTTTTACCTGTGGCATTGGCTTTTGCATTAGCATTTGGAGGCATATTAAATGTATTAGCAGAGGTACAGCAACCCGGCCGGTTAATTTATGGATTTATATATGGTTGGGAACACTGGTACGGTTCAATAATAAAATATGGTGTACTGATTTTACCCCTGTTTTGCCTGTTACTAATCCTGCAACTCACGCCATTAAAGCTGTCTGTTTTCGTTGATAAATTAACGAAAATCCTTCTTATAGGAACTGGGATATTTTTAGGGATGTACTCTGGAATATTCATGACTAATGAGCATGGTATTGCACTCTGGAATACCCCACTGTCTGCAGTCTTAATGTTACTTAGTGGACTTTATACTGGATTCATAGCCTACAGTTTAGTTTCTAAACATACTAATGAACAACCGGCAGTAATTTCATCTTATTGCGGGCTTGGTGTGATGCTTATTACTATGTTTATTTTATTGCTATTCACATGGTGGGGGCATGTCTTTGCGGGAGAAACTATCAGCACCTCCTTTGGTTTACTTGATTCTAACTATTTAGCAACGCAGATAATTACTGTGGGAGCGTTGGTTTTAGCTTGCGTTATGATTGCTGTAATTAGATCTAAAAATAAAATCCACTACATAATTATCATTATTCTATCTGCTATCTCTGCCTGGGGTGTTCGTTTTCTTTTGTTGGTTGGGGGGCAGGGAACGAGTCGTAGCAGCGCCGGAGTCTTTACTTATCACCCTGAACCAAAAGAATATTTATATTCTTTTGGTAGTATATTTTTCATGGCAGGTATTCTTGCTTTAGTCATATTGTTTTATGAGAATTTCCAACACAAATATCCGGCACATACAGGAGGAGAAATTAAATGAACAGACGTCATTTTCTTACAGGTTGTGCCGCGCTAGGTGTAGGTGTTGGTGCCAGTATTTATGGAAAAGTATTTTACCGTGCAGGTACATTCTTAGATGCAGGAGAGCAAGCAAAATCAACCTTTTATGGTCAGTCAACTGAACCTGAATGGCTGCTTGATAAAGAAACTGGCCAGCATGTTATAAATCCCAATTATATGGTACGTCATTCTGTATGTCTTCAGTGTCATGGAGAGTGTGGACTGAGAGCCAAAGTGAACCGTAAAACCGGAAAACTGGAACGCTTACAGGGTAATCCATATCATCCGAACACATTGATTGATTATAAGGATATGAATATCCCGGTGGTGGACACTGCCAATACTCCGGGTACACTATGTGCCCGAGGGAACGCGGGTCTACAAACTGCTTACGACCCATATCGACTGACAGTTCCCCTGAAGCGCTCTGGCCCGAGAGGAAGTAATAAATGGGTGCCTATTGAGTGGGAAAAACTGATCGATGAAGTGGTCAATGGTGGAAAGATTTTCGCTGATACAGGTGATGAGGCTAGTCAAAACCTTGAGATAAAAGGATTCCGGGCATTATATGAAAAACGTGATGAATGGATTGATGATAACAATCATGACTTAGGGCGAGTATCTAATAAGCTTGTTATACAAAGCGGACGTATTGTTAAAACGCGAAAAGATTTTCAGACTCGTTTCGCGAAATCCTTTGGCACAGTTAATAATTACGAACACACTAATATATGCGAATTAAGCCATCACATTGCTACGAGTGCTGTATATACTGAGCATAATAATTTTAAAGCAGATCTTTGTGAGTCAGAGTTTGTTTTATATTGGGGAACCGCGCCTGGAGAAGCTAATTTCCCTATGCAGACATTAGGGAAATACTCAGCAGAGGCGCGTTCAAAGGGCTGTAAAATTGCTGTTATTGATCCAGTATTACCCCGAACTATAACGGATGACCCAAATATGTTCTGGCTTGCTCCGCGACCAGGTACTGATGGTGCTATCGCAATGGGGATGATAAGCTGGATTATAGATCATAATCGCCATAATACGGATTTTTTAAGTTACCCTAATCAGTCTTCTGCCAAAAATGCTGGTGAAACTTGTTTCACGGATGCCAGTTATCTGATTATTACCGATGAAACACATCCTAATTTTGGGAAATTTATTACTTCTAGTGAAGCTGCCTTGGGGGACAGTAACGACAGTGTCGTAATTAATCTCACTGGTATTCCAGAATTAGCGGAAAAATGTGTTAAAGCAATACTGGATTATAGCGGGAGTGTTAATGGTATAGGGGTTGCTACAGCATTTCATTTATTAAAGACATCAGCGAATGATTATTCTCTAGAGTATTATGCCGATATCAGTGGTGTTCGCATTGACGATATTGTCAATTTAGCTGACGAGTTCACTAAGCATGGACGAAAAGCATCCACAGAGTTTTATCGTGGAATTGCACAGCACCCGAACGGTTATTATACAGGTTTTGCAATAAATCAGTTGAACGTCTTAATCGGTAATTTGAACTGGAGTGGTGGTGGTTCCCTCGGGGGAGGTGGATTCCCTTATGACAAAGGGGTATATGACCTGACTGCTATTCCTTCTCTGGTGCCAGCTCAATTTGGTATTAAAATTACCCGTGAAGATGGCTTTCGCTATGAAGATTCTACTGAATTTAAGACAAAGGTTGCTCGTGGCGAAGCCCCCTACCCAGCTAAAAGGCCGTGGTTCCCTTTCACTAAAGATATTTTCAGTGATATCTTGCCTTCAGCACTGGAAGGTTATCCGTATACAGCCGACATTCTGTTGTGGCATATGTGTACGCCTTTATACAGCGCTCCAGGCATGGGTAAAGAAGATATTATTCGAGGGGTTTGTGATCCAACAAAAATACCATTAATTATTGCCAGTGATATTGTCGTTAGTGATACCAGCATGTATGCAGATTATATTATCCCTGACATTACATATCTGGAACGTTATGTCCAGCATCCGATGCTTGAAGCAACTATGGTCAAGGGGACTGCTGTACGTTATCCCGTTATCGAGCCGCTGACTGGAAAAAACCAGGCGGGACAACATTTTTGTCTTGAGACTTTCTTTATTGATATAGCTTCGAAATTAAACATGGCTGGGTTTGGGAAAAATGCTATCCCTGACAGTAATGGAACTCTATGGCCTCTCGAAAAAATGGAGGATTACTATCTGAAAGGTACTGCAAACGTTGCTTATAGTGGAACACCAGTATCGGATGCTACTGATGATGATATAAAAATTGCCGGTCTTGAAGATTACCAGAAGAAGTATTTCAGTAGTCTTAAGTCTGATGAATGGAGAAAAGTACTTTTTTTAATGTCACGCGGTGGTCGTTTTGAGCCAGTTACTACCAGACGGAATGGTACGCAATTGAAAAATCAATTCAATAATCGTATCAGAATGTACAATGAAAAAATTGCTCAGGGTCTAAATAGTTTTACCGGTGAACGTTTTTCAGGAACTGCACTTTGGCAACCATCTCTCACTATGATGGGGAAAAAAGTGGATGAGCTCGATCAGGGCAAAGGTATGGATTTTACAATATTGACCCGAAAAAGTGCACTTCAGACCCAGTCCCGACTGTCTTCCAACAGTTTTATCCGAGAGATACAGCCGACAAACTGGGCTGAAATTAATACCGAGGATGGGAAAGCTCTCGGTTTGAAAACCGGTGATAGTGTATGGGTCGAAACTGTTGAAGGGCGTAGGCGTTGTGAAGTAAAACTCAGAGATGGGGTTGCACCCGGAGTGATCAGCTTTATCGTTGGCTATGGCCATTGGGGTTACGGAGCAACCGATATTGATATTGGTGGGAAGCGAATTAAAGGCAGTAAAATCCGGGCTGCGGGGATAAATTTAAATCCAATAATGCGACTGGATCCAGATGTATGGGGGATGCCGCTTATGGATCCAATTGGTGGCAGTAGCAGTTTCTTTAATACACGAGCTAAAATTATCAAAGCGTAGGGGGCAAGTATGTGTGAAGTGGAAGAGTTGAGAAGAACCTGTGATATTGCTGGATCCTTACTACTCAAAAGCCCTGAACAAGAGCTTATTGACTGGATAAAGCAATGTACAGGGCAAAACCTTGCGATTAAAGAATGTCAGCAGGCGTTTTATGACTATTTCTGCTTCCCACAATCTGGTTTGTTTTGTCCACCCTATAATCATGTCTTTAGTAATGGCTTACGTCATGGAGACATCTGGCAATTTCCTGCAGCAAGCTTTGATGGGGGAGCAGAAGAAGAGGATTTCTATCAAAAATTCAATTTTGCTCCCTCTATGCTTAACATCAAATTGCCGATGGTACATAAACATGTTCCTGGTGACCATTTTGGTGTGGAATTGCTTTTTATAAGTTGTGTGCTGACAAATGAAAATTTAAACACCCCCGAGACCTGGAGTATTTTAAAGGGATTTATATGTGCACACTTACCTGCTCTACAGGGGTATACCCATTTATTAGGCAGCCAAACTGAACCCTATATTAAAGTCGTAGCTGAATGTCTGGAGGAGTGCTTGTCAGGACTTGATTATTTACTTTCGATTGATTCTTGAACCAAAATGTAACTACATAGATATTCTCAGAAACAGAGCCAGATTAAAATATTAATCTGGCTCTCAGTGCTTACCAGGTTGGCGCATTACTTGGTATTCTGTGGCGATTCAATCCTTAATGGTTAGGGGCAGTGTCTGGAACAAGTGCTGAAGCGCCTGAGCCAATCAGTATATTGATATTGGATAAATCATTCCGACATTCTGATCTTAAGGTTTCTGTAGTTAAGGCAAATAATGTATCTTTTGAGAACGCTGAGAAACTTGAAGAAAAACATTCCAGGTTGTATGTCGGATTTATATTAAGCTATACATCTACGGTTAATGGTGTATCTTTTACAAAATACGAAGTTTGCGAGTTTCAGAGATGGAATTATGATAAATGTCGTGGTTATTTAAGATTCATTTTTTATTTTCTGGGTTCTGTCAGAACGAAAATAAACTGCCAGGGCGTATCATTCAATGAGGATATTATTGATGGTTTGATGGCATGTAGGTTATTTCCATCAACAATTAAAGGCATGTTATCAGAAACTTGGTTTATTGCTGATCGAATAGGTCATATAGAAAGTAATTACGATGTAGAGATAAATTCAGTTGAGTATTTAAACAGATTTAACAGACTTATACGTTTATTGTGTTTCGGTAGTTCTGTGACAATTTTAGATATTGAATATACAACGAAAGACTTTTCATATGGATGGATTATAAAGTACTCATGTAATGGGGAATATCATACGGAGTTTTACCATAGTCTGGCCACTGGTCTGGACGATATTTATGATAAGTTCATCGTCGAGAATCCATCATAAAGGTGACTATTGATTACATGTAAATCATTAAAGGTACCCTTCAAATTTTGGAGGGTTTCCTGCAGACTCGTCTTCCATGTCACAGATAAAAACTTGATAAAGGATCACGCTCCGATCTAATATCTTGCTCGTTGTACCGTTGCGTTGTATGCAACATGCCAATGCCTCGGCGATCTGAGAGAGGCGCCTTCGGGTGATCGCCATGCCAATGCCACCGTGACCTGAGAGGTGGCGCCTTCGGGCGGTAACTTCGTTTACCCTTTGAAAACGAAGATCGCATACAGTTTGAATCTGGCGATGAAGGTCCCTTTCACTTCTGTATCTGTTTTTCAGATACGTCTTGCAGCCGTTGTCTGGCCGCAATTTTCTTATCGTTTTCACTCTTTATGACGCTGCTGGCCGTTGCGAACTTTGCGGCGTGGGTATGACCATTTGGAACATTTGGGCATCTTCCACGACTGCATTGAGAGCAGAGGAGCGCGGCGTCACTTGTGCACGAGTGAAACGAGTACCAAGTGACGCGCGCAGCGCATAACAGGCAGAGCTGACGCACTGCCATTTCGACAACTTTTTTACCAACTGACCAACACGTACTTAAAGGTTTTAAGGGCCTTAAAAACGTACTTCATTCACTTCTTGTTCATTTATCAACCAAACGTCTTTCTCGTAAAAACGGGTAAGGACTTCATTCTGAAAGGAGAAAATCGACA
The DNA here is from genome assembly GCF_030333655.1 of Citrobacter sp. CK180. NCBI lineage: Bacteria > Pseudomonadati > Pseudomonadota > Gammaproteobacteria > Enterobacterales > Enterobacteriaceae > Citrobacter > Citrobacter sp. CK180. The sequence continues at coordinate 44,680 of NZ_JAOWFM010000031.1, read as the reverse complement.
CGATATCGATGGCGACACCAGTCAACATACTGGTGTGTGGAAGCAGACTGATTAATTTCAGCCCGGTGCAAACCGCGAACAGGTCAGAGACCTGGGGAGCTTCGCAATAACTCAACATTTCGCCGCCCCGATGCACAGATATCTGTCGAGACGCAGGAAGCACAACCATAAACCGTGCCGTCGGGGTGAAATTCATCGTCTGTAGCTGTGGCGCAGCCGGTGTCAGTGCTTTTCCGTTCACGCAGACGGAAAAGCACTGACACCTGTTTAAATGGAGGGTTGTTTATGGCAAAACTGAATAAAAATCTTAAAACGCTTGCCAGGCAGGCAGGGGGAAGTTTTAAAACCGTTTCTGACCGAATGAAAATTGCGGACAGGTTTGCCGAACGTTTATTAAAACTTAATGTTCAAATCAGAGATATTAAAAATATCAAGACGGGGCATATCGAGTTGTATATGAAGAGCCGCCTTTCTGAAGATATTTCCAGACGCACACTTCAGAACGAAATGGCAGCTATCCGGGCTTTGTTACGTGTTGCGGGGAAAACATTCATGGCAAATCCTTCTCATGATAAACTGAGCAATCAGGCTCTGGGTATTTCGGAAACGAGCCGGGATGGAACTAAGGTTGCTATTCCCGATGCTTATTTTCGGCAGGTATTGACGAGTGTAGAGCAAAAGGATGATGGCGTTGCATGTGCAATGAGATTATCCAGATTACTCGGGTTAAGAACAGAAGAAACAGTACAGTCTGCTAAATCGTTGCGTACCTGGAAAAAAGCTTTACTCAATGGTGACGAAAAAATACGTGTTGTATTTGGGACAAAAGGAGGACGACCAAGAGATACAACGGTATTAGATCGTGAATCAACTCTGGCTGCAATCAATGCGTCCCTTAAACACTTGAATGAAAATAATGGAAAGTTGATTGATAAGCCATCATTACATACGGCTATTGAACGTTATCGCAATGTTGTCCGTGAGTCCGGATTAACAGGAAAATATGCGCCTCATAGTTTACGCTATGCCTACTCTGTTGATGTCATGAATTATCATATGAAAAGAGGTTTCACTAAAGAAGAGGCACAGGCTCTGGCATCAATGGATTTGGGACATGGCGATGGCAGGGGACAATACGTGGCTCGTGTTTATAATAAGGTAGAGGGTAATGAGTAAAAGCATTTTTGTTTCTGGTGAGGATTTGGTTATTGGTCGTGTGTTTTTGGGATGGAAGGAAAGGATTTCACGTATTATCGATAGGGGGCATTACGAGGTGGCTTGTTCACAGGAGGTTCATGCGCATTACGGAGACAAATTTACCCGTACTGATGCCTGTCTGTATTTCATCCGTGGCGCACTGTCTGAAACTTTCAGGAAATCACTGAGAGAAAAAGAAAACGCTCATGAAATGTAAAAATATGATCCTTTTTTCTGGTCAATTTAAACATGACACATTTTCTCAGGATATTCTCAGCAGTAGTGACTTTCCGTTAAGGGCTTCATCGTCCTGGTTCAAACCACAATGTGGGAAGATCTTTGCGTTGACACTATTGCCTGAGGTGCGGGAATTGTGTACGCTTAATTTGCTAACGTTGTCTCTGACAACTGCCAATGCCTGAGTGATTTGAGACAGGCGCCTTCGGGTAATCACATGCCAATGCCATCATAACCTGAGAGATGGCGCTTTCGGGCGGTTCAAACCTGTTTAACCTTTGCAAACAGGAACCTGATTACAGGTTAAGGTCCTTTTCTACATCACTTCACACTACCAAACACCTGATTTACTCATCCGGCATTTTTGGCCTGATTCTCACCCTGAGGGATACTTTCCCTTTGGGACGGTTCCCTTTTTTCATAAGGAATCGTACCCATGCATTACACCAGAATGATCAATCCGCTCGCGTTACTGAGTTGTGACTCACCCGCTTCTGCAAAAATCATTGTGGATTACGTAAAAACTCAGCTTAACGTTCGTCTGGATAACAAACTCATGGTCGACGCAGATCCTCAGGTTCCTGCTGACGGCCTTCCTGATTACCTGACTTTTCTCAGACATGTCGCGCATACAGTTGGTTTTGCAACTGAGCATGGCTTCATAAAACATACCTTTGTCGAAGAAGCAGTGAGCGAGCTTACGCTTCTGGGGACAGATGTTCACAGTTTTCACTGGAGTACAGCTTTTCTTCAGGGCGTTACCAGGTCTCGCGAGGAAAAAGAGCTGGACGAAGCTACAGAGCAATTGCGCGAAATGTTTTATCAGAGCGCCCATTTCTCAGACATCGCCTGACGGCCTTATTAGTCGAAGATTTTCTCACCCTAACGGGACTTCTGTCCCGGTCAGGGACAGGATTCCACAACTCTTTAAGGAATCCTTTATGAACGAGTTAATTCTCACCGAAGATTTTCACATCCGTGCCAGCGAGCGTAATGCTCACAAAGTTGCACTGGCTAAAGCGGAAGGCGAGCTGCTGAGTATCGCAGCGCTTCGCCGCCTTGACCTAAATACCGGGACAGATGAAGACGGCTTTCCGTATTATGTCTGGGATATGGCTTCTGTTGCCCGGGAACTGGCTGAACTGTATGTTCGAAAACTTATACCGGGATCATGGGAGGCATTCTTTAACGACCTCTGCCGCATGGCAGAAGGTATTGATAAAGAAGCCTGGATATATTTCTACAAAAGCGCAGTCAAAGACGAAGAGGCCTTTCTGTCTATGGAACGCAGCGATGCTGATTTCTGACGTGATGCACTGAACCCTATGGGGACTTTCTCCATACGGAGGTGGTTGTGTTTTCTGAATGAAGCCAGCTTATAACTGATGTACCAACCCATGCGGGGACAACCTCCCTGCATCTGCGGTGATGGTTTTCTCCGCATTAACTAAGGAGAAAACCATGAGCAGTATAATACTGTTGTTTATCACCCATACCACGCGCGTCCTCAGCCGCATTTCAGAAGCAATGCGGCAGCAGCAGGCCGAATGGTTCACCAACCGTAGCGGTCACAGCAGTTTCCGCGCCGAGGTCGTTCAGTCTGAAGGGGGTTTTACCGCCATCATTTCACGCAGAACGGGCTACAGTTCGCGTGACTGGCAGTATCAGCAACTGGCCAGCGCCGGTCAGTTTGCCTCCGCACGTAAGGCTTTACGGGCGGGACGGCAGATGGCGCAGCAGATGGCCTGGCTGCGTTACCGTTTCGACTGAATCAGTTCTGACTGATTAACACTTCCCGGAGGGACCTTCCCTCCAGGGGAAGTCTCCTCCTTATTAATTTAAGGAGTCCTGATGATTCGCTTTACCTCAACCGAATTACGCCCTCTTTTATCACAGCAGGGCGGTATGCAAAGGCCACTGCTGCTTGAAAAGAACCTTGGTATATACATCCGGGTTCCGGATGACCGAAACCCCGGCGAATGGCTCAGGGCATGGGCGGAAGGTTGTAATCCCTCGAAAGATGCAAACTGGTCGGAAAATGCAGACCTGTTAATTCCCGGGAAGGAATACGCTTTTCAGACCTTTATGGAGCAGAGCAAATTCGACGCCGTTCTGACCGAACACCACGATCTTTTTATGATGCCATCGGCCGGTCCACTGGGGACTGGTATGACAATTCGTAAAGAGACCCGTCCGCCAGAAAAGGTGTATGTCCTGGTGGAGGAATATCGCAGCAATATTCGTTGGCTCTACGATCAGTCTCTCCGGCATTTACCTGCCTGTGTGGGGAATGCGGAACGTCTGAGCTGGCGCTCGCAGGCGCTGTATGTGCTTGACAGGGTAATCCGTCTCGACTGTAAACGGGCAAAACCTGCTGATCGCGCGATATTTGAGAGTGCGGTTCGCAGCGTGCGCAGCAGCGTCAGCGAGGTGATGTCTGATGGCTCTTTCCGTTACGCGGCAACCCGCCGTTAGGTTGTATTACTGACTATCTCTGACTTTTTTCCACTCCCGGTGGCGCATTCTTCCGCCCCCGGGGAGGATGCGCCCTTTTTTACAGGTTGCATCCTTATGAACAAATCCATTCGCGGCCGTAAGGCCGCGCCGGCTCAGAAAGCCGATCTTTACCAGCAGGTCACCGACAAAATCATTGCTGCCCTGGGAAAAGGGGTTCCACCGTGGCGCCGGCCGTGGCGTTCTGCACAGAACGTACATGGCAGCGCGTTACCGGTGAATGCCACAACCGGCCGCCATTACAGCGGAGTGAATATACCCTTGCTGTGGATGTCTGCTGAAGAGCGGGGATTTCCATCCGATCGATGGCTGACATACCAGCAGGCGAAAGCCGTGGGTGGTCAGGTGCGCAAGGGTGAAACCAGCTCGATGGCCATTATCTACAAACCGTTTGAGAAACAGGCGACGGATGGCAACGATAACAAGCTGTTCGATAAAGACGGTAATCCCGTCATGGAGTCGCTTGCGATGCTGAAGCCGCTGCAACTTTTCAATGTCGCCCAGTGTGATGGACTGCCGGATGCTGTTGCCGGCATGCCGCCAACAGAGGCAGAAGAGGAGCGGCATTCCATACTCAGTGAACAACAACAGGGGCAGGTACTGTCAGTACTGAATGCAACCGGTGTGGTTTGCACATCGTACCGACAAAACCGGGCGTATTATCAGCCATCAACCGATCGAATTGTGATGCCTACGACTTCGCAGTTTAATTCTGAAGCTGATTACTGGTCCACGCTACTGCATGAACTGGTTCATGCAACCGGCCACAGCCGCCGCCTTAGCCGTGAAGGGATAACATCTTCTTCGCGAAAATTCGGTGATCCGGTTTACGCCTTTGAGGAGCTTATTGCCGAAACCGGCAGTGCTTTTCTTTGTGCAGAGCTGGGTATTTACGGTGATGTTCAACATGAAAGCTATCTGGCCAGTTGGCTGAAGGTACTTCGTGACGATAAAAAAGCCTTTTTCCGCGCCTGCCGGTTTGCCCGGGAAGCGTCGGAATTTTTACTGCAGCCACTGAACCGACAACCGGAACAGAACAAGGCTGCTTAACAATAAACTTGATGGCCCTGGTCATCAGCATCCCCTGAGGGTATCTCCTCAGGGAGATGCCCTCTGTCTAAACTAAAGAGGAGTAATAACTATGTTTTCATGGTGCAAAAACCGTCTGGAAATCACTGCGAAATCTGTTTGTATTGACGTGATGCAGTCCTGGATTGCCGGCACTGAAACTCCGCGTTATCGACATGCCATACGGCAGGCCATAAAGCTGTTTCTTGCTGGATGTGCCGGGATACTTAAGCCAACAAAAGCGACAGAGTTTACTGCTTATCCGATGCTTACGGCCGCCGGTACGGGGGCTTCTACTTCGGCAAACCAGGCGTTCCAGCATTTCCTGGAATTAATGGAAAAGGATGCGTGGCTCGACAGCGCTACTATTGCACGTATGGAGAAGATCTGGGTTCAGTCCGGCCTGGAAACACTTAAATGGGAGAGTATTCCAGTTTCATCGCGCCAGATAATGTCCCAGTTGATGGCTGTTCACTATGCTGACTGGTTTGGTGTTGCCAGCTTCGGGGAACAGTTCGATCCGCAGGAGCGTTGGGAATGGCTCAGTATAATGCCGGCCGCGAGTTGTCCCTGCGATATGCTGATGATAATGCCGTCACGTCTTGCAACTGAGTTGAACGGTAACAGTGGTTTGTTCCGGGGGCTTAACACAACTGCAGATCTTTACACGCAGCTGTATGGTGTGGAGTTCCCGGCTGGTCATAAAGCCAACTGGAGCCGTGAATCACTGGGCACGATATTACTGACGTTCGATACCCCCTGGTACCCGCCATCTGGAGAGGTTATGGGTGAGATGTCAGAGCTGTTTGACTGTGAGATCCGTCATTACTGGAAATCAGTGGATGAAGGTTTTTCCGGATATAACTGTTTTGACCGCGGTGATCACGTTGACAGTGGCCCCTGGCCGGAAGAAATGCAGCAACTGAGCAACGGTGAAACAGCAAGAATGTACCTTGTCTCTACGGAAACCACAGCGGTAACGCCATATGCGGCGCCAGCGGCACAATACGGGAGCATTCGGGCCTGACACTAAACCAGGATAACCCGGGCTAACCGGTTCAACATACTGGCCACAACACTTGTTGTGGCTTTTTTTCACCCTGACGGGAAACACTGTTTCCCCGTCAGGGGCGTGTTTCCCGTTAAAGGAGACATGCATGAAAAATCTTATAAACCATGAAAAGGCGTTCATTTCGCTTTTCAACCAGACTGCTCGTTATCACCATCGACATCAGGTTTTTGAAGACTTCATCAGTTGCAGCGTTATTGCTCTTCAGAATGCCCTCAGTTTCTGCGAAAAGCGGGAGCAGAAATATCTACACATAGTTGCACGTTATGAAAAGAAGGATGTAGTCCGTATGGCAGAATTGCTGGCCCATGTTGTCAATGGGCTGGATGATTCACCGGGGGATTTTCTTGGACAGGTTTTCATGCAGCTCGAACTGGGTGATAAATATCGTGGTCAGTTTTTTACCCCATGGGATGTGGGCATCATGATGGCGCGCATGCAACTCGGCAACGTTGCTGATAATTTTGCGGACAAGCCTTTTATTACCCTGGCGGAGCCAGCCTGTGGCGCAGGATGTATGGTGCTCGCATTTGCCACTGTGCTGCGCGATGCCGGTTATTCACCACACCGGTATTTGTGGGTTTCAGCTACTGATATCGATCCGCTGGCTGCGGGGATGGCTTATATTCAGTTAACGCTGTGTGGAGTGCCAGGTGAAGTGGTTATTGGCAACTCTCTTTGCGATGAACGCCGTCGTGTGTTGCATACGTTTGCGCATTACCAGGGCAACTGGCCCGGTCGTTTACGTCATGTCCTGAATCAGGCCGCCTGAATAATAAAAAGCTCCCTCCCGGGGGCTTTTTTATTGGGTATAGAGATTGAATGGTTGATGAGGCAGCATCTTGCTACTGGCCGTTATAGTAGTCTTATCTGAGATGGCATTTCTCCGCGAACGAATTTAATGGTTAGCGGAGCATCAGTTCTGACCTGCAAAAGTGCTTTTACTTCCTCTTCAATTTCAGGCAAATACAGGCCTGTTTTCTTATATGCAGGGAAAAAGAAAAACCTGATAACGGCAACGATCCTGTTCAACCAGTTTGCCTTCACGGACTTTTGGATGTCTTCAAACTCATCCAGTGTCATAGCGCCAATTTCCTTCCCGTTGGCTTCGACTACCCAGTACACATCTTTCATTCCGTCACCTCATCGTTCAGGCTTTTCCGTTTATCTACATCGTCTATTAAGGTGTTTGCCTGGAGATGACGAAGTGCGAATTCCAGTGAGGGAAACTCCATCGTTTCCTGACGTGACATAAAGCGATCTGTGGCGATGCCATATGTACCTGTTTCGATATTAAAAACGAAGCTGTGGTAGCAGTCCACCGCGGGGTAGTTATAAATCATTAATGATTTTTCTTTTCGCTCATCAGCAATAAGGTACGGCAGAACAAACTCCACCATCTGGACTGTTTGCTCCAGTTCTTCTTCAGACTTTGTTGTGAAACCGATCCCGTAAACTGACTGTCCGGTATAAATATTGCCGAAGGCAGTTAGACGCAGACCTGCGATCGTACCGACCCATTTATCACGGTATGCTCGCATGGTAGTTGAGGCATCCTCACTCATACTAAATATTCCATGCCAATTAGGAACATCTCCCCAGCTCGCTATGACGAGTTCATCTCTCTGATTTTCCAGGTCTGCAAGGTGGTCTTCGGCTATTTCCAGATTTCGTTCTGCACGTCTGACTGAGCGCTCGCGTTTTGCAATAACCTCTGAGGCATCGCTAATTAGCTTTTCAATGGCTTTGATATTTTCACCAGTTGGTAAACTGGACATATCAGTCTCCTGCGGCCGTGGAGAAGGTGACTTGCTCATTGCCCGACCTCCCGACTAACCTTCGTACCGCGTGCGACTTCCGGAATTTGTTTCCACAGGCGCGCGGTCCATTCAGGTTTAAGATGCTCCGGATTGGAGGAACGATAAATTGCGGTCACGTTGCTGCGTTTAGCATCGCCTGTGACTTCTATTGTCAGGCGATCATTAGCTGCCCAGTTCCGGCTCATGCGATAATAAGACCCAGGTTGGGCTGACCAACTGGCACCTTCTGAAATTGCCGATGCTGACCAGCCAGCATTTCCCTGGCCATTGTTTCTTGCTGCTGAAACATCTTCATCTGAGGGAAAACCATAATGTTGCTTCAGGCGTAGTGCAGCAGTATCTACGCCGACTGGCAGGCTGAATGCCTGGGTAATCTCATTACGTTCAGCCTGTTTGTCAGAAGTATGCTGCTCTCCAGGTGATATCATTGTGCTGACATCTGACAGTTGCTGCTGAAACTGATTGAGCTGGTTCTGGCTACACCCCGCAAGAGCCATAAGTACAAAAGAGATACCTGAGCAAAGAATGAGTTTTTTCATAGTGTTCTCCTGAGGACTTCCAGGGCTGTCAGTAAACAGCCCCTTCATTTTGCTGGATCAGAAAGTGAATTGAAGTTGTGCAACCGCCCCGTAGGTACGATCAGTGCCTGCGATGCCCGTGATATCCAGGTGAACCACATCAAACGGAGAGAACCCCAGGCCGGCAGTGAAAGCATTGCCTTCTCCGGAAGCCATGTTCTGGCGGTAACCCGCACGCACCTGCATCCAGTTCCAGGCATTAATCTCGGCACCCAGACTTGCAAACTGACGCTTATTATCACTGGTGAAACCACTCGCTTCAGTCAGGTCGACATCGAGCGCGGTTGTGATGAAGCTGTTGTGCCATGAGGCGCCGGCAGTGGCCTGCGGTTTAATCTTGAACGTTCCCTTTTCACCATTTACTTCTTTGGTATCGATTGAGCGGGGGATGATATTTTGTACGGCCAGACCGAGAGTCCAGTTATCGTTCAGGTTTGTGGACAGACCGACGTCGGCGTTAAAACCGGTTTTGGTATTGCGGTACTCGCTGGAGTCAATGTCGTTTTTGTCAAAATTACTGACGGAAACGTTGTAGTTAAACAGGTCAACGCGCTGGTATTTTGGTGTGATACCAAAGGACCAGGCATGTCCTGCAGTTTCGAACTCATGCGCCATGGCCACGCCGACATCGGTGATCACAGCCGCACGACCGTAGGCTCTTGACGTAAGTGAGTCAGTATCCACTGCAGAAGGGGGGATTGTGCCATCGGCGACCTTGTCGAGGTATTCCAGGTCGTGATCGCTGACCTTACCATCGACAGAGACAGTACCCCATGATTTCACCACAACGGCAAACGGTAGTGTCTGGTTCGGCACAGTTGCAATAACTGAAGCCCCGACCTGGCCGTTCGCATGTGTGTTTTTCAAATCCTGAAGCTTACTCTTGAGTGCCGCGGCGCTTTCGCTGACACCGGACTGATTAGCGACGGCGCTGTCGAAACGATCCCAGAGGTCCTTAACATCATCCGCTTTATCCACGGTTTTATCCGGGTCAGAGACCTGGGCGCCCATCGATGGCAGCACCAGGCTGAAATCATCGGTTGGTCCGGACGTAGTTAACAGAGCAGGGTTAGACAGAGCAGCTGTACCGTAGTGCGCGGATGCCACGCCGGTGCCACCCATAGCATCACCGCGTGCCTCCATCCAGTTCGTCGCAGCATTAACCGATGGCACTGCGGAAACCAGAAGAGCAAGGGAAACGCAGCGTGTAATCATTGAAATTGAAGCTTTCATCATTTATATCCTTTGTCGTTTATGGTGTTTAAGGCAAAAAAAACCCCTGGCGCTGGCGCACCAATAAAACAATGTGTCTGACTGGTTATTTCACTTAATATTGAGGGCTGTTATTTGGCTAACAAATTTACTCCATTCTGGTGTTATAAATTCCTCAGGGAAAAGAAAAGGTTCTCTTTCCTCTTCGGTCCAAATATTTTGAGAAAACTTACCTGACTCTGTTCGTTGAAGTTTCTGAATCTCCCACAGTGCAGCGGCCGGAAGTATCTTTCCTTCTCTCAGCGCATCCAGTAAATAACCGGATGCATAAAATGTGTCGAAACTGTTGAGAATATGCGCTCTGAAGAGAATGTTGCTCATGCTCAGAAATGAATTAAGTTGTGTTTTATAAGCACCTGAAGATGGACAGTGCCCGATACATTCAACTACACGAATTGTTGTGTTATTAACGGTTTTATAGCGCCGAATAAAAATGAAAACATGTCCGGATTCGTCTTTGATATCTCCTGAGGTGTATTGATTCTCTCTGACCAGGAATATGTCAGGACGGGTCAGGTTGTCGTCAGATGTATATTCCTGAATTCTTTTTTTAATTATCATGGCAACCTGCATCCATTCGCTGAAAGCGGTCAGGTACACTGGCCGGGGATCACTTCCTTCCAGCCATCTGGTACTTACACAGAACCAGTCAGATAGCTGTTTCAGCAAAGGTGCAGTTAAGTAATCCATCGTTCTTTCACGGCTTTCCAGAACGCTCAGACCGATATTCCAGTCCGAGAGCAGGCGAGCCACGTCCAGTACCGACAGGCGGTGCTCATCCATCAGCAGCCAGAACCGTTCGTGGATATGTGTGATCACAGCCTGTCGGGGGATAAGCGTCTCGCGCATGATACCCTCGACGAGAATATTGACCAGTTCAGCTGATGAAATACCCAGGCGTCCTGATACCAGTGTGACGAAATCCCTGACAGCTGGTTTAAAACGTATTGCAATAGGGCTGCCAGACGTTTTCTTTCCGTCCGAAAGCTGGGCTACCAGCTGCTGCATATTTTCATCCCGTTCAGTGATGATACTGGCAAGGATGGAGGTGATGTTCAGACGGTTCATATCATTTCCCGGTGTTGGCTAATACATTAATTCGACTTAAGTTATTAATTATTGTATCCACTGTGGATACGTTACCGCGCACCAGAGTGGATGTATAACGATGAAAATCGATCGTTCAGATCGACTACATTGATGTAGCCAGTGTGACAACAGGTGAAAAATCAAAACAGGGGAAATTATTTTTCCGGATTGAAAGTTTTTCGTATGACAAGAACGGGCCATAACGTTCTGGACGGTACACGCCAGCGCCACTGTGCAAGAAGAATTTCCAGTTGCATAACTGCACGCGCAGCGGGTGTGAAGGGGACATGTATGACATGGCTTCGGTAATGTCCGGCCTGAATCTGAAGATGCCTTCTGATACGTTTAATTCGATAAGAGGTGAGGAGATGGGAGGCAATCACGATGGTGTTTTCTCTGCCACTGAGAGCGTCCTCTATACTGGTTAGCACTCCATTCCAGAACCAGGCCACACGTTCGGATGAAATACTGACGGTTGGCTGGTTTGGCGACAGATGCACGAATATCCTTGAGCTGCGCTTATGGTAGCTCAGGATGCAGGGCTGGTTGATGAGTCTGCGCTGCATCCAGTTCACCACTCTCAGAGAAAAAGGGGATAGCAAAACAAGCCCCCAGAGATACACCATCCCATCCTGATACCCCGTAATCAGAGCGATGAGCCCGTAACTCACAAGACCCCAGCAGAGGATAATTCCAGAGACTACTAATCTTTGCATTTCTGTCGCTTCCCTCAGATTTCTGATGGCGCTTAAGGAAGCATGCTGATTAATTCTCTTCATCTGAAAACTGTGAACCGGCCTTTAAGGATTAATGCAAGTTCGTTTTGTTTAATCAGGAACTAAGGCTTTTGACTTGCAAAATACAACCGTCTCCATAGCGTAGCGTCAATTCGGAATCTGGTTATGGGGTGGTTATGCGTGGACTGAAATGGTTAACAGGCCTTGGGCTGGCAGTCGGAACGGAACACTCAGTAAGGCCATCCGTGCAGCCGGCGCAAGCGGGAGGGTTCCGGAACGTACTGTCCGGTCAGTTGTTACTGGGAACTGCGGAGCGACAGAAGTTCGTCCGGATGTTGCGGGAAAATTGCCCACTGTCACAGTCTGCCTTTGACGAATTCTGGCTAAAACCCTTAGAGCAAATGGCCGCTCGCGTTCAGGAAGTACCGGCAGCCTGGGCGGGGCCGTTCGCCACTCCAGGGGGCTTTACTGACCTCAGTTTATCCGTGGCCGCAAGTGCCGTGAGGCTGGTACGCGGTATGATGTTACCTCCGGGAGCGACGCCTGAGGAGCAGGCAGAGCAGGGGCCAGCCTGGATATGCGCAGTGTTCTGGGCTGGGCTTTTTCATCATCTTGACTGGTTGTCGCAGATTGAAGGGAGCCTGGCGAACGGAAAAGCCTGGTGTCCGGGGATGGAAATACCCGGTGCAAACTGGCGGGTGCGTCCCCGGCAGGGGAGAACGGCTTCAATGAACGGAATGTACATTGCCAGTAAACTCATCCCGGATGCTGCGGCTATCTGGCTTCAACGCTGGCCGGCGATTTCAGGTGCGCTATTTTTGTACCTCAGCGGACAAAAAGCTCAGTCTGGAATTCTCAACAGCATCATCAGCGATGCGCTTGCCAGCGTTGCCAATAAATCAGGAACCGTTTCTGGTACAGCAAGCCCCTCTGAAAGCGATAAGGTGATCACCACAGGGGAGGAAGGGGAGGAAGAATCCAGAACAAACAATATCCCAAATTTAATAGACGACGATATGCATCAAACGTCCAGTCACAAAAATATAACACCGGTTCCAGAGCCAATTAACAATGCATCAATAGGTTACGATACTAACCAGACAGGTGATTATGCTGCCAAGGATGTTACCGGTCAGGTTACGTTGCTTTCGGCATTTGATAATCATGATACGCAGTCATCCGATGAACGAACAGGTGATGACACTGTCCCGGATGAGTCGGTATCAACCGCAGAACTTCTTAGCGTGCTTGACCAGATGTCGGGCTCTGGTGCACCTGTTGTTGAAGCGAAGGTTGAAACTACTTCTTCTGAAGAGTTTTCGCTAGTCGGGATGGAATCTGGCACTCCAGGAGAAAAGTTTCTGGACTGGCTGAAATCCTCAATCCATGACGGTACGGTTAGTGTCAATGAGGGCGAGAGTTTTGCACATATTCTTGCTCAGTTTGTATTCATTGTTTCACCTGAGTGTTTTTTTAAATATTTATCGCTGAATACAAACGAGTCACTGGATAAATCAGCGTTACAAAAAAGCTTTGAAGCTCTGAACGTTCATTATTCACGAAATGGTAAAGGCCTCTGGCATTACCATAAATACGATACGCCGGACAAAAGCGGTCGTTACACCAAAATGTCAGGATACATGCTGAGCGCTGACATTATTTACAGAAAAGGAACCTGTCCACCGGACAGCGTATGGCTTGCACGAAGAAATTAATACTATTGCTTAAGTCAGAATAACAATATACGAGGTGAATATGAACAATGCATTTGAACAAGTGCTGGATGATTATTTTTTCAGTAAATCTTTGCGCCCGGCTACGGAGTGGAGCTACAGGAAGGTAGTCAGATCATTCATTTCCTTTAGCGGTGAAGGTATTTCACCTGAGCAGGTTGATAAAACGCTGGTTTTAACGTGGCGCCGAAAAATTATCCATGAGGAAGGACTGAGCAGAACGACCTGGAATAATAAAGTGACTCATATGCGCGCTATATTTAATCACGCCATCGTTAATGGGCTTGTAACGATGAGGGAAAATCCTTTCAACGGGGTAATTACCCGACCCGATGTCAAACGCAAAAAAACACTGACTGATGTGCAGATGAATAAAATTTATCTGCACATGCAGGCGAGGGAAGAGGATGAACGGACTGGTATGATGGAGTTAAGAAAAAGCGCCTTACGGCCAGCATGGTTCTGGTTAACGGTACTGGATGCATTGCGGAGAACAGGGATGCGCCAGAACCAGCTGCTGCACATTCGCCTGGAGGATGTAAATTTTGAGCACCGATGGATTAATCTCCGGCCTGAGGGTTCCAAGAACCATAAGGAACACCGGGTTCCGATTACTGAAAACCTACGACCCAGACTTGAAAGGCTCTATAACCTTTCCCTTGAGCGTGGCGCGAAGATGCAGGATCAGTTGTTTAATCTTTCTCGCTTTGATGGCCGGAAGAATGAAATCAGCAGCAACATGGATTATCCGCCGTTGCGCGCGTTTTTCAGACGACTTTCACGAGAATGCGGTTTTACAGTCAGCCCGCACAGATTCCGACACACCATCGCGACTAACCTGATGCGTTTGCCGGATCGTAATCTGAAGATGGCACAGGACCTGCTGGGTCATTCAACGCCGGCGGTCACGCTGGAGTATGTTGAAAGTGACCTGGATAAGGTCCGGGACATGCTGGAGGAGCTGGATGCGGCATAAGACTAATCTTAAGTTAAATCTAAGTTGATGAAATTAAAAATGGAAAAAAAAGGGATGTTTGCTTTACAAAAGATTGACACAGGGAAGATCTGAGGGTAAATACGTTCGTGAAGTAAATTGTGGACGTGAGAAATCCAGAGGATGGTTCGAACATCCTCTGGATTTAAGTCCCGTGTTCAACTGATGCGGTAACACAAGTACCATCATCATGCCGTCTGGGGACTACTGTCTTGCCCGTTAAGGATCTCATCTCTTAACGAACAGGCTCTGAAGAAGTGGTGCCCGGACTCGGAATCGAACCAAGGACACGGGGATTTTCAATCCCCTGCTCTACCGACTGAGCTATCCGGGCAACGGGGCGCATTAAACCGTAAAGGGGCGCAGGCGTCAACGGCTTTCCATGAAAAAAATGACAAAAGACAGCTGACTGCCTGCTTTTCACGCAAAAAGCGCAAAATTGGCTCTAATTACGTCAACGCGCCGCCCTGACGGCAGCGGGCAAAGCGCAGTATATCCTCCGCCAGACGGTGGGCGGTATCCACATCAGCCTGGCTGCGATTGACCAGCATTCGGCTGAGGCAACCTTCCAGCACCAGTTCCATCTGTTTCGCCACCATCGCCGGGTCGTCAATTTCGAGCGTTGTCAGCAATTCGTGGGTGAAGTCATGCGCCGCCCGTTTTTGCTGATCGGCCAGTTGGTGAATAGGGTGGGCAGGATCGGGATAAAACGTACAGGCAGCAATAAACAGACAACCAGGATAGCGGTTGTTGCTCACGCACTCCGAAAGCGCGTTATAGCGCGCCAGCAGTTTTTGTTCTGCGGTAAGGGTTTCATCAAGCAAAAGCTGGCGACGCCAGATGTCTACCTGTTGACTCAGATAACGCAGGGCGTCGTACAGAATAGCCTCTTTATCGGGCCAGAAGCGCTGTAACTCATCAAGTGGATAATCAATGCGTTCTGCCACCATTTCAAGCGTGGTGTTTGCTATCCCTTGAACCTCAAGTAATTTCAGGGCTTCTCCCAGGACATCTTCACGTTGCACGGTATTCTCCTCCGTCTTTCCCACAGAAAGTGTCGCTCACGGTTGGCGATCGCGCAAATGTGCGCTAAAGGTCGTCGCATTCATAAAGCCCGTCACTCGCGCATTCGGGTGCTCATGGCCTTGCGCATCAAAAAACAGGATTGTCGGTAAACCCAGCACATTCAGGTGCCTGAGTAAGGCGACATCCTGCGCATTGTTGGCGGTGACATTAGCCTGTAGCAGCACGGTGTCGCCCAGCGTCTGCTGAACCTGCGGATCGCTGAAGGTGTACTTCTCAAACTCTTTACAGGCGACGCACCAGTCGGCGTAGAGATCCAGCATTACCGGCTTTCCTTTTGCCTCTGCCAGCGCCTGATTTAACGCATCGACTGTCGTAATCGGCTTGAAGTTCAGGTGCGCCTGCGTCTGGGCGGTTGTTGCGCCAAACGCCCAGTCCTGTAACGGACGTACGCTGACCAGCGCCGCCGCCAGCAGGATGATTTGCACAATGCGCATCCCGCCGCGTCTGGCGTGCAGGCTGGTAATAAACGCCCAGCCGAAGAAGGCGACGCCCAGCAGCGACCACAGACGCAGTCCCCACTCGTCGCCGATTACCCGCTCCAGCAAAAAGACCGGCAGCGCGAGGATCACAAAGCCAAAAGCGGTTTTGACGTGTTCCATCCACGGGCCGCTTTTCGGTAGCAGACGGTTGCCAAACACGGTGACCAGAATCAGCGGCAGCCCCATGCCCAGCGCGTAGAGATACAGCGTTCCACCGCCAAGCCACATGTTCCCGCTCTGGGCGATGTACAGCAAAATGGCGCTCAGCGGCGCGGTGGTGCATGGCGAGCAGATAAGCCCGGCAATCGCGCCCATGACAAATACGCCGCCAGGAGAGCCGCCCTGCTGACGGTTACTCATCAACGTGAGGCGCGTTTGCAATGAAGAAGGCAGTTGTAGCGTGAACAGTCCGAACATTGACAGCGCCAGCAGCGTGAAGACCAGCGCAAGGCCGATTAGCACATAAGGGTGCTGGAGCGCCGCCTGGAACTGTAGCCCGGCAGCGGCCACAACCAGCCCCAGCGCGGTGTAGGTGAGCGCCATACCTTGTACGTAGATAAAGGTCAGCAGCAGCGCGCGTCCGGTTGAGAGGCGTTGTTTACCGCCGAGCACAATGCCGGAAATCAGCGGATACATCGGCAGGACGCAGGGCGTAAAGGCGATCCCGATGCCAATCAGCAATGCCCACAGTGCGGAGAAAGGCAGCCGGGCGGCAGGTTGCGGCGTCTCTTCCGTTTGCGCCGCGACCGGCGACGGCGTGGATTTAGCCACCGTGCTGGCGCTCACTTCGCTTAACGGCACGGTTTTGGTTTCCGGCGGATAGCAGAAGCCTGCGTCAGCACAGCCCTGATACGTCACGGTTAACGTCGCGCCGGATGCGGCCTGGTTAACGATGAGCGGAATGTTTAAGCGCTTGCGGTAGATTTCGCTTTTGCCATAAAACTCATCTTCATGCCAGACGCCCGCCGGGAGCCGGACTTCGGCAATTTCGGCCTGAGAGGGGGTGATGCTTATCTGTTTGCGGTAAAGATAGTAGCCGTCTTTCACCTGCCAGGAGAGGTTCAGGTCATGTTGATTCTGCTGAAAATCAAAGGAAAAAGCCTGGTCAGCAGGGACAAACTGCGAGCGGCCTGGTGCGTCAAATAATCCGGCGAAGGCGGATGTGCTACACAGCAGCAGGATCAGCGTAAGGATGCGTTGAGCCATGAGAGGTAATCAGTGTCTCCGTGAGTGACGGGTAAAACCAGAAGTTCAGGCGTTTGATACGGGTGGTGAGACTTCAGGCATTCAAGAAGCGCTTGCTGGTGCGAAACGGTGGTTTTTAAAATCATCTGCACTTCGTATTCCTGCTCCAGTTTGCCCTCCCAGTAATACAAGGATGTCGCGCCCGGCAGTAACGTGGCGCAGGCGGCCAGTTTTTCCGCCAGCACCTTAGCGGCCAGATCCTGGGCTGTTGCTTCATCCGGCGCGGTACAGAGCACCACGACGGCCTCGGGGATGGAGATATCCTGACTATTATCATCAAGCATAAACACCTCGAAAGAACAGAAAGAGCAGCAAGAGTGTGGTCACTATACAACGGAAGGCGGCGGGATGTTAGTCAAAGCGGAGGTAAGAAAGCGGGGCGCGTATACGCCCCGCGAGGAGAACTTACAGCATGACGCTGCCCAGCAGGAAGCCGAAGCAAACGGCAAGGGCAACACCCAGCGTGCCTGGGATAAAGAACGGGTGGTTAAAGACGAATTTACCGATACGGGTTGTACCGGTGTCATCCATCTGAACCGCAGCAACCAGCGTTGGGTAGGTCGGCAGAATGAACAGGCCGGAAACCGCAGCGAAAGACGCGACAGCGGTCAGCGGAGAGACGTTCAGCGCCAGCGCCATTGGCATCAACGCTTTCGCTGTGGCTGCCTGAGAGTACAGCAGAGCGGAAGCAAAGAAGAAGATGACGGCCAGCAGCCACGGATGGCCCTGAATCACGCTACCCGCAGTGTCTTTGATCCAGTCGATGTTGTGAGAAACGAAAGTATCGCCCAACCATGCTACGCCCAGAATACAGATACAGGCGCTCATACCCGCTTTAAAGGTACTGGAGTTCAGGATGGAGTCCGTTTCGACGCGGCAGACGATGGTCGTCAGCGTCGCGACGCTCAGCATGATGATCAGAATCGCGTTGGTGGTGTTCATCAGCGGTGTTGCGACCAGGCCGAGGCTTGGACTGTTGACGATGGCATAAACCACGACGCAGACAACGCCCAGCAGGAACAGCCAGACCGAGGTTTTTGCCATCGGTTTGATTTCAATTTGCTTTTCGCCGCGCAGCTCGATCAGCCCTTCTTCCAGACGTTTGCGGTAAACCGGGTCGTCAGAAAGTTTAGAGTTAAACAGCATTGTGACCAGGAAGGACATCACCAGTACCGCCAGCAGAGTGGACGGAATCACCACGGACAGCAGGTGAATATAGCTGATGCCATGACCTTCCATGACGGAAGACATGTACACCACCGCCGCAGAGATAGGCGATGCGGTGATCGCAATCTGTGCGGAAACCACCGCCGTGGAGAGCGGGCGGCAAGGTTTGATGCCTTGCTCCTTCGCCACTTCAGCGATAACCGGCAGGGTTGCCAGAGAGATGTTGCCAGTACCGGCAAAGATAGTCAGGAAATAGGTGACGATCGGTGCAAGGATCGTGATGTATTTCGGGTTTTTGCGCAGCAGTTTTTCCGTCTGGTTAACCAGATAGTCCAGACCGCCCGCAACCTGCATTGCGGAGATGGCAGCGATAACCGCCATGATGATGGAAATAACATCGAACGGGATATTCCCTGGTTTAACGCCGATGGCTGCAAGAACCAGAACGCCAAGCCCACCTGCAAATCCAATACCGATGCCCCCAAGTCTGGCACCCAAAAAGATTGCCAGCAAAACGATGATAAGTTCTAAAACTATCATATTAGCCTTCCTTGTTGTTTAACAAGTTGATATTAAATTGTTGTTATTTGGTAACTTATGACAAGAAAAAAGGCACGTCATCTGACGTGCCTCCTGTGTTACTACCCTGTACGATTACTGTTCGCTTTCATCAGTATAACGTTTTGCTTTGTAAGCCGGGTGCATCAGGTTCTGTGCGGAGAAAATATCGTCCAGCTCTGCTTCAGTCAACAGGCCGCGCTCCAGCACCACTTCACGGACGCTCTTACCGGTCTCGGCGCAAATCTTACCAACGATGTCGCCGTTGTGGTGGCCGATGAACGGGTTGAGGTAGGTGACGATGCCGATGGAGTTATAAACGTATCCTTCGCACACTTCTTTGTTTGCGGTAATGCCGTTAATGCATTTCTCCAGCAGGTTGTAGCAGGCATTGCTCAGAATGTGGATAGATTCGAACATCGCCTGGCCGATAACCGGCTCCATTACGTTCAGCTGCAACTGGCCTGCTTCGGCTGCCATCGTTACGGTGGTGTCGTTACCGATGACTTTGAAGCATACCTGGTTAACAACTTCCGGTACTACCGGGTTTACTTTCGCTGGCATGATAGAAGAGCCCGCCTGTAGTTCCGGCAGGTTGATCTCGTTCAGACCCGCGCGTGGGCCTGAGGAGAGCAAACGCAGGTCGTTACAGATTTTAGACATCTTCACAGCCAGGCGTTTCAGCGCGCTGTGTACCATGACATAAGCGCCGCAGTCGGACGTTGCTTCAATCAGGTCTTCTGCCGGTACGCAGGCAAAGCCAGTGACTTCAGCCAGTTTCTGCACCGCCAGCGGAGAGTATTCTTTCGGGGTGTTCAGGCCAGTACCGATTGCCGTCGCGCCGAGGTTAACTTCCAGCAGCAGCTCAGCAGTACGTTCAATGCTTTTCACTTCTTCTTTCAGCAGTACGCTGAAAGCGCGGAATTCCTGGCCGAGGGTCATCGGTACAGCATCCTGCAACTGGGTACGGCCCATTTTCAGGATGTCCTGGAACTCAACGGCTTTACGCTCGAAGCCTTCACGCAACTGATTGATTGCATCAATGAGTTTGACGATAGACGCGTAAACGGCAACACGGAAACCAGTCGGATAGGCGTCGTTGGTGGACTGACATTTATTCACATGGTCGTTCGGGTTCAGGTACTGATATTCACCTTTCTGATGACCCATCAGCTCCAGCCCGATATTGGCCAGCACTTCGTTGGTATTCATGTTGACGGAAGTACCTGCACCGCCCTGGTAAACGTCTACCGGGAACTGGTCCATGCATTTGCCGTTATTCAGGACTTCATCACATGCGGCAATGATGGCGTTGGCCACACTTTTAGGGATGGTTTGCAGCTCTTTGTTGGCCAGGGCCGCTGCCTTTTTCACCATTACCATACCGCGTACAAATTCAGGGATATCGCTGATTTTGTTATTGCTAATGTAGAAGTTTTCAATCGCTCTCAGAGTGTGAACACCATAGTAGGCATCCGCTGGAACTTCCCTGGTACCCAACAAATCTTCTTCGATACGAATGTTGTTTAACATGTGAACCTTCTTTTTCAAGCTGCCAATAATTACATAAACACACAGGATATATGTGGTTTCGAATGTTTCCTGACCGACGATTATCCCCTGCATCGGTCTGATACTCGAGATCATATTCTGCTTCAGGATTTCTACCGTAACCTGGATCACTTAAAGTGTGGGAAGTTACCCCTTATTTATTATTTTGTGAAATAGGTCACCGCTTTGGGATTACCACTAAAAATAAGTGTACAAACAGCTTGAAATTTTGCTAACCGTCTCAACATCTGACGCATGCGAATCGCGCACCCATATCAGACAGACGTGATGAAAACGGCTGTCATTTACAGGAGAGTCCTTTGCGCTGGATACCGTTTATTGCCATCTTTCTCTATGTTTACATTGAGATTTCTATTTTTATCCAGGTTGCCCATGTGCTGGGTGTCCTGATGACGCTGATCCTGGTGATTTTCACCTCGGTCATTGGTATGTCGCTGGTGCGAAACCAGGGTTTCAAGAACTTTTTGTTGATGCAGCAGAAAATGGCGGCTGGCGAAAGTCCGGCGGCGGAGATGATCAAGAGCGTGTCGCTGATCATCGCGGGCCTGCTGCTGGTGCTGCCCGGCTTCTTCACCGACTTCCTGGGGCTGCTTCTTTTATTGCCGCCCGTGCAGAAACACCTGACCATGAAGCTGCTGCCGCATTTGCGTTTTTCCCGTATGCCTGGCGGCGGTTTTAGCGCCGGAACGGGCGGCGGCGAGACGTTTGACGGTGAGTTTCAGCGTAAAGAGGACGAGCGTGACCGTTTAGATCATAAAGACGACCGCAAGGATTAAATCAAACGTTGAACCGTAGGCCGGATAAACCGCTTCAGCGGCGTCATCCGGCATAAATGCCCGGTGGCGCTATGCTTACCGGGCCTACAACTGCTGACGCTTAGCCAACCTGCGGGGTAAAAACAGCCACAGCGCCGTCAGCATAATCAGCGCGTACAGGCACTTCCATCCCACCATCGCCAGCAATAACAGACACAGCAGAGCGCCAGTCACCGCCAGCGCGCGATAGCGTCCTGCCAGCAACCGACACCCGGCCAGCATACACAGCAAGTAGATCATAATGAAAATGCCGTTGGCATAGACGATCAGCGCGTCGAGATTGATCTCAAGGATGTAAATGCACAATGTGCTGAGTACGCAACAGCCCAGTACGGCGTTCAGCGCATTGCGGGGAACGCGGCGGGCAGAAAGGCGTGCCAGATAATGATCTGGCCTGTCCTGCGCCTGTGACCAGACAAGGCGGGCGAAACTCTGGATATAGATATTCAGGCTGGCGAAGCAGGCCAGATAACCAATAATGCAGGCGACCCACAGCGCCTGTACGCCAAACAATCGCACGACGATGTCAGGGAGCGACGCTGCCGCCGCCATTTGCGCGCCGTAGGCGTCAAAATGCAGAACCGCCACCGTACACGCCCAATAAACGGAGCCAGCCAGCAGCAGACCGATCATCAGTGCGCGCGGGAAATCGCGTTCAGGGTTTTTAAATTCTGATGCCAGATGGGCGAACGCTTCAAGGCCGACAAAGCACCAGAACATAACCGACAGCGCGGCGAACAGGGCGGGCAGCTCAATATCCGCAGGGGCAGGGAATGGAATTTGGTTCGGCTTGAGATCGCCCGCCCACCAGATGGCGACAATCAGCGCCACAATCAGCCCGGCAATGATCGTTTGCAGGTTGGCGCTGGAACTGGCGCCGCGAGAGCCAATGAACCACACCAGCGCCAGCGTGCCGAATTCCGCCAGTAAAAGCTGCCAGCCGTGCCAGCCAAACATCGCCTGACCGAACCCGGCGGCGATATGCAGCGCCGCTGGCAGGCCGACGGGGATGACCGACAGGAACAGCCATCCGGTGACGCGCGCCATTCGCGAACCAAACGCCATCCCGACAAAATGCGCCACGCCGCCCGCACTGGGGAAATGACGCCCCAGGATGGCAAAAACAATCGCCACAGGAAAGACTAAAACGATGAGCGCAGGCCAGGCCCACAGGCTGTTATTGCCCGCCACCAGCGCGGCCAGCGCCGGGACGGCAAAGACGCCGGTTCCTAACAGTGATGTCGACAACAGGCCCACGCCCTGAGCCAGTCCCAGCTCTTGTTTTAGTCCACTCATGAGTCACTATCCGGTTACGCCCAATTTTTGGGCAACTGCGCAGATTTTCGATGGTAACACAATCGGATTTACTTATGACGGGCCGCCTTAAATCGTTATGAAATGTGAGGTGAGCTACCGTTTTCGCGCGATTTTCTGCTGATAAGAATTTTTTTTCATCTGCCCCCTTGAAGGGGCAAAAACCCATCCCCATCTCTCTGGTCACTAGCCGGGAAACCGTTCACGGGCCGGCGTCACCCATAACTGATAAAGACTTTCTCAAAGGAGAGCTATCAATGAGTATTCGTCCGTTACATGATCGTGTGATCGTCAAACGTAAAGAAGTTGAATCCAAATCTGCTGGCGGCATTGTTCTGACCGGTTCCGCAGCGGGTAAATCAACGCGTGGCGAAATCATCGCTGTCGGTAAGGGTCGCATCCTGGATAACGGTACTGTGCAGCCGCTGGACGTTAAGGTTGGCGACATCGTTATTTTCAACGATGGCTATGGTGTGAAATCTGAGAAGATCGACAATGAAGAAGTGTTGATCATGTCTGAAAGCGACATTCTGGCAATTGTTGAAGCGTAATCCGCGAACGACACTGAACATACGAATTTAAGGGAAAGAGAAAATGGCAGCTAAAGACGTAAAATTCGGTAACGACGCTCGTGTGAAAATGCTGCGCGGCGTAAACGTACTGGCAGACGCAGTGAAAGTGACCCTCGGTCCGAAAGGCCGTAACGTGGTTCTGGATAAATCTTTCGGTGCGCCGACCATTACTAAAGATGGTGTTTCCGTAGCGCGTGAAATCGAGCTGGAAGACAAGTTCGAAAACATGGGCGCGCAGATGGTGAAAGAAGTTGCCTCTAAAGCGAACGATGCGGCAGGCGACGGCACCACCACCGCGACCGTACTGGCTCAGTCCATCATCACTGAAGGTCTGAAAGCCGTTGCTGCGGGCATGAACCCGATGGATCTGAAACGTGGTATCGACAAAGCGGTTGCTGCTGCGGTTGAAGAACTGAAAACCCTGTCCGTACCGTGCTCTGATTCTAAAGCCATTGCTCAGGTTGGTACTATCTCCGCTAACTCCGACGAAACCGTAGGTAAACTGATCGCTGAAGCGATGGACAAAGTCGGTAAAGAAGGCGTGATCACCGTTGAAGACGGTACTGGTTTGCAGGATGAGCTGGACGTGGTTGAAGGTATGCAGTTTGACCGTGGCTACCTGTCTCCTTACTTCATCAACAAGCCGGAAACTGGCGCAGTAGAACTGGAAAGCCCGTTCATCCTGCTGGCTGATAAGAAAATCTCTAACATCCGCGAAATGCTGCCGGTTCTGGAAGCCGTTGCGAAAGCAGGCAAACCGCTGCTGATCATCGCTGAAGATGTGGAAGGCGAAGCGCTGGCTACGCTGGTGGTTAACACCATGCGCGGCATCGTGAAAGTGGCGGCGGTTAAAGCGCCGGGCTTCGGTGACCGTCGTAAAGCGATGCTGCAAGATATCGCAACCCTGACCGGTGGTACCGTCATCTCTGAAGAGATCGGTATGGAGCTGGAAAAATCTACCCTGGAAGACCTGGGTCAGGCAAAACGCGTTGTGATCAACAAAGACACCACCACCATCATTGATGGCGTGGGTGAAGAGTCTGCGATCCAGGGCCGTGTCACTCAGATCCGTCAGCAGATCGAAGAAGCCACTTCCGATTACGACCGTGAAAAACTGCAAGAGCGCGTAGCGAAACTGGCAGGCGGTGTTGCGGTTATCAAAGTTGGCGCTGCGACCGAAGTTGAAATGAAAGAGAAAAAAGCACGCGTTGAAGATGCCCTGCACGCGACCCGTGCTGCGGTTGAAGAAGGCGTGGTTGCCGGTGGTGGCGTAGCGCTGATTCGCGTCGCGTCTAAAATTGCGGAACTCAAAGGCCAGAACGAAGACCAGAACGTGGGTATCAAAGTTGCGCTGCGCGCAATGGAATCCCCGCTGCGTCAGATCGTGCTGAACTGCGGCGAAGAACCGTCTGTTGTGGCTAACACCGTTAAAAGCGGCGACGGCAACTACGGTTACAACGCAGCAACCGAAGAATACGGCAACATGATCGATATGGGTATCCTGGACCCGACCAAAGTAACCCGTTCTGCTTTGCAGTACGCGGCATCCGTGGCTGGTCTGATGATCACTACCGAGTGCATGGTAACTGACCTGCCGAAAGGCGATGCTCCTGACTTAGGCGCAGCCGGCGGCATGGGCGGTATGGGTGGAATGGGCGGCATGATGTAATTGCCCACACCCTGCATCCTTCAGGCCGCAGATGCGTTGGCTGCGTTTGCTAACCCCAGTCACTTACTTGAGTAAGCTCCTGGGGATTAACAAACTGGCCGCCTTCCTGCAACCAGAATGATTTGGGGGCTCATCTCCCAGAATTTAGAAACCCCCGGGCAGAAATGTTCGGGGGTTTTTCTTTTGGTCATCTTTTTAGTATAAGATTCAGACATGGACGACGTGAGTGGCGTCCAGCTCATTGATTATGGGGAATAACATGCACGTAAAATATTTAGCAGGGATCGTCGGTGCTGCGCTGCTGATGGCGGGTTGTAGCTCCAGCAACCAACTGACCGCTGCCGGGCAAAGTGTGCGTTTTGTGGAAGACAAGCCTGGTGCAGAGTGCCAGTTGATCGGCACTGCGACCGGTAAGCAAAGCAACTGGCTTTCTGGTCAGCACGGTGAAGAGGGCGGCTCTATGCGTGGTGCAGCGAACGACCTGCGTAACCAGGCTGCGGCAATGGGCGGAAATGTGATTTATGGCGTCAGCAGCCCAACGCAGGGAATGTTGTCCAGCTTTGTCCCGACCGCCAGTGAAATGAACGGTCAGGTTTATAAGTGCCCTAACTGATTACACTTCATTCTTCAACCTGCCTCTTTGTTGGCTGCGCTGTGAAACCCCAGTCACATAGTTATCTGTGCTGCTGGGGATTTCTTTGCTTGCCGCTGCGATGCAGGTTGAATGATTTTGTGTAATACAGTGGGTCTATACAGGCGCATGTGGTCTTAGGCCGGATAAGCGCAGCGCCATCAGGCGTTTTTCGCTTTCTCAACCGACTGAACGCGTAAATGATGCAACGCGCGCAGGCACTGCTCCTGAGTGAGTTTGTGCGTCTTATCAGCGGTTAGCGTTCTGACAAACACCTGGCACGGTTTCCCGGCCAGCTTCTTCAGCCGTGGGCTGAAATCAAGCAGTCGGCGTGAAATGGCCTCTGCCTCTTTGCTGCCAGAAGGGGTGCGGTTTTTCACCACGGCGCCGCTAAAATGTGTTTTACCTGTCTCATCGGTATAACGATAGAGCACCGCCAGATAATGGCTGAAGAGATTGTGCTTCCATTCAGGTTGCGCGTAGGCGTCATATTCCAGATTACCGTTATCCAGACAGTCAGCATCATATAATGGCAGAAAATCCAGTAGTGATGTAATACGCAGCACCAGCTCACGCATACCGGCATTATCTATAGCGCGAATAATTGCGCGCACCAGAACGTCAATCTGTAATTCATTAATCATCAGCTCGCATGTTTTACCGTCATGCAGCGTAAAAGAAAGCATGACGTTTTCGCTCTGGTCGTCTACCAGCGTTAATGTATTCACCCGGCGATTAATATCTGCGTTTTTGAGTTCCTCTTCCTGAATGGCCGGAATGCTCTCAAGCATTTTTTTACTGACTCTATCCCGTGCTTTTTCATATTGTTGGCGAGCGTTGGGGGACAGGTGATGCTTCTGGTGCAGCCTGCTTTCCAGAGCGATCAGCAGATCTCTTAATTCCAGTGCCGTCAGAAAAAACAACGACTCTTTATTCCTCGGTTCTTTTATTTTTAATGCCAGCGCAATAAACTCATTCGCTTTGCGAATAACGCCCGTATTAACGCCTTTGATACTCATCGCCATAAAGGTTCTCCCTAACCAATTATTAATCAGGTAACTTAATTTGAATCAATATATAATTTTGAACTATATTCAGTGTGTTATGTTATTAAAATAACATAATATGGAAAGTGTCGCGCTATATGAACGGATTCAAATAAGCGATTTTAAGGGCGAGTGTCCGAAACCGGACACTCGTTTGAACAATTATTGCTGGCGTAACTGCAAATCTAATGGTGTTTTGCTCGGCTCCCCGCCAATTTCACGCGCCAGTCTGGGCACCATATAACCGGATACCCGCGTCAGCAGTTCACGCATAATTCGCCGCGCTTCATCGTCGCTCACCATGAAATGCGCCGCGCCCTGAACTTTATCCAGCACATGCAGGTAGTAGGGCATGACGCCGGCGTCAAACAGCGCATTGCTGAGGTTTGCCAGCGTTTGCGCGTTATCGTTCACCCCGCGTAGCAGTACGCTCTGGTTGAGCAGGGTAACGCCCGCGTTGCTCAGCGTCGTCATGGCCTGACGGAACGTGTCGTCAATTTCGTTGGCGTGGTTGATGTGGTTCACCAGCAGAATTTGCAGAGAAGAGCGCGCAAAGCGGGCTGCCAGCCCATCCGTAATGCGCGCGGGGATCACGATCGGCAAACGACTGTGGATACGCAGCCGTTTGATGTGCGGAATCGCTTCCAGTTGCGTAAGCAACCAGTCCAGTTCGTGATCTTTCGCCATCAAAGGATCGCCGCCGGAGAAGATGATCTCATCCAGTTCAGGGTGTGCGGTGATGTAGTCCAGCGCGACCTGCCAGTTGCGTTTGTTGCCCTGATTATCCGCATACGGGAAGTGGCGACGGAAGCAGTAGCGGCAATTTACCGCGCATCCGCCTTTTACCAGCAGCAACGCACGGTTGCGGTATTTGTGCAGTAATCCGGGCACGACGCTGTGCTGTTCTTCCAGCGGGTCGGTGGAAAAACCGGGGGCGGTTACGAATTCGTCCTGCGAGGTAAGTACCTGACGCAGAAGCGGATCGTTGGGATTGCCTTTCTCCATACGCGCGATGAAAGATCGCGGTACGCGCAGGGCGAACAGGCGTTTGGCGTCGCGTCCGGCCAACAGTTTTTCATCTGCGTCTATATTCAAAAGATGCAGTAGTTCATCGGGATTGGTCACAACATCGGCAAGTTGCGCTAACCAATCTTCTCTGGATGGGGTATTTAGGGTTACAATATGCGCCATTTTGTGGCTTAGCTACCAGTTAACAATTTTCAGAGGGCCTTATGGCAACGTACTATAGCAACGATTTTCGTGCTGGTCTTAAAATCATGTTGGACGGCGAACCTTATGCGGTTGAAGCCAGCGAATTCGTTAAACCGGGTAAAGGCCAGGCGTTCGCACGCGTTAAACTGCGCCGCCTGCTGACCGGCACTCGTGTAGAGAAAACCTTCAAATCCACCGACTCTGCTGAAGGTGCTGATGTTGTCGATATGAACCTGACTTACCTGTACAACGACGGTGAGTTCTGGCACTTCATGAACAACGAAACGTTCGAACAACTGTCTGCTGACGCCAAAGCGATCGGCGACAGCGCGAAATGGCTGCTGGATCAGGCTGAGTGCATCGTGACCCTGTGGAACGGCCAGCCGATCACCGTGACCCCGCCGAACTTTGTTGAGCTGGAAATCGTAGATACCGATCCAGGCCTGAAAGGCGATACCGCAGGTACTGGCGGCAAACCGGCTACGCTGTCTACTGGTGCAGTGGTTAAAGTTCCGCTGTTCGTCCAGATTGGCGAAGTGATCAAAGTGGATACGCGCTCTGGCGAATACGTATCCCGCGTTAAATAAGACGCTGACATTAAGATTGATGACAACGTCTGAAATGCCCGATGGCGCAAGTTTATCGGGCCTACGGCGACTGCGTGACGCATGGGTATTACCGCCATCCGGTAAAACAGACGTGGAGTTTGTCAGCAATTTGCTAAGTTGAATTTATGGTGCGGCATTGAGCTGCGCCATACCTTTTCCAGGGCAGGAATGATGAAACGTCTTATCAGTCTTGTAGCACTCATTCTTTTCACCGGCGCGTTGCTGACGGGGTGTAATACCGCGCGTGGCTTTGGTGAAGACATCAAACATCTCGGCAATTCTATCTCTCACGCTGCCAGCTAATTATTTCCAGGTGTCTTAAAAAATCGTCGAACGCCCGTCACATTGCGGGATCTTGTCTATGCTTAAGTGGCTATACACAAACAACATTGGCTAGAAAAGGAAGACGTTATGGTTAAGAAAACAATTGCAGCGATCTTTTCTGTTTTGGTGCTTTCTTCCGTGCTAACTGCGTGTAATACAACACGCGGCGTTGGGCAGGATATCTCTGAAGGCGGCAGCGCCATTTCAGGCGCCGCGACCAGAGCCCAGCAATAAATGTGAACGGTACGGCGTGGCGTCGTACCGTTAATTGATTTGCTCCGGTAAGGATAAAAACGGCGAGTAGCGATTATCCATATGCAATTTCATGCGGATATTGCGTTTGTAGGTGTAGACCGTTTTGCCGTGAATACCGAGCGCAGCCGCGATCGCGTTGTTTCCCGCACCTTCCATCCACATTGTCAGCACCTTTTCCTCCTGCGGCGTAAGCAGCGGCGTGGCGGTTTTTGGCGTGTCAGTAACGGACTGGGCAAGCAGCACGTCCTGAATATTCCGCGATAGCTCATGCAGCGTGGCCTGTTTCGACACTACGGCATGAACCTGATACAGCGGGTCGCTATCGGCCTGGTACTGTCCGCCGCCTGATTGCAGCAAAATTAAAGGCGTGGCTCCGCAGGCCATCAGGAGCGGCGCTGCTGGCTTAAAAGAGTGGCTGTAGTTGAAAAAACTATATAAGTCAGCGATAACCAGATGAGGTTTCCACTGGGAAATATGCTCTTTTGCCAGTAGCAGGTTATTCAACCCTGATACCAGGAACGAAGAATCAAATAAGCCAGAATGATTAAGCCAGGCCTCTATCCCCGTGCGGGTGAAATGGCAGCGGTCAATCACTAAAATTTTTAACATAAACTTTCCGCATCCAGAAGTAGGCGATGGCTTCCTGACCTCAGAAAGCGTCTCATCATAGAGAAGTCCGATGAGCGTCGAATGCGTGAACTGCGCTGCGAATTGCGCCCAATTCATGCTTTTGCAACGGCGGAAAATAAAAGGGTTGAATTTGATTTTTTCGCAGGCAAAAATGCTTTCTCACACCTCTGCTTTGCAGGACGACCTGCAAATGTATCTTTCACCGGGGACGGCCCCATTTTTCTGGAGCCAGATATGTCCTGGATAATTTTGTTCATTGCGGGTCTGCTTGAAGTCGTTTGGGCGGTTGGCCTGAAATATACCCACGGATTCAGTCGCCTGACGCCCAGCGTCATTACCATTGCGGCGATGATTGTCAGTATGGCGCTGTTGTCATGGGCGATGAAAACGCTGCCTGTCGGTACTGCCTATGCGGTCTGGACGGGTATTGGCGCGGTAGGGGCTGCCATCACCGGTATTTTGCTGCTTGGCGAATCCGCCAGTCCTGCGCGTCTGGCGAGCCTTGCGCTGATCGTAGCGGGGATTATTGGGCTGAAGCTCAGCGCTCACTAATCCTCCGGGAAAAGCGTTAAGCGCCGGGTTGTTTTACCCAGATTAATTTACTGACATCAAACCCTTCCCGGGTCGCGACGGCCAGCATCTGCTGCTTCATCTCTTCGGAGAGCGTCGGCGTGCGTGAGAGTATCCACAGGTAGTCGCGATCCGGGCCGCACACCAGCGCATGGCGGTACTCTCTGTCGATCGCAATGACGTTATACCCGCCGTAGAAAGGGCCGAAGAACGATACTTTCAGCGCGGCGCGGCTGGGGTCGCCCGTAAACCAGGCTTTCCCTTCTGTTTTCTGCCACATGCCCCTGTCCGGGTTGTAGCCTTTGTTGAGGACGTTCAGGCCACCGTCATCCCGCAGACTGTAGGTTGTCGTCACTTTTTCAAGACCGCTTTCAAAGCGGTGATCGAAACGCGCGATTTCATACCAGGTGCCCATGTAGCGTCTGGCATCAAAGTCAGTGACAACGGTAACGCCCCTGGGCGGGACAGGCGTGCTACACGCGACGACCAGAAACGCAGCGGTAACGGCGGCAACGACAGGCAGCAGGCGCATGGGATTTTCCTTAGCGGTTTTTTCTAAGTGTAGAACCTGGCGGGAGAAATAAGGGGGAAGGGGAAATAAAAAAGCGCCCTCTTATCGCGCAGATAAGAGGGCGTATGGCTTAGATTGTGAGGATACCGATTGCTGTAACAACGGTCAGAATCGCCGCCAGACCGTAGAATACCCATTTTCCGCTTGGCACATGGATTTTCAGGTCATGCATCGCATGGTGCATACGGTGTAAACCGCACCACAGCGGCAGGACGATCATCAGGAACAGGAACGCGCGGCCAATGAAGCTCTGGGCGAATGCCAGTACGCGTTCATAGCTCAGCGCATCGCCCGGGAAAAGTCCCAGCGGCAGCAGAATACCCACCAACAGAACCATTACCGGCGCAATAATCGCGCCCCACATACCACCTGCACCGAACAGGCCCCAGAATACGGGTTCGTCAGAGCGTTTTGGATTTGGATTAATCATCCCGGACTCCTTACCAGTACAGGGCAACATACAGTATGACTACGGTGACAACCGCAGTAACAACCCAGAGACCTTTAATGATCGGCTCTGGCCCCATTTTTTCGTCTTTAACAATGATGTTGGCGGCTTTTGGCGCCAGCTCAAACCAGGTTTTGGTGTGCAGCAAGGCTGCCGCCAGGGCGATCAGGTTTAAGATCACCACTATCGGGTTTTGCAGGAAGCCAACGAAGCCCATCCAGGATTCCGCGCCATGTTTGAGGGCAAACAGGCCGAAAATCAGTTCAATGCTGAACCAGACTGCCGGAACCGCCGTGCCTTCGCGCAGCATGTAAAAGCGATAAAACGGCAGTTTTTTCCACCAGGTGGACGTCATTGGCCGCACATAGGCTTTGCGTTTAGTCGTCATGTTGCACTCCTTAGCGTGGTTTCAGGGTGGCGATAAGAAAGTCTTTCGAACTTTCCACTTTACCCTGCTGAATGGCCGCAGCCGGATCGACGTGTTTCGGACAGACTTCGGAGCAGTAGCCCACGAAGGTACAGGTCCATACGCCGTTCTGACCGTTTAACTGCGCCATACGCTCCTTCTTACCGTGGTCGCGGCTGTCTTCGTTATAACGATGCGCCAGCGTGATCGCCGCCGGGCCGATGAACTCAGGGTTCAGGCCGAATTGCGGGCACGCGGCGTAGCACAGACCACAGTTGATGCAACCGGAGAACTGGTGATACTTCGCCATCTGCGCCGGGGTCTGGGTATTTGGCCCCTGATCCGGCGTACGCGGGTTGCCGATGATGTACGGTTTGATCGCTTCCAGGCTCTCGATAAAGTGCGTCATATCGACGACCAGATCGCGTTCGATCGGGAAGTTCCCCAGGGCTTCAACCTTCATACCCTTGGTGTAATCACGCAGGAAGGTTTTGCACGCCAGTTTTGGCACGTTGTTGACCATCATGCCGCAAGAACCGCAGATCGCCATACGGCAGGACCAGCGGTAGCTCAGGTCCGGCGCCAGGTTATCTTTGATGTAGCCTAACGCATCCAGCAACGACGTCGCTTCATCGTAAGGCACTTCGTAGAAAGCACTGTGCGGCGCGGTGTCGGTTTCCGGGTTATAGCGCACCACCTCAATTTTCAGGTTTTTCATCTCAGCCATTACGCCTTCTCCTTCTTATCGGCGGCTTCCGCTTCAGCGCCATACACACGTTTTGCCGGTGGCAGAGTGGTGATTTTCACGTCGCTGTATTCCAGGCGAGTTGTGCCATCAGCATCGCGGAAGGCGAGGGTATGTTTGAGGAAGTTGACGTCGTCACGCTCGGTGCAGCCTTCGTCCAGACGCTGGTGAGCGCCGCGTGATTCTTTACGTGCCAGCGCGGAGTGCGCCATACATTCCGCTACGTTCAGACCATGACCCAGCTCGATGGTGTACAGCAGGTCGGTGTTGAATACGCTGGAGGTATCGGTGATGCGAACACGCTTGAAGCGTTCCTGCAACTCCGCCAGCTTATCCACGGTTTTCTGCATGAGTTCCGGCGTACGGTAGATACCGCAACCTTCTTCCATCGACAGGCCCATTTCATCGCGGATTTTCGCCCAGTTCTCGTTGCCTTCCTGGTTAACGAGGTCTTTCAGACGTTGTTCAACGCCCGCAACCTGCGCATCAAGCGCAGCGTCGTTAGCTGTGCCTGCGGTTGAGGCGCGTTCCATTGCTTGTTCGCCCGCCAGACGGCCAAAGACCACCAGTTCCGCCAGAGAGTTAGAACCCAGACGGTTAGCGCCGTGCAGACCCACAGAGGAGCACTCGCCAACGGCAAACAGACCTTTAATGCGGGTTTCGCAATTCTGATCGGTTTCGATGCCGCCCATGGTGTAGTGCGCGGTCGGACGAACCGGAATCGGCTCTTTAACCGGATCGACACCCACGTAGGCTTTCGCCAGTTCGCAGATGAACGGTAAACGTTCGAGCAGTTTTTTCTCGCCCAGATGGCGCAGGTCGAGGTAAACCACATCGCCACGCGGCGTGGAAATGGTGTTGCCTTTGCGCCATTCGTGCCAGAACGCCTGAGACACTTTGTCGCGCGGCCCCAGTTCCATGTATTTGTTTTTCGGCTCGCCAAGCGGTGTTTCCGGGCCCATGCCGTAATCCTGCAAATAGCGGTAGCCATTTTTGTTGACCAGAATACCGCCTTCACCACGGCAGCCTTCGGTCATCAGGATACCGGAACCCGGCAGACCGGTCGGGTGATACTGAACGAATTCCATATCACGCAGCGGTACGCCGTGGCCCAGCGCCATGCCCATACCGTCGCCGGTCACGATGCCGCCGTTGGTGTTGTAGCGATACACGCGGCCTGCGCCGCCGGTAGCCATCACCACCGCGTTGGCGCGGATCTGCACAAGCGTGCCTTCCATCATGTTCATGGCCACGAGGCCACGGGCATGACCGTCATCGACCAGGATATCCAGGACGAAGTGTTCATCAAAGCGTTGGATTTGTGGGAACTGCAAAGAGGTCTGGAACAGGGTATGCAGCATATGGAAGCCGGTTTTATCCGCGGCAAACCAGGTACGCTCAATTTTCATACCGCCGAAACGACGTACGTTGACGCTGCCGTCCGGGCGACGGCTCCACGGGCAACCCCATTGCTCAAGTTGCGTCATTTCAGTTGGACAATGGTGGACAAAGTAATCCACGACATCCTGTTCACACAGCCAGTCTCCGCCCGCTACCGTATCGTGAAAATGGTAGTCAAAGCTGTCATGATCCTGGGCGACAGCGGCTGAACCCCCTTCGGCAGCAACGGTGTGGCTGCGCATCGGGTACACTTTTGAGATCAGTGCGATTTTAGCGTTAGGATTCGCCTGCGCGGCAGCTATTGCAGCACGTAATCCCGCGCCACCGGCGCCTATAATGGCAAGATCGGCTTGAAAGGTTTGCACGACATTCCTCCAGATTGTTGTTATTTCGTCCCCGTACACCATCAGATTGAACTCCTGATTGATGCGGGTTGCGAACGCGTTTCCACTGCTCCTTTATAGGTACAACAGTATAGTCTTACGGATGTGAGGGAAATTTGACGTGTTCGATTTTTTTAGCGCATCAACGGGTCGATTTATCATTGATTCTGATTAATTTAATTACTAAACCACCTGGCTTCACTTTTTTTACTTTTCCGGCGGAGCGCATTATTCCCGCACAAAATTTGTTTCACTGGCGTGTTACGAGTAGACTTCGTGCCCTTGTCTTAAATCGGAGAAAGTACCATGAGCGAAACGGCAACCTGGCAGCCGAGCGCGTCCATTCCTAACCTGTTAAAACGTGCAGCAATTATGACGGAGATCCGTCGTTTCTTTGCCGATCGTGGAGTGCTGGAGGTTGAGACGCCCTGCATGAGCCAGGCGACGGTAACGGACATTCATCTGTTCCCGTTCGAAACGCGTTTCGTCGGCCCTGGCCACTCTCAGGGCATGAACCTTTATCTGATGACCAGCCCGGAATACCACATGAAACGCCTGTTGGTGGCGGGATGTGGCCCGGTTTTCCAGCTGTGCCGTAGCTTTCGCAACGAAGAGATGGGGCGTCATCACAACCCGGAATTCACCATGCTGGAGTGGTATCGTCCCCACTACGACATGTACCGTTTGATGAACGAAGTGGACGACCTGCTGCAACAGGTGCTGGAATGTCAACCTGCGGAGAGTCTTTCTTACCAGCAGGTGTTTCAGCGCCATCTGGAGATTGATCCGCTGTCTGCGGATAAAACTCAACTGCGCGAAGCGGCGGCGAAGCTGGATTTAAGCAATATCGCGGATACCGAAGAAGATCGCGATACGCTGCTGCAACTGCTGTTTACTATGGGCGTGGAACCGCACATTGGCAAAGAGAAGCCGACGTTTGTGTACCATTTTCCGGCAAGCCAGGCATCGCTGGCGCAAATCAGCACTGAAGACCATCGGGTGGCTGAACGCTTCGAGGTTTACTTCAAAGGTATTGAGCTGGCGAATGGTTTCCACGAACTGACGGATGCGCGCGAGCAGCAGCAACGCTTCGAGCAGGATAACCGTAAGCGCGCCGCGCGAGGCTTACC
This sequence comes from Citrobacter sp. CK180, assembly GCF_030333655.1. Taxonomy (NCBI): domain Bacteria; kingdom Pseudomonadati; phylum Pseudomonadota; class Gammaproteobacteria; order Enterobacterales; family Enterobacteriaceae; genus Citrobacter; species Citrobacter sp. CK180. The sequence continues at coordinate 9,535 of NZ_JAOWFM010000031.1, read as the reverse complement.
GCAGCAGCCTATCGATAACAATCTGCTGGAGGCGCTGAAGGTGGGGATGCCTGACTGTTCCGGCGTGGCGCTGGGCGTGGATCGTCTGGTGATGCTGGCGCTGGGGGCGGAAAGCCTCGCTGAGGTTATCGCTTTTACCGTTGATCGGGCATAAATCTGAAAACCCCTCTTTTGCGAAACAAAATGGCGCAATGAGCGCCATTTTATAGCACATTTTTTCAATTCCCCTCTTATAGCCACAATATAAGTCTGGATGTTTGATACCATTCAGGTATCAATTCTGTGTTGATTTTTATTGCTGACCTCTGCAAGGGGGCAGTGCAAACCGGTGAGCGCCGTTTAGCCAACGTGCCCAGAGTAAGGGATGGTTTCATGAACCAGACAATAAAGAAGATGAGCCTGGCTGGCCTCATCCTGATGATATTTACGTCCGTTTTTGGTTTTGCCAATAGCCCGTCGGCGTTTTATTTAATGGGGTATAGCGCGATCCCGTGGTATATCTTTTCTGCATTATTATTCTTTATTCCATTTGCCTTAATGATGGCTGAAATGGGTTCTGCTTATCGAAAAGAAGAGGGCGGAATCTATTCGTGGATGAATAATAGCGTTGGCCCGCGTTATGCGTTTATCGGCACTTTTATGTGGTTCTCCTCCTATGTTATCTGGATGGTGAGCACTGCGGCGAAAGTCTGGGTGCCTTTCTCTACGTTCTTGTTTGGTGCAGATATGACGCAGCACTGGCGGATCGCCGGGCTTGAACCGACGCAGGTTGTTGGTCTGCTCGCCGTCGGCTGGATGATTCTGGTGACCTGTATCGCATCAAAGGGAATTAATAAAATTGCGCGTATTACGGCAGTAGGGGGGATTGCCGTGATGTGTCTTAATTTGGTTTTGTTGTTAGTGAGTGTCGCTATTTTGTTATTAAATGGTGGGCATTTTGCGGAAAATATTCATTTTGTCTCCTCGCCCAATCCCGGATATCAATCCGGCCTGGCCATGCTCTCATTTGTTGTTTTCGCTATTTTTGCCTACGGCGGAATTGAAGCGGTAGGCGGCCTGGTGGATAAAACAGAAAAGCCGGAAAAGAACTTTGCGAAAGGAATTGTTTTTGCGGCAATTGTTATTTCCGTTGGTTATTCGCTGGCGATATTTTTATGGGGCGTTAGCACCAACTGGCAACAGGTATTAAGTAATGGCTCCGTTAACCTAGGAAATATCACCTATATTCTGATGAAAAGCCTGGGGATGACGTTGGGTAACGCGCTGCATCTGTCGCCGGAAGCGGCAATGGCGACCGGCGTCTGGTTTGCGCGTATCACTGGCCTCTCCATGTTCCTTGCCTATACCGGCGCGTTCTTTACGCTGAGCTACTCGCCATTGAAGGCCATTATCCAGGGAACGCCAAAAGCGCTGTGGCCTGCGCCGATGACGACGCTGAACGCGGCAGGTATGCCAGCCACCGCAATGTGGATGCAGTGTCTGCTGGTGAGTCTGTTTATTCTGCTGGTCTCTTTTGGCGGTGATACCGCGTCGGCGTTCTACAACAAACTGACGCTGATGGCGAACGTGTCGATGACGTTGCCGTACCTGTTCCTCGCGCTGGCCTTCCCGTTCTTTAAGTCTCGCGAAGGCCTGGAACGGCCATTTGTGATCTTCAAAACCCATGTTTCTACGATGCTGGCAACGGGCGTGGTCGTGCTGGTGGTGACGTTTGCGAATGTGTTTACCATCATTCAGCCGGTGATTGAAGCCGGGGACTGGAATAGCGCGCTGTGGATGACCGGCGGCCCGATATTCTTCTCGCTGTTAGCGATGGCGATTTATCAGAACTACAGCCGCCGGATGGCAAACCAGCCCCAGTGGGCGGTGGAGTAATCTTTTTGCCGTTACCCGGCCTACGCGTTCATTGCTGTTCTGTAGGCCGGGTAAGGCGAAGCCGCCATCCGGCATTATTACGGCTTACAAACTTCCCACCGGGCGACTTTTCCTGGCGGCGGATGTCAGCGTTCTTCCAGTCTGCCTGCCATTCAGGCTTTCCAGGCGCATCTGGAACGGCGGGAATGGCATATCAATACCGTGCTCATGGAAGCCCGCCAGAATCAACTGGTGGATTTCGTGGCGCAACGGCATACGGTGCCCCATCTCTGCGGCATAGATACGCAGTTCGAAGATCTGAATCCCCTGTTGCAGGTCAACCAGGAATACTTCCGGCGCCGGGTTGTCGATCACCAGTGAACAGCGGTGCGCCGCAGTCAGCAGAATTTGCGTCACCTCTTCGCTATTAGCGTCTGACGGCGCCGGGATGGTCAGCACCACACGCGTTACCGAATCCGACAGCGACCAGTTGATAAACTGCTCGGTGATGAACGCTTTGTTCGGCACGATAATCTCTTTACGGTCCCAGTCGCTGATGGTGGTGGCGCGGGTGTTGATTTTGGTCACGCTGCCGGTAAGGTCGCGAATGGTCACCGTATCGCCAATACGAATCGGCTTTTCGAACAGGATGATTAAGCCGGAAATAAAGTTGGCGAAGATCTCCTGTAAACCAAAGCCCAGACCGACACCGAGCGCGGCGACCAGCCATTGTAACTTCGACCATTCAATGCCAATCATCGAGAAACCGACCAGCCCGCCAATCAGCATCAACAGATACTTGGTGATGGTGGTGATGGCGTAGCCGGTGCCGGGCGTCAGATCCAGATGCTGCAAGAGCGCCAGCTCCAGCAGTGCGGGCAGGTTACGCACCAGTTGCGTGGTGATGATAAACACCAGGATCGCAATCAACACCGCGCCCAGCGTAATCGGCTCCAGACTTTCAACCCCTTGCACCGTGGAGGTGACATCCCACAGCGAGATATTCTCCAGGAAGCCAAAGGCGGAATGGATTTCCGACCACAGCACAATGACCGACAGCAGGGCGATAAGCATCAGGATAGAACGTACCAGGCGCAGCGACTGGGCGCTGATGGCGTCGAGATCCACTTCGCTTTCATCCACTTCGACGGCCCCTTCGAGGCTGGTGGAGTGGGCGGGTTCTTCTTCACCGCGCGCACGTTGCGCCAGCATTTCGGCCCGGCGATGCTTAGCGCGATCGAACGCCAGACGGCGACGCTGAATCAGCATCCAGCGGCGAATGACGTGATAGATAACCAGCAGCAGGAACCAGATAGCAACGGAGGTCTCCAGTCGCGCCAGCAGCGCCTGTGCGGTGGCCAGATAGCCGACAGCGGCCGCAAGGATCGCAATGAGCGGCGCGCCCATCAGCAGATTCCAGAGCATACTGTTAACCATATTGTCACCGCTGCCCTCTTTATCGAGGTACAGCGGGATACCGGCGCGCTTCAGACTCAGCGTGACAATCGCGAGCGCGCCGCAAATCAGGATGAAGCAGAGACGCCCCAGCGACGCGGAGAACTCCCGATCGTTAAGATTATCAAACATAATCAGCGCCATAATGAGCGGGACAATCAGCCCGATGCTCATCAGGTAATAGCGCATGGCGCGCGCGACACGGTTTCGGGGCCAGCCAAAATGCGCCACGAACAGACCGTTAGGGCGGGCAAAGGTGGCGCAAATCATGACGACCCACAGCAGCGGAACCGTTGCTGTCACCCCGTCGCCGATGGCGACGGCCAGAGGATAAGGCCATGCCTCCTGCAACCCATAGCCCAGCGTGGCCCACAGTACGGGCAGCGGGGAGGCGACCAGAATCGACCAGAACACGGTGCGCAGCGTCAGCCAGAAGTGATCCTGCGTGACTTTCCCGACGCGGGAGGATGAACGCTCCAGAAAACGGGTGAAATGTTTGCGCGAATAGAGACTAAAACCAACCAGCACCAGCGCGCCAAACAGCGGCAGCAGCGTCTCCTTGCTGGTAAGCATCATGATGCTGGCTTTGCCGAGCTGATTGAACGTATCCAGTGAGATCAGTCGACGCAGATCCTGAACGAGGCTGATAGGCCACGAGAGCGACATCGGACTCACGTCAGACGTCCAGAACAGGTAACGGTGAGTGGCTTCGTTGACCTCTTTCAGCGCGTCTTCCAGTTGACTATTGGACACTTTCAGCTTGGTGAGTTCGAGGATCAGCGTATCACCGCCCTGCAACAGTGAATTCAGCAGCTCGCGTTGGGTACGCAGTTGGGCGTCAAGAATGCGGCTCTGCTCAGAGGTCAGCGTTTGACCGTCGGCCTGGCGAATCTGACGCAGTTGCGGTTGTTTGTTGAGCAGATCTTCGTAGCGCATACGGTGTACGCGCAGCTGCGCCATTTCGGTGTCTAACTGCTGTGGCTTGGGCATTTCCGGGAGACGCGATACCTGCGCGCGCAGGGCTTCCCCCAGCATATTCGATACGCCTAACCACTGCGACTGTTCCCGCAGGGTGTTCAGGGCCTGACGAACCTGTAGCGTCTGGCTGGTGGCCTGGCGTTGCTGTGAGGCCACCAGATCCATGCGTTGCGCCTGCTGGTTAAGCGCCTGTGACAGCTCGCGGTTCACCTTGAACTGTTCGATAATGCCCGGCGGCAGGTCAGCGCTGTTTTCCGCCAGCAGTTCGGTGCTTTCCAGCGCTCGCTCTGCTTCTCGTTGGCGCTGGCTGTTTAATTGATTGCGTAATGCCTGCAACCAGGCATCCAGCTGTTGGCTCTGTTTTTCCGCCAGTTCGGAGCGCATTCGCGCCAGTTCCTGACGGTTATTCGCCGAAAGCTGCGCCAGTTCCAGCTCATCAACCTGCGCTTTGAGTCTGGCGGATTCGGCCTGCATACTCAGATTTTGCGCCTGGTTGAGCGGGGAGTTGCCGCTGGCGGTGCCGATGCGCCGCTCAATCTCATTTAACTGGCGACGGGCATCCGTTTGCTGTTGTGGAAGCTGGCTTAACGAATCGGCGATTTCACGAGCGCGCTCTCGCTCCTGCTGGGCCTGACGGCTTTTATCCAGCAACTGGCTGCTGACCTGGAGGATCTCCTGGCTTAGCGCATCGGTGGACATGCCTGGCGGCACGCTGCGCGGTTCATCGCGCAAGTTATTGAGCTGTGCGCGTAGCGTCGCGGACAGCTTAGGGAAATTGTCGATAACTTGCTGATATTGTTCGGCGCGCTCAAGAGAACCTTTTCGTTCCTCAAGCGCGTTCAGCGCGGACTGGAGGGCCTCTACGGCCTCTGGCTGAGCGGGTTTTGCCGCTTTAGCCTGCTCCAGTTCCTGGGCAATCAGTTTGGCGTCGGGGGCCGTCGCAGCGTACGCCCCCAGGCTGAGGCACCAGGCCATCAGAAAAGTGATAATCAGGCGCACAGCAGCGATCCTTTATTTAACTTTCGTCTTTCTTGTCGTCAACCAGCGGGCTGGCGTCGTGTTCGGCGTTGATCTCTTCTTCCGGCAGCGGCGCGGGTTCCGCTTCAGGGGTCACGAAGAGTTCGGTAGAAACGGCCAGCGGCTGACCGATTTTGGTCACTGACAGGCTTTGCAGCTGTTCAGCCAGCGTGACTTTACCCGGCGCAAACAGGTTGATCACGGTTGAACCCAGTTTGAAACGGCCCATCTCCTGACCTTTCAACAGCGCCACAGACCCTTCGCTTTCCCCTTCCGGCCAGGTCCAGCGTTTGATCACGCCTTCACGCGGCGGCGTAATGGTTCCCGCCCAGACGGTTTCGATGCTGCCGACAATGGTCGCCCCGACCAGAATTTGTGCCATTGGGCCAAACTCCGTGTCAAACAGGCAGATCACGCGTTCGTTACGGGCAAACAGGTTTGGTACGTTTTGCGCGGTCAGGTGATTCACCGAGAACAGATCGCCCGGTACGTAGATCATCTCGCGCAGGATACCGTTGCACGGCATGTGTACGCGGTGGTAGTCGCGCGGAGAGAGGTAGGTGGTGACAAACGAACCGTTGCGGAACAGGTCCGCCATCAGGTAGTTACCTGCCAGCAGCGCTTCCAGGCTGTAGTTGTGACCTTTCGCTTGCAGGATTTTATCTTCTTCGATTTTACCTGACTGGCTGATCACGCCGTCAGCCGGCATTACCAGTACGTTTGGATCGGTATTCACCGGACGGACGTCGTCACGCAGCGGACGAACAAAGAAATCGTTAAAGGTGCGATAGCTGGCGGTATCCGGCTTCTGCGCCTCTTTCATATCGACCTTGTAGTATTTCACGAACAGATCGATAACCAGTTTGGTCAGCCAGCCCGCTCGTTTTCTCGCGCCCCAGCCCGCCAGGCGAGTGAGCCATAGTTTCGGCAGAATGTATTGTAGCGAAAGTTTAAATGAGTTTAACAAGGTAGCCTCCAGGCCATTGTTGTTCCTGAACCGGCATTGACGCCGGCATCCTGAAAAAAGGGGACGATTCTAGCGATGCTTAGCGTAGTTGTCAGTCGTCCATATCAGAAAAGTTTTTACGTGTTTTTACCTGTGCCATGCTTTCCAGAATGCGGTGATAATTTTCGAAACGGGTTTCTGCAATTTTACCGTCTTCTACCGCTTCACGGATGGCGCAACCTGGGTCGGTATCATGCTTGCAGTCGCGATATTTGCAATGGCCCAGGTAGTCATGAAATTCGACAAATCCGTGGGTGATTTGTTCCGGTTCGAGATGCCAGAGGCCAAATTCGCGTACCCCAGGGGAGTCAATCACATCGCCGCCGTGCGGGAAGTGATACAGGCGCGCGGCGGTCGTGGTGTGCTGCCCCAGACCGGAGTTATCCGACACATCATTGGTGAGGATCGCTTCCTGTAGGCCCAGAAGGGCGTTCAACAGGCTCGATTTTCCAACGCCAGACTGCCCGGCAAAGATGCTGATACGGCCGGTTAGCGCCTCTTCTAATGGTTTGAGGCCATCTTGCGTATGGCTGGATACCATCAACACGCGATAGCCGATGCCGCGATAGATATCCATCTGCTCGTTAACGAAGTCCATCCCTTCGTCATCCAGCAGATCGATTTTATTGAGCACGATAATCGGTTCAACCTGCAACGTTTCGCAGGCCACCAGATAGCGGTCGATAATATTGAGCGACAGCTCCGGCAAAATGGCGGAGACAATGACGATTTGGTTGATATTGGCGGCAATAGGCTTCACGCCGTCGTAGAAATCCGGGCGCGTTAGCACGGAGGTGCGTTCGTGTACGGCTTCGACGATCCCTTTGACGTTGACGCCTTCAGCCGCCGCTTTACCCGGACGCCAGACGACGCGATCGCCGGTGACCAGCGAACGGATCGTGCGACGGATGTTGCAGCGGTGAATCTCGCCATTGGCAGATTCTACGTCGGCATGCATGCCAAAGCGGCTGATGACGATACCTTCAGCGGTCTCGCCGAACAGGTTGTCATCGAAGTCTGCCTTCTCCGTGGACGTTTTTAGACGACGCTGATGATTGGCTTTCACGCGGCGCTGTTGGCCTTTGGAGAGTTTATTTTTACTCAATCGTACTGGCTCCTGGTCGCCCGCAATGGGCAAAACATCTATGATACACGCTATTTTAGATGAATATAGTCACACTGACTGTGACCTCTGAAGGGTGGAAAATAGCATGAGTGCCAATGAAAACAACCTCATTTGGATAGATCTTGAGATGACCGGCCTGGATCCCGAGCGCGATCGCATTATTGAGATCGCGACGCTGGTGACCGATGCCAACCTGAATATCCTGGCGGAAGGGCCGACGATTGCGGTGCATCAGTCTGCTGAACAGCTGGCGTTAATGGATGACTGGAACGTGCGTACCCATACCGGAAGTGGTCTGGTGGATCGGGTAAAAGCCAGCACGTTTGACGATCGCGCCGCAGAACTGGCGACCATTGAATTTTTAAAAGAGTGGGTTCCGGCAGGTAAATCACCGATTTGTGGCAACAGCATCGGCCAGGATCGCCGTTTTCTGTTTAAGTACATGCCTGAACTGGAAGCCTATTTCCACTATCGCTATCTGGATGTGAGTACGCTGAAAGAGCTGGCGCGTCGCTGGAAGCCGGAAATCCTTGCCGGTTTTACCAAGCAGGGGACGCACCAGGCGATGGATGATATTCGCGAGTCGGTGGCGGAGCTGGCTTATTACCGCGAGAATTTTATTAAGCTGTAAACGGCGTGTTTGCCGGATGGCGAAGCGAAGCGTCTTATCCGGCTTACGATTTGCCTGCCGGGTGTGCTTGCGGCGGGGTGAATTTGGCGCTAAATTGTACGCTTTGCTGATAAATTCAACACTCAGAACGAAAACGGAATCTATGGTCACTCCCGTTTTTGCAACACCGATTTTGACGACAAGTTGGCTTGCTTGAATCTATCCGGCGTCTGAATGGGATTTTATTCCCGCGCCTTGATGAGTTCCGCGCCTGATGAACCTCCAGAAAATATACGGCTTCAATGAGCCTTTCCGTTTTACAGGTTCCTCAACAGGCCGGTGGGCCGTTAGTATCATCAATATCAGTATTCGCAAAACCAGATCAGTAATTCTTTAAACCGGTGTATTTCTGCCGTTATGCTACATAAGTTTGCTGTCGTGCCGTTAGGGCCCAGGCTATTCTGGCCAGCTTGTTTGCCAGAGCACAAGTGACGACAAAGTTGCTTTTCCGGCACAGTAAATCCCTGACCCAATCGGCCAATTTGCCAGACTGGTGTTCCAGTTTTTGTATGAATACCCTGGCACATTGAACCAACAAAGTTCGGATCTTTTTATTACCTCGCTTACTAATTCCCAGCAATGTCGTCCTACCTCCCGTGCTGTACTGCCGAGGTACAAGCCCTGTTGCCGCCGCAAAGTCACGGCTGCTGGCGTACTGCTTCCCGTCGCCAATCTCAGTTGAAATAGTACTCGCTGTCAGTGTTCCGACGCAGGGAATGCTCAGCAAGCGCTGTCCAACCTCATCTTCGTCCAACTTTCGTTTCAACTGGGATTCCAAATCTTTAATCTGCTCAACAAGATAGTGATAATGCTGTTGTAATTTCAGCAATAACTGGCTGAGGTAAAGAGGCAAACTATTATCCTCAAGAATGGTACTCAGTCGGCTAATAACGGCAGCTCCTCGGGGAACGCTAATGCCAAATTCCAGCAGAAAAGCATGCATTTGATTGGTTGTTTTTACCTTATCCTGAACCAGGGATTCACGGACACGATGCAGAGCCCGCATTGCCTGCTGAGATTCCGTTCTGGGCTGCACAAAACGCATAGACGGACGCGATGCAGCTTCACAAATAGCTTCGGCGTCGACAAAGTCGTTTTTATTGCTTTTAACGAACGGGCGGACAAATTGTGGTGATATCAGCTTTGGGGAATGCCCCAACTCTTCCAACTTGCGTGCCATAAAGTGAGAACCGCCACAGGCTTCCATTGCGATGGTTGTAGCGGGGCATGTCGCCAAAAATTCGATCAACTTTGGCCGGGTAAATTTTTTACGGTAAACAGCCTTCCCGCGACGATCCTGGCAATGAATATGGAAAGAGTTTTTACCCAGATCGATACCAATGAGCGCAATGTTTTCCATGATAGTTCTCCGAATGAAAGCCTGTCCTCAGCATAGTACCGGGAAGGAGGGAGTGACCATCTCATTAAA
>NZ_JAOWFM010000030.1:0-77366 GCF_030333655.1 Citrobacter sp. CK180 | reverse complement strand
TCACGCCCTGAGACATTCGACAAGCTTTTTATGGCTTCAGTAAGGGCGAGTGGCGCGCTTCGAGAGCCAGCAAATATTTTGCTTCATCGTACTGGGTTCTGGCCTTCCAGCAGCGGTAAATGATCCTTATCCATTTGAACGCCAGTGCCCGGATCGCAGACTGATGAGATTTGCCCTTCTCTCTGAGGCCCTGATAATACAGTCTGGCCCAGTATGATGAATTAACCGTCTTGGCAGCCCATTCAACAAAGGTTTGCCTGACGAACTTGGCACACTGCCATCGCCAGTGAACCCAGGATTTCTGGCCACTTCGTTCTGTCACCGGTGCAATACCTGCGTAGTTTTGAATTTCTTCAGCGCTGTTAAACCGGTCACGGTTATCACCAAGTGCAGCAAGCATTCGTGGGCCCATACACGGCCCCATGCCCGGAAGTGATTTGAACAGCTCCGCATCTGGCAATGTGTCAAACAACGCTTCGATTCGTTCGTCATAGGTTTTGATGATTTCACTCACGACTTTAATTTGTGTCGCCAGTGCTGTTGCCATCAAAGCATTAGCCTCTATAACGCTCGGGTCTGTAGTCAATGGGATCGCGTTATCAATACTCGCAACACGTTGCTCGGTAAGAGCCATTGCGCGGCCACCTTTGGCATTCAGAAAGTTGCGGATCGTGTCGCGCCTCGCTCGTTTCAGTTGTTGCAGACTGGGCCACCGGATAATCAGCTCACACAATAGTAAGCTACCCCGATGTGAGAACCACTCCAGTGGCTGAGGATAATACTGTTTAAGTGTGTTGATTATCCGGTTCACAAAACGGCGTTTATCTTCAACCAGCTGACGGCGCTGCTCAACCAGTTGCTGGAGTAACCGGATATCCGCATTGTCGGGTTCAATGGCTTTTATCTTTTGGGGATAACGCAGCATTAACTCTAATGCCAGCTCGGCATCCTGCGGGTCATCTTTAGCGCCGCTGGGCGAGAAGGCCTGCCGGTAACGAGCCAGGGACAAAGCGTGGACGGGGAAAACGGTGATAAATGGATATTTCTGAAGAGCATACACCACGGGACCTTTCTTCAGCTCAACGGCGATAGCGATCCTGCCTTTTACCTTCTGGTGTAACTCGGTAAGCCAGACATCAAGTGCTTCCGGCGTATGTTCAATCACATGGAATGTGCGTTCACCGTTTTTAAACTGAACACAGACATCGTGCTTTTTATCTGCCCAGTCCAGACCAACGTGCGCAGCAAATTGATTAGTCGCAGTCATCACCAACTCCTTTTTATCGGGGATTGGTATGCATTCCACGCTCTTCGAAAGAAATATAGCCAGCAGTTTATCTGCATGCCCTGAGTATTCGTTAGCGAACGTGGAGCACCCACTGGCTCGAAAGAAAAGCGGCGATCATCACGTGATTCTCGCTCAATATTCGTAACCAGTAAGCGCATACCCTGAATCACTTAAAGTGTAATTCTCAGGGTGCGAATGACTATATTCTCGCTCAAACTGGAAGATCTGGCGGATGAGTGGTTCGTCAGCCGCGCGACGCTGCAAAATGATATGGCGGAAGTTCGCGAGTGGCTGCGCCGCTATCATCTGACGCTGGAAACCCGCCCGCGCCACGGCATGAAATTGTTCGGCAGCGAAATGGCGATCCGCGCGTGTCTGACCGATCTCCTGTGGACGCTGGCGCAGCAGGATCCGGCGAACCCGTTGATTGTGGAAGAGGCGCTTAACGCGGGCGTGCCGGAGCAATTGCAGCCGATTTTACAGGAAATATTTACCCGTTTTCGTATTCGTCTGACAGATGAAGGCGAGCTGTTTTTACGCCTGTATTGCGCCGTCGCGGTACGGCGCATCAGCGAAGGGTATCCGCTGTCGGAATTTACCACGGAAGAGGTGGAGGACAACGTCTGCTTCGCGGCGCGGGATATTGCGGCGGTGCTGCAACACCTGGCGGATAAACCGCTGTCGGCGTCTGAAGAGAACTGGCTGAAGGTACACATTGCCGCACGGCAGGTGCAGGAGATTGCTCCCAGCGCCATCAATGCCGATGACGATGAAGCGCTGGTTAACTATATCCTCCGTTTTATCAACACGCAGTACAACTATAACCTGTTGAATGACAAACAGTTACATGCCGACCTGCTCACCCACATCAAAACGATGATCACGCGGGTGCGCTATCAGATAATGATCCCCAATCCGCTACTGGAAAACATTAAGCAGCACTACCCTATGGCGTGGGATATGACGCTGGCGGCCGTGTCGGGTTGGGGAAAATACACGCCGTATACCATCAGCGAAAACGAGATTGGTTTTCTGGTATTGCATATTGGCGTTGGGCTGGAGCGTAGTTACAACATCGGTTACCAACGGCAGCCTAAAATCCTGCTGGTATGTGACGCGGGAAATGCGATGGTACGCATGATCGAAGCGGTGCTGGCGCGGAAATATCCGCAGATTGAGATCGTGAAAACCCTGACTCTGCGTGACTATGAGCAGCGGGACAGCATTGCCGAAGATTTTGTCATCTCTACCGCGCGCGTCAGCGAAAAAGATAAGCCGGTGGTCATGATTGCGCCATTCCCTACCGACTACCAGCTGGAGCAGATCGGCAAGCTGGTGCTGGTGGACAGAACCCGCCCGTGGATGCTGAACAAATACTTCGACGCCGCCCACTTTCGCATTATCGACGGTGCAATGGATCAGCAGACGCTGTTTAAGACATTGTGCGATCAGCTGCAAAGCGAGGGGTTTGTGGATGCGGAGTTTCTCGACTCGGTGGTTGAGCGTGAGGCCATTGTCAGCACGATGTTAGGTGACAGCATCGCCCTGCCGCACGCCCTGGGATTGCTGGCGAAGAAAACGGTGGTCTATACCGTGCTCGCGCCGCAGGGCATCGTCTGGGGAGATGAGACGGCGCACGTCATCTTTTTACTCGCCATCAGTAAAAGCGAGTACGAAGAAGCAATGGCGATCTACGATATTTTTGTCACTTTCCTGCGTGAACGCGCCATGACGCGACTCTGCGCCAGCCAGAATTTTGCCGAGTTCAAAGCGGTAGCGATGGAGTGCGTGAGCCGTTTTTGAGAGGCGTTTTCCAGAAATGAATGTTAATGCAAATGTAATGCTATAACGCATTACATTTGTTTATCCTGAAGCAGAGAAACGGCGTTAAAGAGTGCGATCAACGTAAATGATGGACGACCTGGTTACTGCTGCCGCGCCAGATCAGCATCGGGTCTTTAAGATCCTGTACGAATTTACCGTCCACCAGCACGTTAATCAGATCCACAACCTGCATTTGCGCGGCGTTGAGTTCATCCAGCTTATAACCCGTCCATACCCAGATGTCTTTGCCGGGGCACTCTTCGCGAATGCGTTGCACCAGTTTCAGAATGTCCGGTACGTTTTGGGGATGCAGCGGATCGCCGCCAGACAGTGAGATCCCCTGGCGTTTAATCCGCTCGTCGTTCAGATCGTTAATGATCTGGTCTTCCATCTCTTTCGTAAACGGTTTACCCGAATTGAGCCGCCAGGTGCTTTTGTTGTAACACCCGGGGCATTCATGCACGCACCCGGAAACAAAAAGAGTACAGCGCGTGCCGGGGCCGTTGACGATGTCGACGGGGTAGTACTGGTGAAAGTTCATAGTCTGTAACCACGCCGGGTGGCGCTACGCTTACCCGGCCTACAGTAAGAGTGCAGTCCGTAGGCCCGGTAAGCGTAGCGCCACCGGGCATTAACGTGACAGCGGATTAACCGATCTGCCCATTGCCTAAATGCTTAACGCGGCGCTTCACTTCTTCCTGCTTACCGGCGTTAAACGGACGCGCATCCGGGCTGCCTAAATAACCGCATACGCGGCGGGTGACTGAAACACGCGCGGCGTCGTGGTTACCGCATTTCGGGCAGGTAAACCCTTTGCTGGTGCACTCGAACTCGCCGGTAAAGCCGCACTCGTAACACTCATCGATTGGCGTGTTGGTTCCGTAATACGGCACGTGCTGATAGCTGTAATCCCAGACGTCTTCCAGCGCTTTCAGGTTGTGCTGAATGTTCGGGTATTCGCCGTAGCAAATGAAGCCACCGCTCGCCAGCGGCGGATACGGCGCTTCGAAATCGATTTTATCGTACGGGTTCACCTTCTTCTCCACGTCGAGGTGGAAGCTGTTGGTGTAGTAGCCTTTATCGGTCACGCCCGGCACGACGCCAAACTCAGCGGTATCCAGACGGCAGAAGCGGTCGCACAGGTTCTCGCTCGGCGTGCTGTACAGGCTGAAGCCATAGCCGGTTTCGTCTTTCCATTGATCCACCGCCTGACGCAGGCGTTCGACAATGGCGATACCTTTAGCGCGCAGCGCTTCGCTGTCGTACAGATGTTTGTCGCCAAACAGCGCGTTGATGGTTTCGTGAATACCGATATAGCCCAGCGAAATTGACGCGCGGCCATTTTTAAAAATCTCGGAAACGTCATCGTCAGCTTTCAGGCGGACACCACAGGCGCCTTCCATATAAAGGATTGGCGCAACGCGGGCTTTCACGCCTTCCAGACGGGCGATACGGGTCATCAGCGCCTTACGCGCCAGCACCAGGCGATCGTCCAGTAGCTTCCAGAACGTTGCTTCATTGCCACCGGCTTCCAGCGCGATACGCGGCAGGTTGAGGCTGATGACGCCCAGGTTGTTGCGGCCATCGTGAACCTGTTCGCCGTTCTCATTTTCCCAGACGCCGAGGAAGCTGCGACAGCCCATAGGCGTTTTGAACGAACCGGTCACTTTCACCACCTGATCGTAGTTCAGGATGTCTGGATACATGCGTTTGCTTGCGCACTCCAGCGCCAGCTGTTTGATGTCGTAGTTTGGATCGCCAAACTTGTGGTTCAGACCGTCGCGAATCGCAAACACCAGTTTCGGGAACACGGCGGTTTTACGGTTCTTACCCAGACCTGCGATACGGTTACGCAGGATGGATTGCTGAATCAGGCGCGATTCCCAGCTGGTGCCGAGGCCAAAACCAAAGGTGACGAACGGCGTCTGTCCGTTGGCGGTGTGCAGCGTATTCACTTCGTATTCCAGAGACTGGAAAGCGTCGTAGCACTCTTTCTCAGTACGGGCGTGCGCGTAGCCGTCAGCGTCCGGGATCTGCCACTCTTCGGCGGTCTTACGGTGTTTATTGAAGCTAGCGGTAACAAACGGCGCCAGCACTTCATCAATACGGTTGATGGTGGTGCCGCCATAAATATGGCTGGCGACCTGCGCGATGATTTGCGCGGTTACGGCCGTGGCGGTGGAGATGGATTTCGGCGGCTCGATTTCCGCATTCCCCATCTTAAAGCCCTGCGTCAGCATGCCTTTCAGATCGATCAGCATACAGTTGAACATCGGGAAGAACGGAGAATAGTCGAGATCGTGATAGTGAATGTCACCACGCTCGTGCGCCTGCACCACATCACGCGGCAGCAGATGCTGACGGGCGTAGTGTTTTGCCACGATACCGGCCAGCAGATCGCGCTGGGTCGGGATCACTTTACTGTCTTTGTTGGCGTTTTCGTTCAGCAGCGCGGAGTTAGTTTGCTCAACCAGGCCACGAATTTCCTGGTTCAGACGGCCACGTTTTTCACGTTGAATATCACGGTCATGGCGGTATTCAATGTAAGCGCGAGCGAGTTGTTTGTACGGCCCGGACATCAGCTGGTTCTCAACGGCTGTCTGGATCTCGTTGATATCAACCTGGCTGCGCTCATTCATCTGGTTACTAACGACTTCTGCGACGGTGGCGCAGTAATCTGCGTCATCGACTCCCGCTGCTTTAGCTGCACGCAGAATGGCTTCCTTGATGCGCTCTGATTTAAACGGCACTTTACAGCCATCTCGTTTCATCACATGCGGTGTCATGATCACTCCATATTTATAAGAACAGGTTATCCACAGAGGCTGAGGAAGTCTGCGTGGGTTTATTCATCTCTCTATCCAACGACTTCCCGCAATCCCGACCCACGTTATCCACAACATCACCGTTATGGCGTCGTGTTGTGTTTGTAGCAATTGTAGTCGATTAATACAACATATTGGGTCGGGTTGCATTTTAAGTTCTATATGTAGTGATTTGCATCAAAGATGTTTACGATTTTATTGATTCAGAACAAAGTAAAAATTTAAGAGTACGAATGGCGGGCGCTTGCGCTTAATGTAAATTTTTGGACTTAAAAATTGCGTAAAAATTCAACAAAATTCGGGCGTTAAGCCAGGCGTTCGTCAAACCGGCGCGAAAAGAAACGACCGGTTTGACGCAGGAGGGGTTATTGCGCTGTTGCGTTCATCCAGTGAATACCCGCATTGATAAATGCAGCAACAGCGACGATCCCCAAAACCAGGGGGACAAGCCGGGTGTTTTTCACCGCAATGGCGGGTTCTGGCGAAACCGAAGGCGCATCTGGCGAGAGCAGCGCAAGCACCTCTTCGGCAGAGGAAGCGTTGATGAGTGATTCACGCACTTTATCGTCCACCAGAGATGAGGTCAGCCGGGTTAATAATTGCATATGCGTACTGCCTGCTTCTTCTGGGGGAATCGCCAGCAGAAATACCAACTGAACCTCCTCGTCCCCCTCAAGACCCGGCCACATGACGGGCTGGCGAAACAGGGCGACGCTAAATGCGGCCTGGACAACCGAGCCGCATTTCCCATGTGGAACAGCCAGCGACTCTCCCAACGCCGTGGGCCCTTCGCTTTCACGGCGCAGGACGCTATCAATAAACATCGCCTTGTCGTTGATCAGGCCCTGCCTGAACAGGGCAGCGGACATTTCCTCGATCACCGCTTCAGGAGTGCGGTGCGGCGGATCGATAAAAATCAGTTCAGAATGCGTAAGCGCGGACAACTCCATGTTATGCCTCCGGTTGCGTATCAGCGAGAATCCATACCGTTTGCCAGCCGGAAAGCTCGCAAGCGCCGTTGAATGCTGCGCCCGTCAGCAGATCTGTTCCTGTGACAGGCAGTGAAAGTGATTGTGGTATTCCTGTGACGTTCACGACGCAGTACAGCGTTTCGCCTTCTGTAGGATGCTGGCGAACGACGCCAAAGAGCGCGTCAGGCAATTCAGGAACGCGCTGCGAGGCGAACGGAGAAAATGCGGAATGCTGCTGACGTATATGCGCTAACTTCGCCAGAGACGCGTAGATTCGGGATTGTCTCGTTTCCGGCGAGAGCAACTGCTCATGGAGCGTGGCAGCGTCCAGTTTTTCCCGGTTAATGCGGCGATTTATGCCCGATTCGAGCAGCCCGGCGTTGTCATTTTCACTGCCGAAGAGGCTGTGATAATAGATTGCAGGCACGCCCCGCAGCATAAAGAGGATGGCGTGCGCGGCGGTGAATCTGGCGAGCTGGTCGTCGGGACTTTCCCCAGGCTCGCTCAATGCGCTCAGAAAGTTGATGTTAAGTTCATACGGCGACTGGCTGCCGTCAGGGTTGGTTTTCCATGAAATACGCCCCTGCTTGCGTTCTACCTCGCTTATCAGAAACTGCCGCTCTTCTGCGCAAAGGAGATTTTCCACGGGACGCAGCCCGATGCCGTCGTGGCTGGCGAGGAAATTAAAAAAGGTCGTCTTGTCGGGAAACGCATCCTGTTCCAGACGTTGCGCCCACTGGCGTAACCAGCGTGCGTTACCGCGTAAAAAGGCATGGAGCGTCAGCGGCGGCAAGGGGAACTGATACACCATGTGAGCTTCATCACCGTTGCCGAAGTAGCTGATATTTTCCTGATGCGGGACGTTGGTTTCCGTAATCAACAGGCAGTCAGGCCAGGTCGTATCCAGAATGGCGCGCCAGAGTTTAACGATCAGATGCGTCTGCGGCAGGTGAATACAGGTGCTGTTTCGCTCTTTCCACAAAAAACCGATCGCATCGAGTCTGATTGCGCGCGCGCCGCGCGCTGCGTATTCCAGCAGGATGTCGATACTTTCCAGTAACACGTCAGGTTCACGGAAATTCAGATCGATCTGATCGGCGCTGAATGTCGTCCAGATATGTACGGTTTCCCCCGTTTTGCGCTTGAATGGCGTAAGCAGGGGAAGGGCGCGTGGACGCGTGACAAGATGGTAGTCATCGTCAGGGTCGGCGCTAATAAAGTAGTGCTGATAACGCGGTTCGCCGTGTAAATAGCCCTGGAACCAGCGGCTTTGCTGAGAGATATGGTTAATCACGAAATCAAACATCAGATTAAAATCGCCTGCCAGCGCTGCAATGTCTGACCACTGGCCTAACTCTGGCGCAATGTGGCGATAATCTTTAACGCTGAAGCCATCATCAGATGTCCACGGGAACATGGGCAGCAGATGAATGTCGCTGATGACGCCTTTAAGCCAGCGTGTCGAAAACTGATGCAGACAGGCAAGAGCGTTTGCGTCCCCGCTATGGATACTGTCGCCGTAAGCTATCATCCACACCCGGCTCTGATCCAAAGGCGCGGCGGTTTGCTCCCGTAGCTTCCAGCGTTGACAGAGTTGCTCGATTTTCGCCGCCAGCGCGTACCGATCCGCATGGGGATAAAGCTGAGCTAACGTGTTTTTGATGAAGGTATGATGGGCGTTCTGGCTCATACTTTTTCGTTACGCTCCTGATGAGTAAAAAGAAAATCACACGTACTGCAAGGCAAAATGGTGGCGCAATCTGCGACAGGTTCTTCCAGATAATTGATCTGCGGAATATTTCTTAGCGAAGGCGGGAGCGGCACCGGGTGCTCTCCGGCATTGAAAATGCGAATGATTGTTCCGTCTACCGTATGGGCATGGGGTATTGCGGAAAGCATCAGCGGTTCGGGAAGCGTCAGCAGGCTGAATGTTTCCGGCAGCGAGCGCGAAACAAAATTGAGCGTAAAACGCTCCAGGCGGTTGTCCAGCGTGTTCAACGTCTGATTTTGCCAGGTGAATGGCTGGCGCGTCACGCGGGTTTCAAGATGCCTTAACGTCATAGGGTCGGCCCGATCGGCAAGCGCCAGCGTCAGGCTGAAATGCAGCGGTTTAAGCAGTTGCGCGTCGGGCGTGTTGACGACGGTATTATTAATGCCGGAAGCGCGTCCGGGTCGCCAGTCAAGATCGTCACGTCCCAGGACTCCCGTTGATTTAAACAACGTCAACGCTATCTGCGCCGTCTCGTTCTGGCATATCTGAAACTCTTTCATGCCCAGGCTATTGATGATGAGCGAGCGGTTGTTTTCCTCGATGGCGATAATGCCCTCGCTGGTTTCAATATCGACCGGCTTTTCCCTATAGTGCTGACGCCAGTCGGCTGACGCCAGTCGGCTGGCGCCTCGGCAACAGGACGCCGGATGACGGCAAAGGGCTGAGAGGCGATGGATTCCGTGGTGCGAATGTCGCTGTTGATGAGTAAGCGCAGGCGGTGATCGCAGACGGTGTTTTCCAGCGAAACGTCGATAAAAAGCTGAGCGTCATGCTGGCGAAGCTCGCAGACAAGGCGTACAGGGTAGGGCTGAACATCCTGCGCCGCTCGCGCCGCCAGCGAAGGGGGCAGCATCAGCGTGGCGCTTAGCGTCATCCGTTCAATGTGCGGGCCTTTCTCGCAGTCAATAAGCGTAAATGTGTGGCAGCGCTGCGGAACATCGCCCTCCAGCGGCGAAAAGTCATAGCTATCGCCCGCATCCGCACAGTCTTCAAAGGCCAGCAGGTCGGATATTACCCGGCCGTTGCGCTTATCATGAAGCGACAGCGAACCGGCATGCAGCACCAGCCGGTAATCGTTGTTTTCAATGGCGCTTTCAGCGCAGTTGCGCATTGCAGGCGCGATGCGTGACGATTCCTGCACCTGAATGTGGGTATAACCCAGCGGCGGTAACGCTGGCGCGTCAATAGCGACCTGCCAGCGGTAATAAGGCGGAAGTTCGACCTCTTTTTCGCCCTGCACAGTAACCTGAACCGTGCGCCCGCCGGAGACCTGCGTGCGTTCGAGAACGCTGAACGGAAGAGGACGCGCATGATGGCTGAGTTCAATACCGGCCGTACGGCTATATAATGTGGCTTTGATAATGCCCGACCAGGCGGTGGCGCTGGGGTTGATGACGAAAAGATCGCCCTCTTCACAACTGGCGGTCGCCAGTTCTTTTACGACCAGATTCCACAGGCTATGGCTAAGCTGTTCCGTTTGCTCAAGGCGATGGAGAATATCGCGATTGGTGGCATCGCTGTTACACCCGCCGATGGAATCATGCGCATGATTACGCAGAAGGTTTTTCCATATCTGGTCAACCCATTGCACGTTGACTTCAATGCCCTGATAACGCGCCAGCGCAATGGTGGGTTCGAGCTTGCCTAACAGGAACTGTTCAACGTCATAATTCTTCTTTTTGATGTCGTAACGTACTGAACCGATTGTTTTATGAATGCGGGTATAGCGGGGAGATTTTAATTCCCCTTGCCAGCGATCATATCCTGATGCCTGTTGTCGAAGGTGGTCAATGTACGCTTCCAGAGAGGAGATCTGAAAACGATCTCCCTCAGGGGAACATGCGCTGGCGATACGCAGTATCTCCGGCAGATGGGGATCAATATTGACCTGGTCGCCGCCGCAGGGCAGGAGCAGATCGTTCAGGCCGGAGCGTTGGCGGATGTGGTTAACGATTGGGAATATTTTGTCGTGCAGATGCGCGTCGTCTGCACGAATATTTTTTGCCGCGCCATAGCCGAAGGGCATGGCGCAAGCGATAACCTGCGCGCCGGATGGCGCTTGCCAGATGAACTGACTCTTTTCAACCTGCGTATCATGGTTGATGCCCCGCCAGAAAACGATGTTATCAAGGTTACACCCGCGAAGCAGGGTCGGGAGCTGGCTGTTATGGCCGAACGTATCGGGTAAATAGCCGACCATCATGGCATGGCCCAGTTTACGCGCGGAAAGTATCCCGTATTTCAGGTTGCGAATGATGGATTCGCCATGAACATTATACGTATCCGTCTGGGTGTACCACGGGCCGATAAAAAGCCGTCTGTCAGCGACCAGCTGTTTCAGCCGCTCGCAGTATTGAGGATTGACGGCCAGGAAATCTTCCACGACAGCCGTTTGGCCGTCGAAGTGGTAACAGGTATACGCAGGGTTCTGTTCCAGGGTTCGGATCACATCCGCAAAATTCCAGGACGCGAGAATATTGCTATCCTGCAAGGTGAAATACCATTCCTGATCCCAGTGCGTATGGGCGATGACGTGAATGTTGCTCATTTCTACTTCCTGAATTATTTGGCGATCTTAGGGCTGGCGAAGAGCACGCCCAGCGCGCATACAAGAGAACCGGCAAACACGCTGATCAGATACCCTGTGACATTTGTCGCCAGCGGCCATCCCCAGATGGCAGGCAACGGCAGCGATTGCTTCACGCCGAGTGCGATAGCAATAAGCGCGCCGGACATCGCGCCGACCATAAAGACCGGAATCAGGCGTGGATTTTTCAGGATGAAAGGAATGGCGCCTTCTGAAATACCAATGAATCCCAGCAGTAAAGACGTACCGCCGACGGTTTTTTCTTCGCTGCTAAACACGTTGGGCAGGCCAAAACGGTTATTCAGCAACGCCGACAGGCCGACGCCGATAGATGGAATGACGATCGCCAGCTCTCTGGCGGTTAAATCGAAGGTTTCGCTGACGCCGTTAAGCCCCAGCGCCACCGAACCAGCGGCTTTATTGATGGGGCCGCCGAGGTCGAAGGCCGTCCCTGCGGCGATCATCATGGCGTAAAAACCGCGCCCGGTGTCGCCAGCGGAGGTGAAAAACTCGACCATCGCCTGGTTGATTGCGCCAAAGAAGGGGTTGATCAGGTACTGCATAACGATGACGAGCGTAATGCCGGTACACAGCGGCACGATAAGCATCGTTTTAATGGTGGTAAGTTGGGCGCGAACGTTAATGGTATTGTTGAGCCACTGCACCAGATGACCGACAAAAAAGCCGATGGCGATGGCGCCGAAGAAGCCTGAGGGCATAAAACCGTCGAGATCAAAAAAGCGTTTATAGACCTCGTCGGACATAATGCCGCCGATAAGTCCGGGGATCAGCGCAGGTTTACCGGCAATAGAGAACGCGAGGTACATGGCAAAAACCGGGTACATGAATTTGATCACCATAAAGCCCAGTTTATCCAGCACCTCGAACGGCGTACCGGCAATTGGAATAAACTGCCCGGTTATTTTGGCGACCGCCATCAGTAATCCGCCGAGGACGACGACCGGGAGCATATAGCTGATCGCCGCCATAATATGGCCGATGAAGGTCTGCCAGGCAGAGCGAGCCTCTTCCTGTTCTTCACACGCGGCCGTTACGGTTTTATCCATCGCCAGCGCCTGACGCAGGTAACGATCGGTGTTTTTGATCAGTTCCTGAGTGCGTATTTTGAGATGAGGAACGTTATCGAATCGTTCAGCGTCCTGGATGGGAACATCGATTGCCAGAATGACGGCATCTGCGCTGGCAATATCTTGTCGGGAAAGCTTGTTTTTGACGCCATCGCTTCCTTGTGTTTCCACTTTGACGATGACGTTATTTTCTTCTCCCCACGCTGCAATTTTGTTGGCAGCCATAAAGGTATGAGCGATGCCGGTCGGGCATGCCGTTATCGCGACGACTTTTTGCCTTGTCATTGTAAAACCCCTAACAATAGAATTGCAGAAATTATAAAGAGAAATAAAAAAGGCAATAAAAGGTTTGATGGTACTAATTGCGTATCGCCATACCTGTTGAATAGAGTGTGATTCGCATTCCAGTGTTATAAATACGATATTGATAGAATATATTATATTCGTAGGTTAAGGGTGGGTTTTATGAATTCCTTTCAGGGTAGTGAAAGATTAATATTTGAGTATATTCAGTGTCATGCTCATGAAATATCGGGTATTTCAGCTAAGGTGATTGCGAGCGAAACATTCACCACTACAACATCCGTTAATCGGGTGTGTAAAAAAATGGGATACCGGAGCTATACCGAGCTACGGTATCAGTTTTCTCGCGACAGGTTAATAGCCGAACCCGTAAGATATGTTGTTGGTGATGAAAAAGAAGAGACCATTACACAACTGTGCAACATACTGGTTAATTCCAGCCATATCTTCTTATATGCGCGCGGCGCGTCATTGACCAGCCTGAATTATTTGTCGCGTTTTTTGTCGCTGGCGAGCTTGCCGCACCTCATTCTCAATGATGTTCATCAGCTGACGCGTGTCTCTAAAGGTACGCTGGTGTTGATCAGCAAATCGGGTGAAACGGCGTCGTTAGTCGAAATGGCGCGAAACGCGTTACGTAAGGGATTAAAAATCATTGCGATTACAAAACGAGAATCCACGTTAGCGACGATTTCAACATTATGCTGGCCTCTGGATATTGATATTGACGCAATCTCGTTATATCAACGAGAAGGCCAGCTGGAACTGCTGACGGTAGTAGACCGCATCGGATGTTATCTGCTGCAATACGATGCGGCATAGCGCGTTAAAGCTGTTTTACGATACCAAGACGTACGGCGTAATCATTTTCATGATGACCGTCGTCATTGATATAGGTTTTATCAAGAGAGACCAGCTCGACGTACGGCGTCCAGCCATCGTCCAGTTTGTAGTTGAACGCGAGGGTATGTTCCCAGTAAGTATCGTCGCCCGTCCCCTGATCGACGCCATCCTGATAGCGGAAACGGGGGTTATAAGACATGCCAAAGTTACCAATATTGTAGGCAAACCATATATCGAACTGATGAGATTCACGACGTGTATAACCGCTGCCGTCTAACTCTCTGTCGCTGTGCGCATCGTTCACCGTGTTGTAACGATAACGGGCAGAAAGGTTAAGGCCATTATCGAAGGATTTCCAGCCCTGAATAAAAGGGCGATAATGGGTATTACTGGACGTAAATACGGTGACCATCCCCGGTGCGACCGAGTAACCGTCACCTAAATCAAAGCGCCAGCGAGTTTCTATTTCCTGGGCCGCTTCGGTCACGCCTTTATCATCGGAACTGTAGCGATCGGTATCGCCAAAAAACGTATCGTTATGGTTTTGCGCAGCTTCAACGGAGAAATAAAAACCATTGTCGGCCTGGTGCATGACTTTAATTCTGGAATCATTAGCTTCTGAATTGGTATTATGACCAAAACGCAAATCAACAGAGGTATTACCGCACCATCCCTGGCTGCTAATGAGTAAAGCTGAAAGTAAACTTAACTTAATAAGAGGTTTATTCATGATATCCTGCCGGTTATATGATAAGTGTCAGTGGCAGGTCTATTTTTGTTTTATTCTTTAGCGCGTGTAAATTTTATGATGGTACATTCTAAGTATCACTATACGCGGCATTTTTTTACGCTGTCAGAAAGACGGAGAAAATATCTGTGGGCTGAATAATCCGGGATACAGACAGGTCTGTCCGTATCCCGTTGTGATTACTTCTGCAACCACCAGACGGCCTCAAACGGGCGTAACGTCATGGCGGCAGGGCGGGTGGCAACCTCGTCGTAGTTGTGCATCAGCGCCTGCCAGTTTCCTTCGTGATGCTCTGGCAGCCAGTCCTGACAGGCGTTGCTCAGGTTGGCGACCACCAGTAGCCGCTGCCCCTGCCATTCGCGGCGATAGCACCATACATGCGGGCTGTCCGGCAGCAGATCCTGATAATTCCCCCAGGTTAAGACCGGCTCTGTTTTGCGCAAGGCAATCAGTCTTTGATAGGTGTAGAACACCGAGTCTTCATCATTTAGCGCCGCCGCCACGTTGATGTCCGCATAGTTATCGCAGAGGTTGATCCACGGCTCGCCTTGCGTAAACCCTGCATTCGCGCTGCTATCCCACTGCATGGGCGTGCGGCTGTTATCGCGGGATTTGCTGGCAAGAATAGCCAGTAAATCATTGGCTTCCCGGCCCTGGGCGCGCAGCCCGGCAAACATGTTGTGGCTTTCCACGTCACGGTAATCGGTGATGTGGGAGAAATGCGGGTTTGTCATGCCAATTTCTTCGCCCTGGTAGATATAGGGCGTACCCTGCATACCGTGCAGCACCATCGCCAGCATCTTCGCCGCCGGAATCCGCAGTTCGCCTTCGTCGCCAAAGCGCGACACGATACGCGGCTGATCGTGGTTACACCAGAACAGGGCATTCCAGGCAACGTTATGCATCCCCTGCTGCCAGTGGCGAAACAGTGCTTTTAGCGCCACGTAATCCGGCTTTGCCAGCGTCCATTTCTCGCCGCCGGGATAATCGACTTTCAGATGATGGAAGTTAAAGGTCATCGACAGCTCGCTGCCATCGAGAGCGGCATACCGCTGACAGTTTTCCAGGGTGGTGGATGACATTTCGCCCACCGTCATCAGGTTACGCGGAGTAAAAACGTCGCGGTTCATCTCGTGCAAAAACTCATGCGCGCGCGGCCCGTCGGTGTAAAAGCGGCGACCATCGCCGTCCAGATCGTTCGGGAAACGCTGATCTTTGGAGATGAGGTTCACGACATCCAGGCGCAGCCCGTCCACGCCGCGATCGGCCCAGAATTCACACACTTTTTTCAGCTCAGCGCGCACCGCCGGATTTTCCCAGTTCAGGTCGGCCTGCTCCGGGGCGAAAAGGTGCAGGTAATACTGTTCGCTCTGGGCATGCCAGCGCCAGGCGCTGCCGCCAAATTTGGAGCGCCAGTTATTGGGCGGCACATCCGGCGTACCGTCGCGCCAGATATAAAACTCCCGGTACGGACTCTCTTTATTCAGCGCGTTATGGAACCAGGCATGCTGTGTGGAGGTGTGGTTAAACACCATATCCAGAATAATGCGGATGCCGCGCGCTTTGGCCTGCGCTGCCAGTTCGTCAAAATCATCCAGCGTGCCGTAGGCCGGGTCGATGGCGGTGTAGTTCGCGACGTCGTAGCCGTTATCAATCTGCGGTGAAACATAGAATGGCGTCAGCCAGATAGCATCCACCCCCAGTTTTTGCAGGTAATCAAGACGCTGCGTAACGCCGCGTAAATCGCCGGTTCCGCTGCCGGTCGTGTCCTGAAAACTTTTGGGATAGATCTGGTAAATAACGCCGTTTTGCCACCAGTGGGGAAGGGTATTCATGCTTGTAACCTACATATGCGATGGGGCGCAACTGCGCCCCGAAGAAGAATCAGACAATCTGCAACGTGCCCTGACGGTACTTACGCTGATAGATAACGGAAGTCAGCACGATTGGGATGACGACCGCGATCGCCATTGCCATGCTAAACACCTGCCAGTAGCTCGGCTGAATGGAAAGGATGCCCGGCAAGCCGCCGACGCCGATCCCGTTCGCCATGACGCCGTTCAGGCCGCATAACAACCCGGCGAGGCCAGAGCCGATCATGGCGCACAGCATCGGGAAGCGGTATTTCAGGTTGATGCCGTACATCGCCGGTTCGGTCACGCCGAGGTAGGCGGAGATGGCGGCCGGAACGGAAATTTCGCGTTCGTTGTGCTTACGGCTGGAGATAATAATGCCCACCACAGCGGAAGCCTGGGCGATATTCGACAGCGCAATCAACGGCCATACCGGCGTACCGCCCATGCTCTGAATCATCTGCATATCGATAGCCAGCGTAGTCTGATGTACGCCGGTAATGACCAACGGGGCGTACAGGAAGCCGAACAGCGCCGCGCCGACAGGGGCGAAACTCCCGGTCATCAGATGGCGCACCGCAAAGGCCACGCCATCGCCAATCATGCGACCAAACGGGCCGATAAAGGCGTGTGCGAGAAAGACCGCGAGGATCAACGAGCATACCGGCACCACCACCAGATAGAGGTAATCCGGCACGATACGCTTCATGCGCGTTTCAATAAAGCCGAGCGCCAGACCCGCCAGCAATGCCGGGATGACCTGCGCCTGATAGCCGACTTTCGCAATGCTGAACATGCCGAAGTCCCACACTTCAGGAGCCTGCTGGCCCAGCAGATAGGCGTTCATCAACTGCGGCGACACCAGCGTTACGCCGAGTACGATACCGAGGATCGGCGTGCCGCCCATTTTCTTCACCGCAGACCAGCAGATCCCGACCGGCAGGTAGAAGAAGATCGCTTCACCGATCAGCCACAGGAAGTCGTAGATCGTTTTCAGCGCGGGATGCATCTGCGCCAGCGTCTGGCCGTTGCTCATCGGCAGATCGCCGATCACGTTGCGAAAACCTAAGATCAGACCGCCGCTGATCAGCGCAGGCAGCAGCGGGAAGAAGATCTCAGCGAAGTGGGAGATCAACTGCTCGTGCCATTTCATATTCTGCCGCGCGGCTTTTTTAGCCTGCTCTTTGTCGGCGTGCGCCTGACCGGTGGTTGCCAGCAGCGCGTTGTAGTAGTCGCCAACGTCAGTGCCAATCACCACCTGGAACTGCCCGGCGTTGGTGAAGCAGCCTTTAACCATCGGTAATTGTTCAATTTCTTTCGGTCTGGCATTTGCTGGCTGGTTCAGCACAAAGCGCAGGCGAGTAATGCAGTGGCTCACCGTGGCGATATTGTCTCGCCCGCCGACCAGTTCAATCAGCTGGTCTATATCAGCTTGTTTTACTTTGCTCATCATAAAGCCCCGTGGCAGATGAAATGTGTCCCTGTAAGCCGGATGATAAGACGCTTTAGCGTCGCCATCCGGCAGCTCTTACGTTGTTGGCGCAAGAGTATATCTTCGGTGAATATTAAAAAATGGGAACGTTCTCGAAACGCAGCGAAGATCACAAATTACCGTTCAGAAAAGAATCAGGAGAGGGTAGACGGAATGACGATCTGGCGGGGATCGCTGCGGCCGTTGATTTGCTCGATCAGCTGTAAGGCCGCTTGTTTCCCGGCTTCAGCGTAACCGGGATCAACCGTGATAATCTCCGGGTGGAGAAATTTCATCAGCGGCGTGTTCCCGACGCTCGCCAGTTGCAGAGAATCGATACGCTGTTCCTGTAAATATTTACTGGCGCCCAGCGCCAGCGTATCGGTCGCGCAGACCAGCGCGCTGGTGTCTGGCGTAATGACATCCGCAGCGTGCTCATAGCCTTGTTTCATCGCCAGGCCAGGCAGAGCGGCGACAGGGTGCAGTTTATTTTTTTTGCAGAAACTCAGATAGGCTTCGTGACGGCGCTTACCGGTCGTGACGTCGCTGTGAGGCACGCCGAGAAAGCTGATCGCCCGATGTCCCTGGTCATACAGACGCTGCATTAAGGTATGGATAGCGCCTTCGTCGTCATAGCACACCGACGCAAAACCACTGGCGTCCCTTGCCAGCAGCACCAGCGAGGCCTGCCAGGGCGCAAGCATCTCCTCGCAAATACCGGTAAAACCGAACAGCACCACGCCGTCAATGTTACGCCGTCTGAGCATCCCCAGGTGCTCTTCTACCAGTTCTGGCGAGAACTGGCTCTCCATCATGATGGGATCGTAACCCTGCTCGTAAAATGCGGGCAGCATGGTCTGGACGGCGAGGTTTTCTGACAGGGAATCCAGACGGGTAACAATAATGGCGACCACTTTATCACTTTGCCCGCGCATGGCGCGTGCGGAACGGGAAGGGGAAAAACCATGTTGATTCATTACGGCTTCCACACGTTCACGAGTCCGTTCACTTACCCCGCTTTCGTTGTTGAGCACGCGGGAAACGGTGGATTTCCCTACGCCGCTTAAGCGGGCAATGTCTTTAATGGTCAGCCGATTCTGCATCCTGTTTTCCCGTGGTGCGCATCAAGTTGTGTCAAAAAGAGTAACTTTACTCAAGCCAGGGGCAATGGGTAAAGTCTGGTTTATACGCTTCATCCTTCAAGCTAAATGTTTTTGTGTATACGTTTGGTTTAATTACACGGCGGTATCATACCGCCATAATTGCCACAAACCTTATGGTTTTCTGCGTATAATGCGCGGCGCCAATCATTCACTTACCGGAGGCTGCATGGATCCCGAACCCACCCCTCTCCCGCGATGGAGAAATAGCCCTTTCCGGTAAGCCTGTTTTTCACTGTCTTACCGGATACGTAAGGCAGTGACGTTCCCGACGTCCCTGTTATCGCTTTAAATTATCGTCAGGTAAGGCTTTGCCGCGCCTGAGAGATGTTTCTGCGCCGCTTTTTCGGCGCGGAGGGACTGCTTATGCTGAAAAATATCACCCGCGAGCTGTTTGCCCGCCTTAACCGTCATTTACCTCATCGCCTGGTGCATCGCGACCCCTTGCCCAGTGCGCAGAGCGTTGCGAATACTCCGATTCCCCCGTCATTGAGCGATCGCTGCCTGAAAATGGCGGTGATGGAAGAAGCGGCGCTCTGGCGCGCATTCGATGCGCATCCTGAGGGGCTGAATGTCGCAGAGGTGGAGGATGCGCGCGAGAAATACGGTGAAAATCAGCTGCCCACACAGAAGCCGACTCCGTGGTGGAGACACCTGTGGGTCTGCTATCGCAACCCTTTCAATATCTTGCTGACCATTCTCGGCGTCATCTCCTATGCCACGGAAGATCTGTTTGCCGCAGGCGTTATTGCGCTGATGGTCGGGATTTCGACGCTGCTGAATTTTGTGCAGGAAGCACGCTCGACCAAAGCGGCAGATGCGTTGAAGGCGATGGTCAGCAATACCGCTACGGTGCTGCGCGTTATCAATGAGAAAGGCGAGAACCGCTGGGTTGAGCTGCCCATCGACCAACTGGTGCCGGGCGATATTATCAAGCTGGCGGCGGGCGATATGATCCCGGCGGATTTACGCGTTATTCAGGCGCGCGATCTGTTTGTTGCGCAGGCTTCGCTCACGGGCGAATCTCTGCCGGTAGAAAAAGTGGCGACGACCCGCGACCCTAAGCAAAGCAATCCGCTGGAATGCGACACGCTGTGCTTTATGGGCACCAACGTGGTGAGCGGAACGGCGCAGGCGATTGTCATTGCAACGGGCGGCGAGACCTGGTTTGGTCAACTGGCGGGCCGCGTGAGCGAGCAGGAAAGCGAGCAAAACGCGTTTCAGAAAGGCATCAGCCGCGTCAGTATGCTGTTGATCCGCTTTATGCTGGTCATGGCGCCTATCGTGTTGATCATTAACGGCTATACCAAAGGCGACTGGTGGGAAGCGGCGCTGTTTGCGCTCTCGGTCGCGGTAGGGCTGACGCCGGAAATGCTGCCGATGATTGTCACCTCCACGCTGGCGCGCGGGGCGGTGAAACTGTCGAAGCAAAAAGTTATTGTTAAGCACCTGGACGCCATTCAGAACTTCGGCGCGATGGATATTCTCTGCACCGACAAAACCGGCACGCTGACTCAGGATAAAATTGTGCTGGAGAACCATACGGATGTCTCCGGCAAGCCCAGCGAACGCGTGCTGCATTCCGCTTGGCTGAACAGCCACTACCAGACCGGGTTGAAAAATCTGCTGGATACCGCAGTGCTGGAAGGCGTGGATGAAGAGTCTGCGCGTCAGCTCTCCGGGCGCTGGCAGAAAATTGATGAGATCCCGTTTGATTTTGAGCGTCGCCGGATGTCCGTAGTGGTGGCGGAAGAAGCCGATGTGCATCAACTGGTGTGCAAAGGCGCGTTGCAGGAGATCCTCAGCGTCTGCACCCAGGTGCGCCACAATGGCGACATTGTGCCGATGGATGACAATATGCTGCGCCGGGTGAAGCGCGTAACGGATACGCTGAATCGCCAGGGGCTGCGCGTGGTGGCCGTTGCCACGAAGTATCTGCCTGCGCGGGAAGGGGATTATCAACGCATTGATGAGTCTGACCTGATCCTCGAAGGCTACATTGCGTTTCTCGATCCGCCGAAAGAGACGACCGCTCCGGCGCTGAAGGCGCTGAAAGAGAGCGGCATCACCGTGAAGATCCTCACTGGCGACAGCGAACTGGTGGCGGCGAAAGTATGCCATGAAGTCGGGCTTGATGCGGGCGATGTGGTGACTGGCAGTGATATCGAAGGGCTGAGCGATGATGAACTGGCGGAACTTGCCGCGCGCACCACGCTGTTTGCCCGCCTGACGCCGATGCACAAAGAGCGCATCGTCACGCTGCTGAAACGCAAAGGGCATGTGGTTGGCTTTATGGGCGATGGCATCAATGATGCTCCGGCATTGCGTGCGGCGGATATCGGCATTTCCGTTGATGGCGCCGTGGATATTGCCCGCGAAGCTGCGGATATCATCCTGTTGGAAAAGAGCCTGATGGTGCTGGAAGAGGGCGTTATCGAAGGGCGTCGCACGTTCTCCAACATGCTGAAATACATCAAAATGACCGCGAGTTCTAACTTTGGTAACGTCTTTAGTGTGCTGGTGGCGAGCGCATTCTTGCCCTTCCTGCCAATGCTGCCGCTGCACTTACTGATTCAGAACCTGCTGTACGATGTATCCCAGGTGGCGATCCCGTTTGATAACGTGGATGACGAGCAGATCCAGAAGCCGCAACGCTGGAATCCCGCCGATCTGGGGCGTTTTATGATCTTCTTCGGGCCAATCAGTTCGATTTTCGACATCCTGACCTTCTGCCTGATGTGGTGGGTATTCCATGCGAATGTGCCGGAAGCGCAAACCCTGTTCCAGTCGGGTTGGTTTGTCGTCGGGCTGTTATCGCAAACATTGATTGTGCATATGATTCGCACGCGCCGCGTACCGTTTATTCAGAGCCGCGCCGCATGGCCGCTGATGCTGATGACGCTGGTGGTGATGGTGGTGGGTATCGCGCTGCCGTTCTCGCCGTTGGCGGGCTATCTGCAATTACAGGCGCTGCCGCTGAGCTACTTCCCGTGGCTGATCGCTATTCTCGCGGGTTATATGACATTGACACAATTAGTGAAAGGTTTTTATAGCCGTCGTTACGGCTGGCAATAATCCAGAATAATGGCTGCTGCGGCAGCCATTACGCTTTTCTATACTCCGTAAATATATCCTCACGAAAGTTCCTGTTTTATTTTTTTTGAAATACTAAAGAGTGTGACGGATCACAATTTTACTCCTCTTTCAGACATCTTTTTATCAGGAAAAAGACCTTCATTGCAAAAATGAAACAGCGTGCTAAAAATATTTCCATTCAGTCATATTTTATGAACATAATTATCGTAATACTTTCTTACATGCGTTGGCCTGCGCAGGCTACGCTGTAAAAGGTCATATATAACTGTAAGTTAAGCCCGGCACTCTTTTATCCTGTCAGTTAGCGCTATTCATGGCATTTTTTAAACTGCCAGCGAACCCTATAAAGATCGCCAGGATTTGATTAAACGGATTCAGGATATGAAGTAATACCTCTGGCGGGGTAAGGACTTTATCCGCCTGAACCTAAAGATTAATTCAAGGGGACGACCATGGGTGAATTTTATTCGTCGGTAATGGATTTGTTTTACCGAATCTCAATGTGGGTTGCCGGATTGGCGCTGTTGATTATGGTGGCCGTTATTCCCGTCGGGATATTTGCGCGCTATGTGATGAACAGCGCGCTGTCATGGCCGGAACCGGTCGCCATTCTTTGCATGGTGACATTCACCTTTGTTGGCGCAGCGGTGAGCTATCGCGCGGGTTCCCATATCGCTGTCAGCATGGTGACCGACCGCCTGAGCGAGGGCGCGCAGCGAATCTGTTTCATTGTGGCGGATCTGATGCTGATGGCCGTCAGCCTGTTTATCCTCTGGTACGGCTCCCTGCTGTGCTACGACCTGTGGGAACAGCCGGTGGCGGAATTTCCTCTGTTATCAGCAGGTGAGAACTACCTGCCGTTGCCTGTCGGCTCGTCCATCACGCTGCTTTTCATTATCGAGAAAATTTTCCGTGGTTCGCAGTATCAACGTCCTGTCGTCATGCTGGGCTCAACCCATTAATGCGCGACCCCATTTCATAAAGGAAAGCAGATGGATGCATTTATTCTCGTCTTTACGCTCGGCATTATGCTGGCGATTGGGGTGCCGGTAGCATACGCGGTGGGCATTAGCGCGATCATTGGTGCCTGGTATATCGACATTCCCCTGGAAGCGGTCATGATCCAGCTCACCAGCGGCGTGAACAAATTTTCGCTGCTGGCGATCCCATTTTTTATTCTGGCGGGGGCGATTATGGCGGAGGGCGGTATCGCGCGTCGCCTGGTGAACTTCGCCTACATCTTTGTCGGCTTTATACGCGGCGGGCTGTCGCTGGTGAACATTGTGGCGTCTACCTTTTTTGGCGCGATTTCCGGCTCGTCCGTCGCGGATACGGCGTCTATCGGCTCGGTGATGATCCCGGAGATGGATAAAAAAGGCTATCCGCGTGACTTTGCGGCGGCGGTCACCGCCAGCGGCTCCGTACAGGCGATCCTGACGCCGCCCAGCCACAACTCGGTGATTTATTCGCTGGCGACGGGCGGTACGGTGTCGATTGCCGCGCTGTTTATTGCCGGCATTCTGCCGGGGCTGCTGTTAAGTTTTACCCTGATGGTGATGTGCGTCGGTTTTGCCCATAAGCGCGGTTATCCGAAAGGCGAGCGGGTGCCGTTTCGCCAGGCGTTGAAGATTTTTGTCGATACGCTGTGGGGGCTGATGACGGTTGTCATCATCATGGGCGGGATCCTCTCTGGCATCTTCACCGCGACGGAATCGGCGGCGATCGCCTGTCTGTGGGCCTTCTTCGTCACCATGTTTATCTACCGCGACTACAAATGGTCTGAACTGCCGAAGCTGATGTACCGCACGGTAAAAACGGTCACCATTGTGATGATCCTGATCGGGTTCGCCGCCGCATTTGGCGCCATCATGACCTACATGCAGCTGCCGATGCGCATTACCGAGGCGTTCACCAGTATTTCAGATAACAAATACGTCATCCTGATGTGCATTAACATTATGCTGCTGCTGATCGGGACACTGATGGACATGGCGCCGCTAATCCTGATCCTGACGCCTGTTCTGCTGCCGGTCACTACGGCATTGGGTATTGATCCGGTGCATTTCGGCATGATCATGCTGGTGAATCTTGGGATCGGCCTGATTACGCCGCCGGTGGGATCGGTGCTGTTTGTTGCCAGTGCGGTGAGTAAGCAGAAAATAGAGCAGGTGGTGAAGGCGATGCTGCCGTTCTACGCGGTACTCTTCCTGGTGTTGATGTTAGTGACCTATATTCCGGCGATCTCGCTGTTCCTGCCGAAACTGTTTGGGGTGATGTGATAAATGCCCGGTGGCGCTGGCGCTTACCGGGCCTACAAACGGCGCTTTCCGTAGGCCGGATAAGGCGAAGCCGCCATCCGGCGCAGACATATTTTTAAGGAGACTTAGCGGCGAACAGCGATCGCTTCGATCTCGATTTTTACGTCTTTCGGCAGACGCGCAACTTCAACGCATGAACGTGCCGGGAAGGTCGCATTATGCTCGGTGAAGAATGCTTCATAGGTCGCATTCACGGTCGCGAAGTCGTTCAGGTCTTTAACGAACACGGTTGTTTTCACGATGTCGCCCACTTTCAGGCCTGCGGCTTCGACGATAGCTTTTACGTTTTCCAGCGACTGGCGCGCCTGAGCGGACACGTCATCCGGTACGCTGCCGGTTTTTGGATCAACCGGGATCTGACCGGAAGTGATGATCATGCTGCCCAGGTCAACGCCCTGAACGTATGGGCCGATAGCTGCGGGTGCATTTTCCGTCGCGATAGTTTTGCTCATGATTTCTCCTGAATTACAGCGGTAAATTAGGTACAGGCCATTATAGGGAGCCGGATACCCATTACCAACCTCAATTAGTTGGCCAGCACCACATAATGCGAAAACTCTTTTTCGCAGTATTTACATTTGAGCGCAATGTCATCTGTGCGTTTTTTCACTGCAAAACTGGATGAAACCGGCTCAGCATGACTGATGCAGTTGCTGTTCGGGCAGACCAGCACGTTGTCGATGCGATCCGGCAGGCTCGGGCGCGATTTGCCCACCACATCATAGTTGTCGATGCGGTTTACCGTTGCCTGCGGCGCGTACAGGGAGAGCTGGTTAACCTGTTCTTCGGTCAGGAAAGTGTTCTCGATTTTAATCAGGTCTTTACGCCCCATCTCGCCGGACGGCAGGTTAAGGCCGATGGTGATGCGCTGATCGGTCTCGGTCAGTTTGAACAGCGTCAGTAACTTAAAGCCAACCTGCGCGGGAATGTGGTCGATTACGGTGCCACGTTTGATCGCTTCAACCTGTAGTTTATTGTCGTGTGTCATCTCTTTTCCCCTTACAGTGCCAGATCGCTATTCAGAACCAGTGCCAGTAACGCCTGGCGAGCGAAAATACCGTTTCCTGCCTGCTGGAAGTACCAGGCGTGCGGCGTTTTATCTACGTCGGTGGTGATCTCATCAATACGCGGCAGCGGATGCAGAACCTTCATGTTTTCACGCGCGCCGTTCAGGTCGCTGGCGCGCAGGACAAACTGCGCTTTGACGTTGGCGTATTCGGACGGGTCCAGACGCTCTTTCTGCACGCGGGTCATATACAGAATATCCACTTCCGCCATCACCTCTTCGATGGCGCTGTGCAGACTCCAGGCAATGCCTTTCTCATCCAGCATATCCAGAATGTATTGCGGCATCGCCAGCGCGTCCGGCGCGATAAAGTAGAAGCGGTTGCCGTCAAACTTCGCCAGCGCCTGCGTCAGTGAGTGTACGGTTCGGCCATATTTCAGGTCGCCGACCATGGCGATGTTCAGATTGTCCAGGCGGCCCTGGGTCTCCTGAATGGTAAACAGATCCAGCAGCGTCTGGGTCGGATGCTGGTTTGCGCCGTCGCCGGCGTTCAGTACCGGCACGTTGCCGGAGAACTCGGTCGCCAGACGCGCAGCGCCTTCCTGTGGGTGACGCATCACAATCGCGTCCACATAAGTGCTGATAACGGAGATGGTATCCGCCAGCGTCTCGCCTTTTTTGCCCAGCGACGTGTTAGCGCTGTCGGAGAAGCCCACCACGCTGGCGCCGAGGCGGTGCATCGAGGTTTCAAACGACAGGCGGGTGCGTGTGGATGCCTCGAAGAAGCAGCTGGCGATCACTTTATGCTTCAGCAGCTCCGGCTGTGGATTGGCTTTTAATTTCGCCGCCGTCGCCAGAACCAGATTGAGGTCATCGCGGCTGAGGTCGTTTATGGAAATGATGTGTTTTTGGTATAGCGGGTTAGCCATGTTTATCTCCTGACGCCTGGGCAAAAAAAAAGCCCCTCAATGAGGGGCCTGGAATAGGTGAGCAACGGGAAGAAAAACGGCAGTCCAGCGTCTGTTTTCAGACGCGGTAAGACAGAATGTCGTACACACTGAACCATACTTCCTCCCGGCAAATTGTCCGCGATTATACTCAGCTATGTTATGGGATCAAGCGATTAATGCACATTTTATTCATCGCAAACGGTTCTCATGAATAAGAATTCATTTTTAATAAATAATTAATTTGCTTGTGAACAAGCCCGGTGCGCTGTACGACCCGTGGCGCGACCCAGACGATACTGCTGCCCGCGATCACACCTAAAATTTCCGGCAGGGCGTGATAATCCAGGATTCTGGCAACGGCGCGGCCATAACCGGCCACCGTGTGGATAAGGATAAATTCGCTATTGTGTTCCACGCTGACCACCATCTCGGATATCGATCGCGCAGCGTCAGGAGCGGGGCGCAATTGCGGATTTACGGAATAAATTTTTTGTCCCTTTGTATTTCTTATTTTTATGACGCCGAGCAGTTTCAACAGACGTGAAACGGTCGACTGGCTGATGCCTTCGAAGCCGTGGTTTTGCAGATCGCGACGTATTTCCTCCTGGGATAAGTAACTTTTTTCTGTAATCAGGCGCTGACATACCGCCAGTTGCTGCTGTTCTTTGGCGGAGCAATCATTGTATTCCTTCATATATGCACCTTGCTTTGTCATTGATATCAATGGACTAGCGAAATTCATCCTGTTTGTCACATTGATAACGAATCAACCGGTCGGTTTTGCAGGAAAGTGAGAAGCCAGTCAAAAAAGAAAGCGTATTGGCTGCGTTCGTTTGCCGGATGGCGGCGCTAAAGCGCCTTATCCGGCCTACGGAATACGCAACCTGTTGGCCTGTGCCGGATGGCGGCGCTAAAGCGCCTTATCCGGCCTACAAAATGCGTAACCTGTAGGCCGGATAAGCGAAGCGCCATCCGGCGGGAGTTACAGCATTGCGCCAACGCTCAAAACAGCCATATTCAGTAGCGTCAGGATCAGCAGCAGCGGCGCGACCCACTTCAGATACCGCACATACGGCACGCGCGCAATCGCCAGCCCTCCCATTACGACCGCCGACGTCGGCGTAATCAGGTTCACAATCCCGGACGCCGATTGATACGCCGTCACCACCAGATCCCGTTGCACATGGGCGAAGTCCGCTAACGGCGCCATGATCGGCATGGTCAACACCGCCAGACCAGAGGAAGAGGGCACCAGGAATGAGAGCAATACTTCCAGCCAGTAAGTGACATTGATAAAAATGGTGGTGGACAAGCCAGATACCAGATTTTCCGCGCTGTGCAAAATGGTATGCGTAATCATGCCATTATCCATCACCACCACAATGCCGCGTGCAATACCGATAATCAGCGCCACGCCAAGCAGATCCCGCGCGCCGTCGATAAACGTACTGGTGAACGCCTCTTCGCTCATCCGGGCGATAACGCCGACGATAATCGCGGACGCCAGGAAAACGCCGGAAATTTCCGCCATCCACCAGCCGAGAACCGCGACGCCGTAAATCATCACGGCAAAGGCGGCGGCGAAAATCAGCAAGATCCATTTGCGGGTTGCGGTGAACTCCAACAGCGTGCTGGAACGGTTGCCAAGAAAGTGAGCGCGGTTCTCCTCCATCTTATCTGCCACGATAGATAACTCCGGGTTGCTGCGCACTTTGCGGGCATAGCGCATCACCCAGACCACGCAAATGACATAGCCAACGACCAGCAGAATGATGCGTAACAGCATACCCTGAGTGAACGGGATTCCGGCAGCGTTGGCGGCAATCACCGTGGCAAAAGGGTTGATGGTCGAACCGAGTGTGCCAATACCTGCGCCGAGCAGCACGGTGGCGGCCGCGACCAGCGGATCGAAGCGGGCGGCCATCATCACCGGAACCAGCAGCGTGTAGAAGGGGAGTGACTCTTCCGCCATCCCGTAAATCGTCCCGCCTGCGGCAAAGAGTCCCATCAGTATGGGGATCATCCACTCCTCTTTGCCGTTGAGCCGTACCGTGACGCGTTCAATACCCGCATCAATTGCACCGGTTTTGTTCACCACGCCGAGAAAGCCGCCGATGATTAGTACAAACAGCGCCACATCGATTGCGCCTGCGGTATAGGTTTCGTGGTTGTAGAGGCCGTCAATGGGGGCCAACAGTACGGCGGTAATCCCTTGCGGATGCGACTCGGCAGGAGCATAGGTGCCCGCGACCGGAACCTCTTTACCCAACGTGGGGTTCATCGCCATCTGGTATTTGCCCGCCGGGACAATCCAGGTCATCACAGCGACCAGTGCGATAAGAATAAACAGGATGGTATACGCGCTGGGAAATTTAAATTTGCCCATGGTGTTCTCTCCAGATAACACGGGCATGCGTCGTCAGGCGGCACATGCCCGGAGGGGTTAGTCGCCGAGCGTCGCCACCATGACCGCTTTAATGGTGTGCATACGGTTTTCCGCTTCGTCAAACACGATGGAGTGGGCTGACTCGAACACCTCTTCCGTCACCTCCAGTCCTTTCAGGCCATAGGCGGCCTCGATTTCGCGGCCCACTTTGGTGTGCTCGTTGTGGAAGGCGGGCAGGCAGTGCATAAACTTCACGTTGGGGTTGCCGGTGGCGTTGATGACCTGCTGGTTGATCTGGTATGGCTTCATCAGGCTGACGCGCTCCGCCCATGCCTCTTTTGGTTCGCCCATCGACACCCAGACATCGGTATAGAGGAAATCCACGTCATAAACGCCTTCCTCCACATCCTCGGTTAGCGTAATGCGCGCGCCGGTGACGCTGGCGATATCGCGGCACTGCGCCACCAGTGCGTCGTCCGGCCAGAAGGATTTCGGTGCGACCAGGCGGATGTCCATCCCCATTTTTGCCGCGCCGACCATCAGCGAATTGCCCATGTTATTGCGGGCGTCGCCGAGGTAAGCGAAGCTGAATTCAGGCAGCGTTTTGCCCGGCGCATGTTCCAGCATGGTCATCAGGTCGGCGAGGATCTGCGTAGGGTGAAATTCATCGGTCAGGCCGTTCCACACCGGTACGCCCGCGTACTGCCCCAGTTCTTCAACGATCTGCTGACCAAAACCGCGATACTCAATGCCGTCATACATCCGGCCCAGCACGCGGGCGGTATCTTTCATGGATTCTTTATGCCCAATCTGCGAGCCGCTTGGCCCGAGATAGGTCACCTGTGCGCCCTGATCGAATGCGCCGACCTCAAACGCGCAGCGGGTGCGGGTGGAGGTTTTTTCGAAAATTAGCGCGATGTTTTTACCGACCAGCGTTTGCTTCTCGCGTCCGGCTTTTTTTGCCGCTTTCAGCTCGATGGCCAGATCGATCAGATACTGGATCTCCGTCGGAGTGAAGTCGAGCAGTTTAAGAAAGTTGCGATTTTTCAGTGAAGTAGCCATTACAGTGTCCTTGTTAAAATGAATTACCTGATGGCGCTGCGCTTATCAGGCCTACGGTTATGCGCGTGCTGTAGGCCGGATAAGGCGCCGCCGCCATCCGGCAGAAATCGCCTTATGCGTCGTAATCGACGGTTTCGGGTCGAATCAGGGTGCCTTTGTCACCGCTGAGAATGGCCGGGCCGTCGGCCAGTGAACCGATACCGGCAATCCCCTGGCAGTGGCTGACAAACTCGGCGCAGGCGGTGACTTTCGGCCCCATCGAACCGGCATCGAACTGCATTTCGCTGAGCAGTTCCGGCGTTACCTGAGCCAGCGGGCGTTGGGTCGGCTTGCCCCAGTCGAGGTACACCGCGTCGGCATCGGTCAGGATCAGCAGCGCGTCCGCGTGGATTTGACTGGCGAGCAGAGCGGCAGAGAGGTCTTTGTCGATCACCGCTTCAATGCCATGAAAACCATCGGCTTTTTCCACTACCGGCACGCCGCCGCCGCCGTTGCAGATCACGAGATGGTCGCGGGCGATCAGGGCGCGGATCGCGTCGCTCTCAACGATGCGTTTGGGCTGTGGCGAAGGCACTACGCGGCGAAACGCTTTTCCGTCGGCTTTGAAAATCCAGCCTTTTTCCGCCTGTAGCGCGTTGGCCTGGTCGCCGTCATAAACCGGGCCGATATATTTGGTTGGGTTGCGGAATGCCGGATCGTCGGTGTCCACCTCCACCTGAGTGAGCAGGACGCTGATTTCACGCTGCGGAAGCTGGTTTTTCAGCGACTGTTGCAGCATGTAGCCGATCATCCCCTGGCTTTCCGCGCCGAGAATATCGAGCGGGTAGGGGGTGACGCGGTCATAGGCGCTGTTCTGCAACGCCAGCAGGCCAACCTGCGGGCCGTTGCCGTGTACCAGCACCACGCGCCACTGTTGCGTCAGTTGGGCGATGGTTTTTGCCGCCAGATCGATGTTTTTGCGCTGGATATCCGCTTCCAGCGGTTCGCCGCGTTTGAGCAGCGCATTGCCGCCCAGTGCGACAACCAGAGTGGGTTTGTTGTCCATAATCGCTTCCTTAAATGCCGTCGCGTTCCAGCGGGCAGCTCATGCAGCGCGCGCCGCCGCGTCCGCGTCCCAGTTCATCGCCAGGAATGGGCAGAACGGTGATGCCCGCTTTGTCGTATTTTTCGTTGGTCCAGATGTTGCGCTCGTAGCCGACCACCACACCGGGGCGCAGGGTGAGAACGTTATTGGCGTCATTCCACTGCTCACGTTCGGCTTCGAAGGCATCGCCGCCAGTGGTGATCAAACGCACCTGATCAATGCCGAGGGCTTTTTCGATGGCGTGTACCAGCGTGCTTTCCTGGGTACGCTTCAGCCCGCCGCGCCCGTCCGGTGTTAAGGTCCAGCACTGGACGTCCGGGCGAACCACTTCCGGGTAGACGGAGAAGGTGTCGATGTCGATATGGGTCATGACGGTATCGAGGTGCATGCAGGAACGGTGTTTTGGCAACTCAACGGCGATGACGCGCTCGGCCTGGCGATGTTTAAACAGCGACTGGGCGAGGAACTCGATCCCCTGCGGGGTGGTACGTTCAGACATGCCAATCAGCACGGCGCCGCGACCAATAACCAGCACGTCCCCGCCTTCTAACGTGGCATGGTCGTAATTAATGTTTTCGTCGCCGAAATATTTAATAAATTCGCCATCTGCAAATTGTGGATGCCAGCGATAAATCGCCCGCAGGTTATTGGTTTCACGCTGGCGCGCTGTTTTTGCCATTGGGTTGATCGACACGCCGTTATATATCCAGCATGAGGTATCGCGGGTAAATAAGTGATTGGGTAATGGCTTCATAATAAAGTCATTAATATCGTGTGTATCAACCACCATATTTTTAATCGAGGCGGGGATTTCGCCATATGTCAGCCCACCGCTTAAATGGCGCGCTAATTCCCGATGCGGCATATCCGCCAGCCAGGCGCGAATATCCGCCGCGAACGTCGGGCCCAGGCGATAGTCGGAGATTTGTGTTTCCAGCAGCCAGGTCTTGGCTTCGATAACATCCAGTGTTTGCGTCAGCAGGTCGGTTAGCAGCAACACCTCTATGCCTTGTTGGCGTAACGTATTAGCGAAAATATCGTGCTCTTCGCCTGCGCGTTCCACCGACAGAACGTCATCAAAAAGCAGCTCCTGGCAATTTGACGGCGTCAGTCTTTTCAGACTGAGATTAGGGCGGTGCAACATCACACTACGTAATTGACCGATTTCAGAACCGACATAATGTTTTTCCATCACGATACCTTTTACTCAATTTTCAGGAATAAAGAAGTGGTGGCTGCAAATAATTAAATTGTTTGCAGTCATTACTGTTCAGCTAATTTTCGGAAATCATCATTGATTCTAATTCGGTCTGATAATGTGATGTGTTTCACATCGGAAGGGATATTTAATTTTTCTTATTTAATATATGAGCGAGGTCAGAGAAATTGAAAAATAAAGAGAGTAATAACTGAATTACTACGCAATAAAATGTCTTGTTATTCTTTTTTGTTAATTATTTGTAGATGATCTAAATTTATTATTTAATTCTATCTTGTTGATTTTATGATGTTTTATTTTTGTCTGTGCATAGGTATGCGGGAGGGTTATTTTATTATTTTTACCTTAACGTAAATCATAAAATAACTATGGTGATAAATGCAGGTTATGCAGGGAAAAGGAAGTGTGATCAACAAGGTGTTTTTCTTATAAACCCTTTTATAACAGAATATTACGATTTTTACTGTAAAGTGGAGGGGGAAAGTTATGCAAAGGATATGCATAATCTTCGATGATGATTAACAGTCGGACAACATCTTCAGCGATAAACATGCGCTGACGCAAAACATCGTGAAATAGAAGTGGTATGGCAGCGGTTTTTTTCGTATAAACATAAAAATGAAACGTTGTTTTATTTAAGGAGTCTGTGATGATCGTTGGCAATATCCACAATCTGCAACCCTGGCTGCCGGACGTGCTGCGTCAGGCCATTGAACATATTAAAGCGCATGTGACGGATGAAACGGCAAAGGGCAAGCATGATATCGACGGCAATCGCCTGTTTTATCTGGTTTCGGAAGACATGACCGAGCCGTTTGAAAAGCGTCGTGCGGAGTATCACGCGCGCTATCTTGATATTCAGATCGTATTAAAGGGGCAGGAAGGAATGACCTTCAGCACCCAGCCTGCGGGCGCGCCGGAAACTGACTGGCTGGCGGATAAAGACATCGCGTTTTTGCCTGAAGGGGCAGAGGAGAAAACGGTGATCCTTAATGAAGGCGATTTTGTGGTCTTTTACCCGGGGGAAGTCCATAAGCCGCTGTGCGCCGTAGGGGCGCCAGCTCAGGTACGCAAAGCGGTCGTTAAGCTGCTGGTCGAGTAAGTTGCATTGCCGGGTGGCGACGCAAAACGTCTTACCCGGCCTACGGGAACACGATCTGTAGGCCGGATAAGACGTAATCGTTATTTCGCCAGCGTTGCCACCATCACCGCTTTGATGGTGTGCATCCGGTTTTCCGCCTGGTCAAACACGATGCTGGCCGGAGATTCAAACACCGCATCGGTCACTTCCATCCCGCCGTGCAAACCGAACTCTTCGGCCATTTTCTTGCCAAGCGTGGTCTGATCATCGTGGAATGCGGGCAGGCAGTGCAGAAACTTCACCTGAGGATTACCGGTCTGCGCCATCATTGCGCTGTTTACCTGATACTGACGCAGCAGTGCGATACGCTCCGCCCATTTCTCTTTTGCTTCACCCATCGACACCCATACGTCGGTATAGATAAAGTCCGCGCCTTTCACGCCCGCTGCGATATCTTCAGTCAGCGTAATATCGCCGCCGTTCTTTTGCGCCAGCGCTTTGCACTCTGCGACCAGGCTTGCTTCCGGCCAGCAGGCCTGCGGAGCCACCAGACGTAAATCCAGCCCTGTCAGCGCGGCGGCTTCCAGCATGGAATTTCCCATGTTGTTACGCGCATCGCCAGCGTAAACCAGCGTCATCTCATTGAAGGCTTTGCCCGGCAGATGTTCCTGCATGGTCAGCAAATCCGCCAGCAGCTGCGTGGGGTGAAACTCGTTGGTCAACCCGTTCCACACGGGAACGCCTGCATATTCCGCCAGCGTTTCTACCACTTCCTGGCCGTGGCCGCGGTACTGAATACCGTCATACATGCGTCCCAGCACGCGGGCGGTGTCTTTAATTGACTCTTTATGCCCAATCTGGCTGCCGCTTGGCCCAAGGTACGTTACGCGAGCGCCCTGATCGTATGCGGCAACTTCGAAAGAGCATCGGGTGCGGGTCGAGTCTTTTTCGAAGATGAGCGCGATGTTTTTGCCGGTCAGTCTGGCGACTTCTACGCCGTTTTTCTTGTCGGCTTTCAGTTTGGCGGCGAGTTGCAGCAGAGCGGTGAGTTCAGCGGAGGTGAAATCGAGTAATTTCAAAAAATGTTTCTGATAAAACGTAGACATGGTTCCCTCACATGGCAAAGGCCATTTGTTGAATTAAAATTCAATTTATATGGATGATTATGCATTTGCAACCCCATTTAACAAATCTTTCCTGGAAAGGTGGAGGCAATGACAGCGGTGTGTGACAATAAGAGTATCGGCAGGACATTTATGAGGAACGAGCCATGGCAAACCCGGAACTACTGGAAGAGCAGCGTGAAGAGACGCGTCTGATTATTGAAGAATTACTTGAAGATGGCAGCGATCCAGATGCGCTGTACACTATCGAGCATCACTTTTCCGCTGACGACTTCGAAACGCTGGAAAAAGCAGCCGTAGAAGCGTTCAAACTCGGTTATGAAGTGACCGAGCCGGAAGAGC
Organism: Citrobacter sp. CK180; assembly: GCF_030333655.1. Lineage (NCBI taxonomy): Bacteria > Pseudomonadati > Pseudomonadota > Gammaproteobacteria > Enterobacterales > Enterobacteriaceae > Citrobacter > Citrobacter sp. CK180. Next base: position 42,966 of record NZ_JAOWFM010000030.1, on the reverse strand, counting down.
TGGAAGTGGAAGAAGGCGATACGGTGATTTGCTGCGATATCCTCAGCGAATGTGCGCTGAATGCCGATCTGATTGATGCTCAGGTTGAACAACTGATGAACCTGGCTGAGAAATTTGACGTGGAATATGACGGCTGGGGTACGTACTTCGAAGATCCGAACGGCGAAGAGGGTGAAGACGGCGACGATGAAGATTACGTCGACGAAGACGATGACGGCGTACGCCACTAACTCAGAAGCAGAATGTTTGCATAAATTGCCGGATATGGCGTCGCCTTATCCGGCCTGTGGGTGACTTACAGCGTTTTCAGCATGCGGACTTCGCAGTCAACATGCCCGGTGCAGCCCAGTGGTTCGCTGATATGCTCAAATCCCAGATGTTCATACAGGCCAATTGCTTCGCGTAAGGATGCGGTGGTTTCCAGGTAGCAGCGTTTAAACCCCTGCTCACGCGCGTGCTCCAGCGCCATCAGCGCCAGTTTCTTCGCCAGCCCCTGGCCGCGCACCGTCGGCAAAAAGTACATTTTTTGCAGTTCGCAGATATCCGGTTCGCTACAGCCTAACGGCGCCACGCCGCCGCCGCCCACCACCTGACCGCTCTGCTCGACGACCCAATAGGCCGCGCCTGGCTGACTGTAAACCTGGAACAGTTCATCCAGATTAGGATCGGCAACCGTATAGCCTTTATCAGCGGTCAGGCCGTATTCAGCGGAAACCTGGCGGATGACGCGGGCGATGGCGGCGTTATCGTCAGCGGTAATACGGCGTAGCGTAAGGGGAAATAGCGTAGAACTCATTTTATTACTCAATTAAATGATAAATTATCATAGTTATATTTGATACCACCCTCTTTTCGAACATGCAAGACTGTTATTCTCTCTGAGAAAAATTTTTATCATTAACCTGCTGTTTTCGTTGCATTGCTCAAGTTTTATTATTTGAGTTTATCTTAATTTTTCTCCCGGAGTAAAACGCGATTATATTATTTACCAGGGTGATGAGTTATGAGTAATGATATGTATTTATTAATGTCTCTGCCCCGTGAGATATTTGCTACATCCCATCGCTTTGAAGATTATCATATTGATGATATGCAGTATGGTGATTTGGACGACTGGGATTTTTACACTCTGGGGTTGAAGGATATCTCTGCTCGGGTTGACCCGTTCAGGTGTTTGCAATTTGATATGATGACTACTTTTAATTCGCAGGCTTTGGATTTCGTCCATCAACAACCACAAGGCAGGCCGATTAGTCGCCAGCATTGTGCAGATATTCTGTTTGATGAGATGAAAGAACTGTCAGCACAATTCGCTAAAGGGTTATATTCTCCTATTATTGGGGAACTGATTGATCATTTCCATTACGGTAACGGGCAGCCATGGTTTGGAGAACTTCTAAATCGCGCGTATGAGGAGGTCATAAGGGGCGTTGGAACGAATGATATGTTGATGAAAATTCGGGATGAGATCAATAAACAATTGCATAGTAACCGGGACGCACGCCTGGATGATTTCTTCTTTGTAAGACTTAAATCAGAAATGCAAGATTCTAAACTGCCAAAATTCAACCGTTATATCGACAGGGTAAATGGTTTGGGGGTAAGCGTACATGATATTTATACACAACAAATCAAACTGGTGCGTTTTCAGCGCTATGCCATGTCATGGGAGGGATTACTTTCTTTTAAAGGGCAGGATCATTTTGGTCTGGGCAAAGAGGATATTACCAATACGTTATATAAAAACTTTCGCTTCTTCCGCATCTGGTTTTTTCTACAGCGTCATCGTGACTATGCGTACAGGCCGTTTCTGACAAATTTAAATGCTCATGCGCATATTAAGGGAAGCGTATGAAGCCGAAACGTAACGTCATTATCGGTAGCTTGGTGTTGCTGATATGCGGTTATCTCCTCTGGGCTCAACGACCTGTGACAATCCTTCGGGTTGGCGAGAGATTTGAGTATGATCCTACGCTTTTTCATGGGCTTTATGTTAGCAGTGAACGTGGTTTTATGGATTTTGAGGCTTATGATATTGCAGTTAACCACTTTGCATTAACCGAGTGGGGACGGATACACTGGTATCTGCAGCATAAAAATGAGCTGAAGGCAAAATACCATATACCAACAAGTGCCTCTTACTATATTGTTTTTTGGGATATTGGCGGCGGGTTTATCGATGGTGAGAAATCAGGCGATGGTGATCTGTTTTGTTTTCCGCCACAAAAAAACACAAAAGAAAATTGTATTGAAAAAAATGTGCTGCTAATCGTGGAATTCGATGCGGGATCTTACGAAAGATTTTCTTTCAGCAACATAGAGTATTACTGGATCACCATGCCGGACGGGAAGCTGGTACGAATAAAAAATGCCTTATAAAAGAAAACGCCGAAGAGGGTCTCCGGCGTTTCCATCAAGTTACAGCGCCGCGATAACTGCCTGCTGTTCAATCAGCTTCGCTTTCGCTTCCGCGTAGTTTTCCAGCTTCTCACGCTCTTTGGCGATCACCGCTTCCGGTGCGCGGGCGACAAAACCTTCGTTCGCCAGCTTGCCTTCAATGCGGCCAATTTCAGCTTCGACCTTCGCCACTTCTTTCGCCAGACGCGCCAGCTCGGCTTCTTTGTCAATCAGCCCCGCCATCGGGATCAGCAGCTCGGCGCCATCGATAATCTTCGTCACGGAAACCGGCCCTTTGTCATCGGCTGGCAGCACGGTGATGCTTTCCAGACGCGCCAGGTTTAGCAGGAAGCTGCGGTTGTCGTTCACGCGGCGAATCGCTTCTTCGCTGCAACCACGCAGCAGCAGTTCCAGCGGTTTGCCCGGCGCGATGTTCATTTCCGCACGGATGTTACGTACGGCAACGATCGCCTGCTTCAGCCATTCGGTATCGGCCAGCGCGGCTTCATCCACCTGGGAGGCATCGTACTGCGGGAACGGTTGCAGCATGATGGTGTCGGCGGTAATGCCGGAAATCACTTTCACACGCTGCCAGATGGTCTCAGTGATGAACGGGATGATCGGATGCGCCAGGCGCAGCAGACCTTCCAGCACGGTGACCAGCGTGTTGCGGGTGCCGCGCAGTTCTGCTTCAGAGCCGCCGTTCATGACCGGCTTGGTCAGCTCCAGATACCAGTCGCAGAACTGGTTCCAGGTGAACTCGTACAGAATGCCCGCTGCGATATCGAAGCGGAAGCTGTCCAGCGCTTCGCGGTACGCTTTGATGGTCTGGTTGAACTCCGCCAGGATCCAGCGGTCTGCCAGCGACAGGGTCATCTCGCCGCCGTTGAAGCCGCAATCCTGATCTTCGGTATTCATCAGCACAAAGCGGCTGGCGTTCCACAGCTTGTTACAGAAGTTACGGTAGCCTTCCAGGCGCTTCATATCCCAGTTGATGTCGCGGCCGGTAGAGGCCAGCGCCGCCAGGGTGAAACGCAGGGCGTCAGTACCGTGCGGCTCAATGCCGTCCGGGAATTGTTTCTCGGTACGTTTGGCAATCTTCTCAGCCAGCTGCGGCTGCATCATGTTGCCGGTACGTTTTTCCAGCAGATCCGGCAGGGAAATGCCGTCAACCATATCCAGCGGGTCGATAACGTTACCCTTGGATTTGGACATCTTCTGGCCTTCGTCATCGCGAATCAGACCGGTCATGTAGACGGTCTTGAACGGCACCTGCGGCTTGCCGTTTTCATCTTTGATGAAGTGCATGGTCATCATGATCATGCGGGCAATCCAGAAGAAGATGATGTCGAAACCGGAGACCATCACGCTGGTCGGGTGGAACTGACGCAGCGCGTCGGTGTTTTCCGGCCAGCCGAGAGTCGAGAAGGTCCACAGTGCGGAAGAGAACCAGGTGTCCAGTACGTCGTCGTCCTGACGCAGTGCAACGTCGGCACTCAGGTTGTTTTCCTGACGCACTTCGTCTTCGCTACGGCCAACGTAGACGTTGCCCGCGTCGTCGTACCATGCCGGGATGCGGTGGCCCCACCACAGCTGACGGGAGATACACCAGTCCTGAATGTCACGCATCCAGGAGAAGTACATGTTTTCGTACTGTTTTGGCACGAACTGGATATCGCCATTCTCTACCGCTTCCACCGCCGGTTTTGCCAGCACATCAGCGCGTACGTACCACTGGTCGGTCAGCATTGGTTCGATAACCACGCCGCCACGGTCGCCGTAAGGAACGGTCAGGTCGTGCGGTTTAATCTCTTCCAGCAGGCCGAGGGCATCGATAGCGGCAACCACTGCTTTACGCGCGGCAAAGCGCTCCAGTTTCTGGAACTCAGCCGGGATTTCGTTGGAGTAAACGTCGGACTCTTCGCCTTTGGTGTCATACACTTCCGCGCTTTCACGGATATCGCCGTCAAAGGTCAGAATATTGATCATCGGAAGTTGATGACGACGGCCCACCTCATAGTCGTTAAAGTCGTGCGCCGGGGTGATCTTCACGCAGCCGGTGCCTTTTTCCATGTCGGCATGCTCGTCGCCAACGATCGGAATACGACGGTTCACCAGCGGCAGCACCACGAATTTGCCAATCAGATCTTTATAACGCGGATCTTCCGGGTTGACGGCTACGCCGGTATCGCCCAGCAGAGTTTCCGGGCGGGTGGTGGCGACCACCAGGTAATCTTTACCGTCTGCGGTTTTCGCACCGTCAGCCAGCGGATAGCGGATGTGCCACATAGAGCCTTTGGACTCGCGGTTTTCCACTTCCAGGTCAGAGATCGCGGTGCGCAGTTTCGGGTCCCAGTTGACCAGGCGCTTGCCACGGTAAATCAGATCTTCTTTGTACAGGCGGACAAACACTTCTTTCACGGCATTGGAAAGACCTTCGTCCATGGTGAAGCGTTCGCGCTCCCAGTCCACGGAGTTACCCAGGCGGCGCATCTGACGGGTAATGGTGCCGCCGGATTCCGCTTTCCACTGCCAGATTTTGTCGATGAAGGCATCGCGGCCATAGTCGTGGCGGGTTTTACCCTCTTCTGCGGCAATCTTGCGCTCAACCACCATCTGGGTAGCGATCCCGGCGTGGTCAGTACCGACCTGCCACAGGGTGTTTTTACCCTGCATGCGCTGATAGCGGATCAGGGTATCCATGATGGTTTGCTGGAAGGCGTGACCCATATGCAAACTGCCGGTGACGTTTGGCGGCGGGATCATGATGCAGAAGCTTTCCTGGCTTTCATCACCATTCGGCTTAAAGTAGCCCTGCTGCTCCCAGTGCTCGTAAAGCGGCTGTTCGATATCTTGTGGGTTATATGTCTTTTCCATTATTTCCAGGTTGCCGTATTCAGGTTAAAACCAGCCACGCGGTAGGCTTTGTAGCGTTCGCGCGCCAGTTGTTTCAAAGTTTCTTCGTAAGGGACAAAGTCTATCACTTCTGTGAAAGCGGTGGCAAAATCTGCAAAGCCAGTACGCAGGCTGATCAGAATATCACGCGGGCTGCTGTTGCGTTTTTGCGGCCAGGCGATTTCCACCGGCGCGCCGCCTCTTGGACCTTCTCCCGCCAGATTATGCGGGACAAAACTCTCCGGCGGTCTTGCCCACAGCGCTTCATCCAGACGGATGGCCTGTTTTTCGTCTTCACAGGCAATCAGCACGCGTTTACCACTGCGCCAACGTTCTGCGGCAATGTCGCACACCAGTTGTTCAACGGCGCTCAGGCCATCAATGGTGGTGTCATTGTCCAGAATATAGAACGTTGCATTCTTCATATATGGGGCTTCTTGTGGTGAATTTAAATGCGAAGCCGGATGGCGCTACGCTTATCCGGCCTACGGTTAAATACTCCATGTAGGCCGGATAAGGCGCATATGCGTCGCCATCCGGCAATCATGCAAACTTACTCTTCGCCGTTAAAACCCGCGCGATTGAGCAGGAACTGCGACAGCAACGCCACCGGACGACCGGTTGCGCCTTTCGCTTTACCGGAACGCCATGCGGTGCCGGCGATGTCCAGGTGCGCCCAGTTGTACTTACGGGTAAAGCGCGACAGGAAGCAACCGGCGGTGATTGCGCCGCCAGGACGGCCGCCGATGTTCGCCATATCCGCAAAGTTAGACTCCAGCTGTTCCTGGAACTCATCGCCCAACGGCAAGCGCCATGCGCGGTCGCCCGCCTGTTCGGACGCGCTAATCAGCTCATGCGCCAGCGGATTGTGGTTCGACATCAGACCAGTGATGTGATGGCCCAGCGCAATCACGCAGGCGCCCGTCAGGGTCGCGACGTCAATCACCGCTTCCGGCTCAAAACGCTCAACGTAGGTTAACACGTCGCACAGTACCAGGCGGCCTTCGGCATCGGTGTTCAGCACTTCGACCGTCTGGCCGGACATGGTGGTCAGCACGTCGCCCGGACGATACGCTCGCCCGCCAGGCATGTTTTCGCAGCCTGCCAGCACGCCGATGACGTTAATCGGCAACTGAAGTTCCGCGACCATGCGCATCACGCCGTACACTGCCGCCGCGCCGCACATATCGTACTTCATCTCGTCCATGCCTTCGGCAGGCTTGATGGAGATGCCGCCGGAGTCAAAGGTCAGCCCTTTGCCGACCAGCACAACCGGACGCGCGTCTTCGGACGGGTTGCCTTTGTATTCGATAACCGACATCAGCGATTCGTTCTGCGAACCGTGACCGACCGCCAGATAAGAGTGCATACCCAGCTCTTTCATCTGCTGTTCGCCGATGACGCGGGTGATGACGTTCTTGCTGTAGCTGTCGGCCAACTGGCGCGCCTGAGAGGCCAGGTAGGCGGCATTACAGATATTCGGCGGCATATTGCCGAGATCTTTCGCTGCTTTAATCCCGGCGGCAATCGCCAGACCGTGTTGGATCGCACGCTCGCCGCTGGTCAGCTCGCGGCGGGTCGGCACGTTGAAGACCATTTTACGCAGCGGGCGACGCGGCTCGCTCTTGTTGGTCTTCAGTTGATCAAAGCTGTACAGCGTCTCTTTGGCCGTTTCGACAGCCTGACGTACTTTCCAGTAGTTGTTGCGGCCTTTGACGTGCAGTTCGGTCAGGAAGCAGACTGCTTCCATTGAGCCGGTGTCATTCAGCGTATTGATGGTTTTCTGAATGACCTGCTTGTACTGGCGCTCATCGAGCTCGCGCTCTTTGCCACAACCAATGAGGAGGATTCGCTCGGAAAGAACGTTAGGAACATGGTGCAGCAACAGGGTCTGCCCCGGTTTTCCTTCCAGTTCACCACGACGCAGCAGGGCGCTGATGTACCCGTCGCTGATTTTATCGAGCTGTTCTGCAATCGGAGAAAGGCGGCGTGGTTCAAAGACGCCCACGACGATGCAGGCACTCCGCTGTTTCTCCGGGCTACCGCTTTTTACACTGAACTCCATGCACTACGCTCCTGAATCTTAAAGACAACGGCGGCGGCTACAGTTAGAATTGCAAGCTTTCGTAACTCATGTCCGCAGTTGCGGTGACTTCGTGTTAATCTTAACGTTATTACGGCATTGGCACGTCAGAACGCGTTCTGAGTGGCGAATCTGCTGAGTATAATAATTTTAGCGACGATTTCGACGACTCAAGAGAATAAATGACGTTTAAGCCATGAAACAAGCTAAATTCCTGCAAAAGACGAGTTTTTACGGGCGTATTTAAAGTGATAATCATAAGATATCTGGTGCGGGAGACGCTCAAAAGCCAACTGGCGATTCTTTTCATCCTGCTTTTGATCTTCTTTTGTCAAAAGCTAGTGAGGATCCTCGGGGCGGCGGTTGACGGTGACATTCCGGCAAATCTGGTGCTCTCGCTACTGGGGCTGGGCGTGCCGGAAATGGCGCAGCTCATCCTGCCATTAAGCCTGTTCCTCGGGCTGTTGATGACACTGGGCAAACTGTATACCGAAAGTGAAATAACGGTCATGCACGCCTGTGGTCTGAGCCGGGCTGTGCTGGTGAAAGCCGCGATGGTGCTGGCGCTGTTTACCGGCGTCGTCGCCGCTGTCAACGTCATGTGGGCGGGGCCCTGGTCATCCAGACACCAGGATGAGGTACTGGCGGAAGCAAAAGCCAATCCCGGCATGGCCGCGCTGGCGCAAGGGCAGTTCCAGCAGGCGACCAATGGCAGCGCCGTGCTGTTTATTGAAAGCGTTGACGGCAGCGATTTTAAAGATGTGTTCCTTGCGCAAATCCGCCCGAAAGGCAACGCCCGTCCTTCTGTGGTGGTGGCCGATTCTGGACATCTGACGCAATTGCGCGACGGCTCCCAGGTTGTGACGTTGAACAAAGGGACGCGCTTTGAAGGTACTGCCCTGCTGCGTGACTTCCGCATCACCGATTTCCAGAACTATCAGGCGATTATTGGTCATCAGGCCGTTGCGCTGGACCCGAACGATACCGATCAGATGGATATGCGCACGCTGTGGCAGACCGATACCAATCGCGCCCGTGCGGAACTGCACTGGCGTATTACGCTGGTATTCACCGTATTTATGATGGCGCTGATGGTTGTACCGCTGAGCGTGGTTAACCCACGACAGGGGCGCGTGCTGTCGATGCTGCCAGCTATGCTGCTGTATCTGCTGTTCTTCCTCCTGCAAACCTCCCTGAAATCGAACGGCGGTAAGGGCAAACTGGATCCGGTTATCTGGATGTGGGCGGTCAACCTGATCTATCTGGCGTTGGCGGTTGGTCTGAACCTTTGGGATACGGTGCCGGTACGCCGCCTGCGCGCCCGTCTTCTGCGTAAAGGAGCGGTATAATGCAGCCGTTTGGTGTACTTGACCGCTATATCGGTAAAACCATTTTCACCACCATCATGATGACGTTGTTCATGCTGGTGTCGCTCTCCGGCATCATCAAGTTTGTTGACCAGCTTAAAAAAGCCGGGCAGGGGAGCTACGATGCGCTGGGCGCGGGGATGTATACCCTGCTCAGCGTGCCGAAAGATGTGCAGATTTTCTTCCCGATGGCGGCGCTGCTTGGCGCGCTGCTGGGGCTGGGGATGCTGGCGCAGCGCAGTGAACTGGTGGTGATGCAGGCTTCGGGTTTCACCCGGATGCAGGTGGCGCTGTCGGTGATGAAAACCGCCATTCCACTGGTGCTGTTGACAATGGCCATCGGTGAATGGGTCGCTCCGCAGGGCGAGCAGATGGCGCGTAACTACCGTGCGCAGGCAATGTACGGCGGTTCGTTGCTCTCTACTCAGCAAGGCCTGTGGGCGAAAGATGGCAACAATTTCGTCTATATCGAGCGGGTGAAGGGCGACGAAGAGCTGGCGGGCATTAGCATCTACGCCTTTAACGATCAGCGTCGCTTACAGTCAGTGCGTTATGCCGCGTCTGCGAAGTTCGACGCAGACAACAAGGTCTGGCGTCTGTCGCAGGTGGACGAGTCTGACCTGAAAGACCCGAAACAGATCACCGGTTCGCAGACCGTGAGTGGCACCTGGAAAACCAACCTCACGCCGGACAAACTGGGCGTGGTGGCGCTGGACCCGGATGCGCTCTCCATCAGCGGTTTGCATAACTATGTGAAGTATCTGAAGTCGAGCGGCCAGGACGCCGGACGTTATCAGCTCAATATGTGGAGTAAAATCTTCCAGCCGCTTTCCGTGGCGGTAATGATGTTGATGGCGCTGTCGTTCATTTTTGGCCCGCTGCGTAGCGTGCCGATGGGGGTGCGTGTGGTGACCGGGATCAGCTTTGGTTTCGTCTTCTACGTTCTGGACCAGATTTTCGGCCCGCTGACGCTGGTTTATGGCATTCCGCCGATTATCGGCGCGCTGCTGCCAAGCGCCTCGTTCTTCCTGATTAGCCTCTGGCTGATGATGCGTAAGTCGTAAAATCGATCTCTCTCGTTGTTGGCCGGATAAGGCGTTTACGCCGCTATCCGGCCAGATACAGCGCAGCGCCATCAAGCGCTGCGCTTAGCGAACCAGGATTCCTTCTGCTAGCGTTTTCTACCGCCCATCAGGCTACCTAACATCCCCCGGATAATTTGGTTCGTTACCTGACGCGCTGCGCTTTTGGCGACGCTCTGCACCACACCATCCCGTTTGCCGCCGCGTGGCCCGGTACTGCCAAACAATATCTCTTTCAGCCCGCCAAGAATTCCGTCATCAACGGTGACTTCTTTGCCTTTTGCTGGCGGATTGTTTTGCTGCTCGGTGGTGGCCTGAACGCCTTTTTGCAGCATTTCATACGCCGATTCGCGATCGACTTCGTCTTCATATTTGCCGTACAGCGAGGAGTGATTGATAAGCCCGTTACGCTCATCGTCCGTCACCGGCCCCATGCGTGAGCACGGCGCGATGACCATCGCTCGTTCAACCACTGACGGGCTGCCTTTGGCATCCAGGAAGGAGATCAGCGCCTCGCCGGTGCCCAGTTCCTGAATCGCTTTCTCGGTATCAAACGCCGGATTCGCCCGCATGGTTTGCGCGGCGGCTTTCACCGCTTTCTGATCTTTGGGGGTGAAGGCGCGCAGGGCGTGCTGTACGCGGTTGCCTAGCTGACCGAGCACGTTGTCCGGGATATCGGAAGGGTTCTGTGAGACGAACCAGACGCCCACGCCTTTGGAGCGGATCAGGCGGATAACCTGTTCGATTTTATCCAGCAACACCTGCGGAGCGTCGTTGAACAGCAGGTGAGCTTCGTCGAAGAAGAACACCAGCTTCGGTTTTTCCAGATCGCCCGCTTCCGGCAGTTGCTCATACAGTTCGGAGAGCATCCACAGCAGGCTGGCGGCATACAGTTTGGGCATCTGGTAGAGTTTTTCGGCGCTAAGGATGTTGATAATGCCTTTGCCGTTGGCATCGGTACGCATCCAGTCTTTGATGTCCAGCATCGGTTCGCCGAAGAAGTGCGCCGCGCCTTGCTGTTCCAGCGACAACAGCCCGCGCTGGATCGCCCCGACCGATGCGCTGCTGATATTGCCATACTGGTTCTGGAAGGATTTGGCATTATCACCGATATACTGCGTGATCGCCCGCAGGTCTTTAAAGTCCAGCAGCAACAGCCCCTGGTCATCGGCGATGCGGAAGATAATATTCAGCACGCCGGACTGCACCTCGTTCAGGTTCAGCAGGCGAGCCAGCAATAACGGCCCAAGATCGGAGACGGTCGCCCGCAGTGGATGACCTTTTTCGCCAAAAATATCCCACAGCACCACCGGATTAGCGTGCGGTTGCCAGTCGGTGATGCCGATATTTTTCAGCCGTGCGAGCAGTTTTTCAGAAGGTTCGCCTTCCTGCGCGACGCCGGTTAAGTCACCTTTCACATCCGCCATAAATACCGGAACGCCGATGTCTGATAGGGACTCAGCCAGTTTTTGCAGGGTAACCGTTTTGCCGGTTCCGGTTGCGCCGGTAATCAGCCCGTGACGGTTGGTCATGCCCGGCAACAGGAACAGTTCGCTTTCCAGCGTGCGGGCAATTAACAGGGGTGCACTCATGAGATTTTCTCCATTTATCCTGCCTGGAGTATAGGCAACTGCGGCGTACTCTTCACCGCTAAATTGCGGAGATTGCGAGAAGAATTCCAAAAGGGGGAGCAAAACCGGGCAGCGAATGCCGCCCGGTGAAGGCAATTAAAAGTCGGCTTGCAGTACCACACGGTAGCGAGCTTTACCGTCACGAACGTGCTGGATGGCCTCGTTGATTTGCGACATTGGGAACAGCTCGGTCGTCGGCGAGACCTTGCTGCGCCCGGCAAATTTCATCAACTTGCGCAGTTCATACGGCGTACCGGTTGCCGAACCGGAGATGCTGCGATCGCCTGCAATCAGGGTAAACGCCGGAACCGGTAGCGGCTTCAGCACCGCGCCAACGGTGTGGAAGTTGCCGCCATAGGCCAGCGCTTCGAAGTAAGGCTGCCAGTCGAGATCGACATTGACGGTGTTGATGATGAGATCAAATTGACCTGCCAGCGCTTTCAACGCCTCTGGATCGCGGCTGTTGACCACTTTATCGGCGCCCATCGCCAGCACTTCCTGTTCTTTGGCCGGACTGGAGCTGAATGCGGTAACCTCGCAGCCCATCGCGTGCAGTAGCTTAATGGCGATATGGCCGAGGCCGCCGATACCGATCACCCCAACGCGACTGGTGGCGGTAACGTGGTGCATCAGCAGCGGTTTGAAGACGGTGATGCCGCCGCACAACAGAGGGCCTGCGGATCCAATATCGATGCTTTCTGGAAGCGGGATCACCCATTGCCAGTCTGCTCGCAGCTTCTCGGCAAAGCCGCCGCGATTGAGGATGGTCGGCACCGATCCTTCCAGACAGTTAATCTGATTGCCGCTGATACAGGCATCGCAGTGCCCACAGCTGCGCGCCGTCCAGCCAATCCCGACGCGTTGACCTACCTTCAGACCTTTATCCTGCGCGGCGCTGCCGAGTGCCACGACGCGGCCAATCACCTCATGCCCGGCAACCAGCGGATACTGAGAAAAGCCCCATTCGTTGTCGATCATCGACAGATCGGAGTGGCAGATACCGCAGTAATCTACCTGTACCTCAACATCTTCCGGCTTGAGTTCACCCGCATCATATTCATAGAGTTCAAGTTCGCTGCCCGCCTCTTTTGCGGCATAGCTTTTTATAATAGACATCGTGTTTCCCTCAGTGTGGTGTTGAACTGGAAGTGTAGAGCATGGGAAACGGAGTCGCTTCGCAGAAGGAGGGGTTAAGGAGGTGCCAGCCGTGGGGTTGTGCTGATTTTTTCAACACTTAGCGAGCCGGGCATATGCTACCGCTTGCATGGTGGCGTGTGACAGGTATAATCCACAACGTTTTCCGCATACCTCTTCAGTGCCGAAGTGGCGAAATCGGTAGACGCAGTTGATTCAAAATCAACCGTAGAAATACGTGCCGGTTCGAGTCCGGCCTTCGGCACCATCGGAACATCAATAGACGTCAACGGACGTCTTTTTTTGTGCCTGAAATCCAGTATTTACCTACCTTTCCCGCTATAGTAACTCTCTCAAGGTCAACCGACTTCAACGTACATCTACCAACAGATGTTGGTACAGATGATGGTATTTCCGGTTCGATAATGCTTGTACCAACAGGGAGGGAATAAGCATGGCGTTAACAGATATCAAGGTCAGAACAGCCAAGCCAACGGATAAGCAATATAAGCTGACCGATGGTAACGGTATGCACCTTCTTGTTCATCCAAATGGCTCTAAATACTGGCGTTTGCAGTACCGATTTGGCGGAAAGCAAAAGATGCTGGCCCTGGGTGTTTACCCTGATGTGTCGCTCGCTGATGCAAGGGCTCGCCGTGATGAAGCCCGTAAACTTTTGGCAAACAGCATCGACCCGGGAGACAAAAAGAAAAATGATAAGGTTGAGCAGGAAGAAGCACGTACTTTCGAACAACTTGCTATTGAGTGGCATGCCACAAATAAAAAGTGGTCGGAAGAACATAGCCGACGCGTGCTTAAAAGCCTGGAGGACAACCTCTTTCCAGCCATAGGTAAGCGTAATATTGCTGAACTAAAAACGCGCGACCTTTTAGCGCCTATCAAAGCTGTTGAGTTGTCTGGGCGTCTTGAAGTTGCTTCCCGTCTACAGCAGCGCACCACCGCCATTATGCGCTATGCGGTACAGAGTGGTTTGCTTGATTATAACCCGGCACAGGAGATGGCCGGTGCCGTTGCTTCAAGCAACCGGCAGCATAGGCCTGCGTTAGAGTTGAGACGTATTCCTGAACTGCTTCAGCGTATTGATAACTATACCGGCAGACCTTTGACTCGCCTTGCTGTTGAGCTAACCCTTCTTGTCTTCATCCGTTCCAGTGAATTGCGTTTTGCTCGTTGGTCTGAGATTGATTTTGAAACATCAATGTGGACGATCCCAGCGGAGCGAGAAGCTATTGAAGGGGTAAAGCACTCCCAGCGTGGCTCAAAAATGCGTACGCCTCATCTGGTACCGCTTTCTAATCAAGCCTTAGCAATCCTTAAACATGTTCACGAACTTAGTGGCGATCGCGATTTTGTTTTCATTGGCGATCACGACCATCGTAAACCGATGAGTGAAAACACGGTGAACAAGGCGCTACGCGTTATGGGTTATGATACCAAGGTAGAGGTTTGTGGGCATGGTTTCAGGACAATGGCCTGTAGTTCATTGATTGAGTCTGGATTGTGGTCGAGGGATGCAGTGGAACGGCAAATGAGCCATATGGAACGTAACTCAGTACGTGCAGCTTACATTCATAAGGCCGAGCATCTTGATGAGCGGAGACTGATGTTGCAGTGGTGGGCTGATTTTCTTGACGCTAATAAGGAGAAGGTGATTAGCCCATTTGATTTTGCCAAGGTTGGGCAGTGATCGGCCATGTTTATGTACTTGAAATGAATAAAATATAACCGAAATTTTAGCTTGCCGATATCATTCATGATATCGGCTAAATCGACGATGTGATATGCCACACTAGTATGCAGTTTATATGGAAAGCTGGAGTGATGGAAATATGGTTAATGGGGGGACTTTGCATAAGTTAACTTGGTTTCTCTGAAAGAGAACATCAGTATGGTAGTGATGTTGATAGCCTATGATACAGCTTATTTTTTCCAAACTAATTATCACTCGTGAGGGTTCGTGTTGGAGCAGGAATTAAAGGTAGCTATATAATGTTTAGATGTCGGGGTGTCTTTTGGGGTAATCAGATACGATCTATTTTTGGTGATAAATTGATCAGTACATGACTAGCCAGTGGCCCAAAATAGCCATCTAGTCGTAAAGCTTCATTGGCTAAAATAGTGGTTAATTATCAACTGAATAAATAATTTTTAGGGGTTATTTCCTGTTGTTCTGTTGTGGCTTTTATATCCATTACAGCCAATTGTATTTTTATTCAGAGAGTGATTTCTATAGCTAAATAACTATCTGACTGAGTTACGGAAAAATCTAGGGGGGTTCTGCATTCTGGATTTTTCAGAAAAATATACAAATGCTCTTCCGCAAGCAAAAGTGCTAATTGCACTTATAACAATAAATAAAAATAAAAAAGTATTTACTGAAAGCGAAATTGATAATTCAAAATAAGATAAAATCCAGCTTGGAAGTATATATATAAATATAGCTGATAATGCAAAGCCAGCCATCACCCCCGTTTTAGCTTGGTCAATTCGTTCATTTTTAGTCAGCCCAGGAACTACTTCTGCATGGCATCCCAAGCAAACATATTTCCCTAGCCCAACAACTGTCCCGCAGAAAGGGCAAATCCATCCTTCCTCTTGGCTTTCGTTAGAGTGTGATTCGTCAATAGATGTTTTTCTAGGGAGGCGTTTAACTTCACATTCAGCGTCAAATTCAGCTTGAGCCTTCCATTCATATAAGCGTTGTACTGAATAGTTTAAATAATCTGTATCAATAAAATGAGCGCAATTTTGACATAGCCAAATTCCATTTTCTGCTGACCTTCGCTGCTCTGTTGTCAGGGATGGGTCAAATCTTGCTCCTCCTGGAGCCCCGGCAGTGATATGAGCTGCAACACCAGTCTTCGTTGATTTCTCTGGATGCGCATTTGGACCAGAAGTTAGTACCCTGCAATCAGGGTTTGAACACCGGTTTCCCGCCCTGTCTTGTATTGCTCTTTTGGTTCTTTCTATAAACACATCACTCATTATCCATCCTCATTTTGATGCCAACGACAAGCATGTAAATCAGCATAATGATTTTATCATTTAGGGTAACGGATGAGCAATGTAACTGTCATTGGTAAATGAGATGATTATTAAAAATCTTCGTATGATTAGCAGGTTAGTTCGAAACTTGTTATCCAGGTCTAATTTCTGTGGGCCATCTCTAGGTAGGCTTAGGGCAGGGGTAAGAGAGTTCAATACTACAGCTGAAAAAATGGGTTAGATGCATATTTTCAACATCCACAGTAGGAGTCATATCTGTTGGATTGCTATCGTAAGGAAAGTTAGCAACTCATGAGAGCTGGCATTGCGTGACGGTAGTTTTAGTGGATTTTATGAAGCCTGCGGTTTACTCAATGATGCAAGAATTGGTGGTAAAAGGATATAAAAATGTGGTCAGACAAAGAATCATCAGAAGACTACCTAAATTTTGGTGAAGTATCTCAGTTAGCTGTAGATGTGCTTACCACGAAAGATATGTTACCAGTATCTATTGGGATTTTTGGGAATTGGGGGGCAGGTAAATCTTCGCTTTTGAAATTGATAGAGCAAAAACTTGAGCAGGATGACAAAGATTGGATTGTAATTAATTTTGACTCCTGGCTCTATCAGGGCTATGACGATGCGCGAGCAGCTCTACTTGAAGTCATCGCTACAGCATTGACAAAAGCTGCTGATGGAAATACGCCTCTCATCTCAAAAGCGAAGAGACTTCTGAGCCGGGTTGATGGGTTTAGAGCAATGGGGTTTCTGGCGGAAGGAGCTGCTTTATTTGCTGGAGTCCCTACTGGCGGTTTACTTTCTAGGGGAATTGGCGCGTTTAGGAATGCTACCGATGGTATCCAAAGCCAGGAAGAATATGAGGCTTTGGGCAATCTGGCTAAAGAAGGCAAAGAGAAGGCTGGCGGTTTGATTAAACCTGAGGCTAAAAAAAGCCCTCCTCAGCAGATTGATGCATTTCGTAAGGAATATGGGGAAATTTTAGAAGAGCTTGGTAAGCCACTCATCGTGGTAATTGATAACCTCGATCGCTGCCTACCGGCTAATGCTATCCATACACTTGAAGCAATCAGGTTATTCCTTTTCTTAACTAATACAGCCTTTATCATTGCAGCAGATGAGGACATGATTCGTTCTTCAGTAGCTGATTACTTCAAGGGGGCATCACAGCGGCATCAAATAGACTATCTTGATAAGCTCATCCAAGTTCCTATTCGGGTGCCAAAAGCTGGGGTGCGTGAGATTCGTTCATATCTGTTCATGCTTTATGCCATTGAACATGACTTAAAAGGCGAAAAACTTACAACGCTCCGTGACGGCCTAGAAAAGGCATTACAGCAATCTTGGAAAGATGAACCTATCACACGCCAGGACGCTCTAAAAATGACTGGTGAGTCTGAGGATAGTAACCTCGCTTTGGCATTTGCTCGTGCGGACCGTATTGCCCCTGTATTAGCCAATTCGCCAATTATCCATGGCAATCCTAGAATCGTTAAGCGCTTGTTGAATGTTGTCAAAATGCGATCTCAAATTGCCAAGCGGCGAGCAATGCCTTTGGATGAAGCAATCATCACTAAGTTAGTAATCTTTGAGCGATGTGTTGGAGTAGATGGTACCGCTGACTTATATCATCTAGTGGATATTGAACAAGGTATACCACAGTTGCTTAAACAGCTTGAGGAAGCTGACGGTCAAATACCTACTGAAGCGCCAAAGACATGGACTGATAATCCAACAACTAAAGCTTTCATTGCTCAATGGGCTCAGCTTGAACCACGCCTTGGTGGAATCGATTTGAGAGCCGCCATATATCTGTCCAGAGAAACTATGCCAATAGGTGCATATGTGGTTGGTTTATCGCCGTATGGACGGGAAGCACTGAATGCACTCATTGAAATGAAAAATACCAGTTCTCCCGCAGCAGAAGCTCTTTTGGAAACGCTTCCTCGTGAGGAACAAGTGCCTGTAATGGAAGGCCTAATTAGCCAGTTAAGGCAAGCATCGGATTGGACTCGTAGACCTAAGGGTTTTTCTGGTGCATGCCTCTTGGCTCGCCACTCGGCAGATGCTGCCAGTATATTAATTCGTTACTTGCAGGAATTGCAGCAGGGAACGAAGCCACCTGTGTGGATGGCTGCAGCACTCAAAGATGAGCAATGGAATAAGGACGCTTAATGGGAACTTCACAATCAAGTACAGGGCCAGGTGGTGGTTCGCCGCTGGTTCCACCTTGGGCTGATGATCAGCCACAGCAACCCTTACCCCCGCCACAAGAAAGAAGGTTCGCGCCGTTCCGAGAATCTTTGGGGAATGCGGTTTCAAACGGTAATAGGGCAGACTTCAGAAAAGCCATAGGACATTACGCGCGAAAGGCCTCTGGAGGTAGCAGTAGTGCAGCCCGAAGATTAGGGAGTGTCACACAGGCAGGGGGGGGATTGTTTGGGGCTTTGGCGGGAGTACCTCCGGCTCCAGGAGAACCAAGCATTGATTTGGGCAGTTTAGCTGGCCTTCCATGCGAAATGGCAATATCAGCTATTGCTCAAGCTTTAACATCGCAGGATGGTGATTCAGAGAAGATTTGTGCAGCCATGAACCATGCCTTAGTGGAAGCTCTCGATGGTGTAGCAATTTTCGATCCCCAACAAATAACAGATGGTGTGATCGTTGACACAATGATTTGTTATCTTGCTGAAAGCATTTTTTTGCAAATGGTTATGGATTCTAACAAGGCATGGAATAAAGCGGATACTCCTTCAAAAGCCATCCATGCAGAAACTGAACTTCGAGAGTTGATCAAAGTTGTTGTTGATAAGCATATGGCTCCAAAACTTGTCGGTAACATCAGAACTTTTTCGAAAAATCAAATGGTTAAAATTGAGCGTCAGGTAATCATTGAGGCTTGGAAAGAATGGGAGGCCTACCAATGACACAATTAGTTTTCCATCATGAACATCGCCTATTACCGCGAGCAAGTGAGAACTTGTTGCCCGTACAACTTTATGGATTAAGCGGGCAGGGACGGGGGGATATATCTATTATTGGGAATCCTGCGATTGATCGAATTAAGCGCTTGGGAGTCAAAATCCCAGTACAGGTCATGGATTTTTTGAGCATTGCACTAGCGGTTACAGCCGCCGATACCTTCGTTCAGCGTGAAAGCTCTGAGGATGGTTGGACTCGTCAACTCTCGCTACGTCTTCCCCTTCATGAGCCATCTCGATGGATTGCTCTAAAGAAGGAGCTTGAAAGCGCTTTGCATTTCCTTAGTGGAGACATCTGGGAGTTCGAGTTTTGTAATGGTGGTTATGCACCGCCTGAACCATATAGTCAACATTCAAGATTTCACCTGATTAAGCTCAAAGAACTTGATTGCGTCAGCTTATTTTCGGGGGGATTGGATTCGGCTATTGGCGCAATAGATCTTCTGACAGTGGGTCGTGCCCCGCTTTTGGTTAGTCATGCTTATAAAGGAGATAAGTCACGACAAGATCGAATTGCTGAAAGATTGAATGGTCGATACTCACGGTTTGAAATTAATGCTGATCCGCATCTATATCAAGGGGTGACTGACATTACGATGCGAACGCGGAGCCTCAATTTTCTTGCTTTTGCGGCAGTGGGCGCTTGTGCTGTTCAAGAAGTATCTCAGCAACAAAAGGTCGATCTTTTTGTGCCCGAAAATGGGTTTATCTCATTGAATGCACCACTAACCCCGCGCCGGATCGGTACGTTGAGTACACGAACAACACATCCATATTTTATTTCCAGCATACAACAACTCTTTGATGCGGTCGGAATTCCTTGCCAAATAATCAATCCATATCAGTTCAAAACAAAGGGGCAAATGGTCTCTCAATGCTTGAACAAGCAACTCTTATCTGACGTCGTAGAAAGTACGGTATCTTGCAGTCATTGGAAACGAACGGATCAGCAGTGCGGGGTATGCGTACCGTGCATCATTCGACGGGCATCGCTTCATGCTGGAGGGATTAGTAGAGATGCAGATTACACTTTCCAGTCCTTGGCTAAAGTAATGAATGAAATTGATCGCAGGGATGATCTTATCGCTCTTAGGATTGCAATCGCACAGAGATCGACTTCTAGAATAGGAACATGGATTGCCAAGAGTGGTCCTTTACCTATGGCAGCATTCAATGATTTCAAGCAGGTGTTTTTGGATGGCTTAAATGAGGTAGAAAACTACTTAATGAGTGAGGGCATTGTTTGAGCATCGACATGCACTGTCATCTTGACTTATATCCTCAGCCAGAACAAGTGGTTGAGGAGTGCAGGCGTCGAGGGACTTATATACTGTCGGTAACAACGACACCTAGAGCATGGCATGGGACCTCTTTACTGGCTAAAGGAAGCCAACGAATCCGAACCGCTCTTGGACTCCATCCCCAAATTGCACATCAAAGATCGCATGAGTTGGAGCTGTTCGATTCACTACTTTCGGAGACTAGGTATGTTGGCGAAATAGGGCTTGATGGAGGTAAGGGGTTTAAAGAACATTGGGACGTCCAGCTGAAGGTATTTCGACACATACTTAATAGTGTGCATCGTGCTGGAGGTAAGATTATGACTATTCATAGTAGGGGAAGCGCATCAGCGGTGCTTGATGAGATCGAAAATATCGATGGCGTGGCAATATTGCATTGGTTCACTGGCACACCTAAACAGCTTGAAAGGGCAATTGATTTAGGATGTTGGTTCTCAGTAGGACCAGCTATGCTTGATACAATCAAGGGTAAGAACTTGGTTCTGAAAATTCCCAAATCACGCATTCTTACAGAAACAGATGGTCCATTTGGCAAATTTCGTAATGGTCCACTAATGCCATGGGATGGTGAGATTGCAGAGAAACAGTTAGCTGCATTATGGGGTGTTAGCCATATGGAAGTTAACGCTCAGCTTGTGGATAACTTCAAAGTATTATGTAAGTTGTGAAAAAGGATTTTTTTTCGGCAATGGTTTTAAACAGAATTGTTC
The DNA here is from genome assembly GCF_030333655.1 of Citrobacter sp. CK180. NCBI lineage: Bacteria > Pseudomonadati > Pseudomonadota > Gammaproteobacteria > Enterobacterales > Enterobacteriaceae > Citrobacter > Citrobacter sp. CK180. The sequence goes on along the minus strand of NZ_JAOWFM010000030.1, from coordinate 22,361 downwards.
ACCTCAGGGGCGAGAATTATCTAAGATAATAAAAATCTAGGCCTTGTCATATTAGTAAGGCCTAGCAATTTTAGTAATTTCAATTGAGAAAAAATCACGCTGAGTCCCAAACTAACATAGTTAACATCATCTGGTTGTTTTCAGACTGCACAATTTTACTATAGTTGCTCTGCAACTGATTTCTGGAAAGAACGTGCTTGTAAATGGTTACCTAATTTAGTTCACTAAATACGAAAGTTGTGTTGATTTCATGCAGAAAATTCCTTACTTAAAACTTTCCATGAGAATAGGCTTTTGAGCCGACGTGTAGTTAATGCGCGTTCTTTGTTTCATAGCAACGTCTCTCTTCGATTAATACTAGTGTTGCATCGGACCATTGAACTCAAGGTAAGATAGCGGGTGTTGTGTATATTAATCCCTTTAGGAAACATGATTGCTATATTAAATTAATCTGAAAAGTAAGTTTTTTCGGGAGGAAAGTACAAGCTTGCAATGATGAAGCTGAACTTATGTCCCATAATGTTTGCACAAAAAAATATCACATATATAAAAAATATAGTAATATGTTCCGTAGTGTATTTTTTATTAAGCATATGACAATGAGTAAACTAACAGAAGATTCTATAGAATTTGCTAAGCGACATATTGAAAATTATTACGATTCCGATTTTTTTCCAAAAGCTTTTGAGTTTGAGGCTATCTGGCATTCATGGGATGAAGTTAAGAAGTTCTTATTGGGGAGTAATATCGGAAAACTCAGAACTAAGCATCCTTTGGCTATGGCATCCAAGAAACCGTCCGGAAGCTATAGGATAGTCCATCAACTTGAACCTATAGATACAATAATTTATACAGCTTTAGCCTATTTGATAGCTGAAAAGGTAGAAAGTGTTAGAGAGAAAAAAAACATTGCATGCTCTTATAGGTTTGTGGTGAGTGACGGTAGTTTTTTTGAGAAAAATGCTGGTTTTAAGATGTTTACTGATATGATTGAGAGTTTGTCCCAACAGTATCAGTATATATTAGTAACTGATATTACCGACTTCTATAACCAAATTTATCTTCATAGGCTAAACAATGCAATAGAACGTGCTGATCCTAACTTAAAAAATATAGCTGATGATACAGAAAGGTTTATTTCATCATTAAATGATAAAGCTTCCAAGGGAGTACCCGTTGGTCCAGCAGCGAGCATAATAATGTCTGAAGCTGTTCTAATAGATATAGATGAATACATTGCAAATTTTGGTGTGCAACATACAAGATATGTAGATGATATACGTATATTTTCAAATTCAAAAGTAGAATTAGAGGAGATTTTAGAAAAACTAACATTGTATTTACATGAAAATCATCGACTTACTCTTGCATCAGAAAAAACATTTATACAAGAGACAACAATTTATGCTGAAGGTGTTCTTCATAATCAATATGAGATGGAGAAAGTTCAAATATTCAAAACTCTTGAAATATTTAACCCTTATTCAGGAATGACATATGAAAAAGTTCTTGTAGAAGAAAAAAGTGATCTAGAAGCACATCTAAAATATACTTCGGAACAACTCCTAAAAAGAGAATTTATTGATTTAGGCCTTGCAAGAGCCTTAATCAGAAAGGCTAAAGCAAACAGAATCGAGTTTGTTGCTGAGGTAATCTTTGATAACTTTGATTTCTTTTCACCAGTCATAAATGATGTTGTTCTGTATTTTCAGTCATTGTCTAGTGATAATTGGATACAAAAAAATAAAGAAAAATTAATTTCTATAATCTCCTATACATCTATGAGACAAAGTATGGTTAGGTATTGGATGGAGTGGTTTTTCTCTGGAAATAAAACTCTACTCCACCTGGCAGATATTCGGAAGTTTATAACATCAGGCGGGGCTATAGAAAATCAAGCTCTTGCAGCATTGACATTAAAGAATGTTGCATGGGTGAGAGATTATAAAAATAGGGTGTTTTATGTTGGTGAAAAGGGGAAGAGGGCTATTTTAAGGTCAACGAAAATACTGCCTAAAGACGAACGTGATAACTGGCTTAGAAATATTGAAAAAAATACACCAGAAGAATTAGATAAATGGATCATTAAATGGATAATCGAAACGGCCTAAATATTTTTAGAGATAATAATTATATCCATAAAATGCTATGAATATAGTAACGCTTAATTCATATACAGCGCAATGTCAGACCCCATATAAAATATGGGGCTCCAATTCGAGTGCAAACTGAGTATGTTATAAATATTAATACTCACTTTTTATCTTAAACTAGACTTCGCGCTTTTTAGTCGTTCCGATTAGCATCAAATTTAGGCCTAGAAAGCAGTGATGGGCGATAATTCTAGCGTTCTTTTATTCCAAGAAATATTATTCGAGTAGTATATAGGAATGCTGCTCGCAACAAAAAACGTATGCTGGTTTTTAGAAAATAATCAAGATCCTATCAATATTTTACTTTTTTATTTGTATAAAATATTCATTTAATTTATTATATTTTGCTAGGTCGATGCTTTTGACATGTGCTAATATTCCGTTGACTACATCGCTCATATTTGTATCATTTTTCTTAACTAAAATAAAAATCTTTTTTCTATAGAAATTATACTTTCCTCTGCCTATTCCAACCTCTGGCGTAACAATAACTCCAGTCACTTTTCTTTGAGAGCGTGGACCAGACAGCATTTCTTTCTTTTTGTTAACGATAAAACTTTCCTCTGATATTATCTTTTTAATAATAATCCATGCCTTCTTAATTACTGCCAATTTATTTCCGGAGATAGTAATATCATCGGCATAACGAGTGTATGTTAATGCTTTATTTTCACAGTATTTACCTATCCTTTCATCCATTCTCAGACAAACTAAATTAGATAGCATCGGAGAGGTTGGTGCACCTTGAGGTAGAGCGCCATTGAGTGTACAGATCGAAGTTAAGTAATATGCTAACTTCGAGGCGTACCCTACGGATTTAAAGATGGAAAATACATATGATGCCTTTACGGTGGTAAAGAAATTTTTAAGGTCAATGGAGAGAATATATTGATTACCGCGATGGGGGCGGGCATTGTCAATTATTGATTTTTTTTGGATGAAGCCTGTAGCATATGGCGATGGCGATAAAGAACTAAGAATGTTTCGTAGAATCCACCGTTGAATAGCTTTGAGCTCTCGGTTGGGATTGCTGATATGTCTAAGATCTTTTGATTTTTTTTTAATATAAGAAGAATTATAAAAACGCTCATTATCATGAATATATTTAACAAGCAGCGCTTTAGGGAGCCTAGTTTTTGTTGCTAGATCATCAAGATCCTGCAGAATAGGTAATGAAAGCAGTCTTTGGGTATATAGGCCTTGATATTGATTGGACATCGATATCCTCATCTATCTTAGAAAATCTAGCTCCTAACGGCTAAGGGAATGATTCATGACTCCGCTGAAAGCGGAAAAATGAATCATGAACGGTGCGTACGATACACCTAAACTACGGCTGTAGTTTCGGTGTATCGATCGCACTGTCAAAAAGAGCGCTTTCTTGTGGGTATAGAGTAACTGATTCTCTATCCACTGAATCTTACTGTAAACGGTTTAGGCCTCTCATAAACAGCTTGATCCCGCTTAGGAGCTAGTGCAATCATTATCACTTAGATGATAATGTTTGTCTACCTAATTGTTTATTCATTATTTTGATTCTTAGTTCATTTATGTCATTTAAAGCGTAATATCGTTGAAGTATATTTTCGAATCCCTTATGCCTGATTACATATCCGTTATTGTTTTTTTCAATCATAGATGTTCTGATTAATGAATGTATGGCGGCCTTACTTGCGATATAGTCATCATTCCCTAATTTTCTGTTAAAAATAATGCTCAAAAGTTTCATTATTATTTGCATTTCAACTTTATCAAAAAGATATATAAAAAGTAAAATATAATGTTGGAATAATAAGATGTTATCTATATTTTTCTTTTTCCTTCCGGAAGGTATCATTTTTTTTACTTTTTTTACTACGGAAGAAACATGCAGGGAATTTGTGATATCAAAGTCATTTGGCAAATCCTGAACGTGACCTTTATATTCTCTTATTAATCTTATTGGTCCATGATTAATAAAGCTTTTATCTGATTTATATCTTCCTTGTCTGAAAACTAACATTTTTTGAGCTAGCTCTTTTCTCATCGAAAAGGCACCAAGCTCGGCAAAGGAACCAGGGCTTTCAGGTATTAATATTATAAGGTCTACGGCTTGTGCTAACTGTTCTTCGAGTTTAAGGAGGCTGTTATTAGCTTGTCCTTCTAATAGATCTTCAAAAAGATCTTCTGGATAAGCAAGTTGATAATTTTTTTCATGGGAAAGAATTTCTGAAATTTTATATCTATAACTTGAAATGTCGCTTTTATCTTTTCCACATATAAAAATAATCTTCTTAGAGTCATCAGTACCATCTTTTATTATTTTTCCGATAGACTCTCCTATTACATTAAACTCCTCTTCGTAAATATTATTAAGTATCATTTTCATGGGCTCCTCAGGAGCATGCCTTAAACTTTCTGATAATTAGCATAACCAGGATTTTTTTTCAAGTAATAATATGGTCGTTCTTATGATTAGCTAACAATCAAGCTAGAGCTCATTTAAGATATACCCACAAAATGCATTTGAGCATCCGCTTTTTGCACACAACCGATATGATAATCGTGTCATATCGGTTGTGTGCCATGAGTAGGCGGTGTGAACCTAATTGCACGTTAGATATATGTGAGTTCCTGGCGTGTTTGAATTGGATACTTACACGACCATTAACTTATTGGTAATATAATTCAGCTCTAATTCTGTATATTACGTGATAACCAATCCTTCAACATTTTCTCTTCCAAAAAGGTCTTCCATAGCCTCTAAGGCTTTATCTGACATGTTCTGTGTAGCAAGCACTGCAAGTCTTATCATTGGCCGAGAGATGGAAACATAAAACAGATTGCGGGCGCGATAAAATCCTTTTGTATTTTTTGCGGTCAAAGCTTTAGTTTTGATGAGTTCCAGAAGTTGTGGCCAGTTGTAATGGTTCCATCCTCCACCAAGTATGACCAGAACGTTCTCAAATTCTGCCCCTTTGACGCTGTGTTGTGTTGCAAAGGCAGTCTGCTTTTCAATAAATTTAGCAATCTCAATAACTTCTTTGTAGGGAATGTCTCTGAGCTTGCTGTATCTATCAAGTGCAGATGAGCCTTCTGGCACCAGGGCACCATTCAGAGAGTTAAATTCTTCGTCTCGGCGTAATACACGATCTGGTGGAGCCGGACGCCTAGTTATTTTCAGGTGATCAATAACTTGTCCGATAGTCCCTTCTTCACGCAATTCTATTAGAATATCCATATCTCTACGCCAGCGTGCTTTATCCTGATGCTGAGTTATTGTTGGTCCAGATCCGTATATCCTAAACATATCACCATAACGGGATGTGCAATAGGCCTCACACATAGGTTCTACATTTTCAGCAAAGAATTTGATGACAGGATCTTCTTTTTTGGCAAAGAGATCATTTCTTCCATTGAATATCTCGACGATGCTTGGATAACCCTGCTCAGCAGCAAGTACGTTGTGGGTGAGCATGAGCACTTTTGTTTTACTTAGGTCCCATCCCTCAGCCTGTAGTCTCTTCATTAACGATACACGTGTCTGTCGAGCCAGATCGGAAAGTAGATCATCTTTGGAGTGCCTGTCATTGGTCCGCTCTCCTTTGTAGTTATTAGTGTGGAAGAATCGAGCCTCACCTTTTGCTTCAGGGTTATGAACTTCTTGGCGTAGCTCAGGGCGTAACTTATTTAACACATTTACAATAGCAGGAACTGAACGAAAGTTAGAACCTTTCGCAATCTCTTTGATAGGATATTCTGCAAGTTCGTACTCACTTCTGTAAATAGTTTGCCAATGGTCGCCAAAGAGGCCAACTAGCGGACCCGTAGCTGGTTTTAGGAAGTATTCAGTAATTGCTTCCATAAATTGACGATGAGTATCCTGATATTCATCGATAAAGAGCACCGGAAACTGCTGGCTGAAAATCTGTCGGAATTTATCCCGTTGCAAAAGTTTTGCCATCATATTCGGAATGTCATCGTGACTCAGCGAAATTCTGTTCTCGTCGACTCCAAAGAAGCCCATATCATATTCCACCGACTTTGCTCCAATACCACCGCCTTGCTCAATCTTTTCTTTTTTATCCTCCATTTCCCCGAGGAGCTCACGCAATGTTTTCTGAAATGGGCGCAGGAATGCCCATGAGAAACCATGAATAGTATTAACCAGAATGGCTGGATGCTCTTCGATTTCCTGTGCGATTTCATTTCGGGCAACTTCAGTATAGGTAATACAAGCCACTTTTTGCCCATATCGTACGAGAGTGGGCCCTTGTTCTTCAATCAAACGCTTCAGTGCGGCTACAAGCGAATAGGTTTTGCCTGCACCAGCCCCCGCCTCCAGTCGAAAGCTTTGTCTTGCATTTAGGGCATCATTGATTTTTTTTTGTGCTTCTTCTGCTGCTATAAGCGCAGGATTGCCTTTGCCCTCTGTCATATAACCTCCGGAGCTGCTAGCGCTTCATTAATTTTTTCTGGCTGGGGAGGTGGTTCTGAAAGCCAGATTAGACCTTCATGGATATAACGTGGCACAGCCCATTCTTTCTCGCGAATGGCGAATCGCAAAGCTGTATCTGCTTTCCCTAGTGTCTTGGCAATTTCCCATGCTTCATTCGCTGTATCCTGCTCTCCTGTCCACGTAAACAGCCCTGGATTTGCCAGAACAAGTGCATCTTCATAGCTTCGTGCACTGATTCCTTTTTCCGGGTTTTCTGCTATCTGATAAGCAATACGGCGGAATCCTTTTATTTTTTCAGCGGCAGTTTTTGAAAGCAGCTCTGCAGGTGTGATATGCCATTGTTCTTTATCTGGGTGCTCTTTGGGGCGAAACCAGTTTTTGATTGCTGCATTTGATGTACGCTGGCCCACTGCGACAGGGCATTTTTCCCAAGTCGTGGTTTTTATTCCTCGTTTATTTAGTTTTTCCACCGGCTGGGTTGAATCGATATCCGTTATGACCAATGTTTTAAGTTCGAGGAAATCCAATAATGGGTAAAAAATGTGCGCATAAGCGCCACCCACTTCGACATTAGATATGTATTGTCTGGCCAACTTGTGCTTGTCGTCTAGCGACTGATCAACTAATTCACATAGCTTTGGCATTAGCAGCCTTTCAGTTGTTCCCTCAACCAAAATGGCTTTATCTGCAAAATACAAATCACATTTGGTCAGAGTCATGTACTGGTGCAGGAAATTTTGGTCTTCAGCTGAGATACAGCCTAATCCCTTTTTGAAATCTTTAACTTTTGTCTGACGAGGTCTTTTAGGGGCCGGTGTTTCATTGAGAAAATACCGCACAGCTTCAAAGGATGCTGCATTTGCAACGTGGGGTGAATGTGTCGAAATAATGAACTGCACATTCCACACCGGTTCATCCGGATAGCTTGCCGATAGTTTTTTTATGGCGGCATTAAGCTGAGCTATGAATACCTCTTGCATCTGAGGATGCAAATGCGCTTCTGGCTCTTCGATGAAAATGAGATGTGTAGCCGGACACACAGGTCTTGCTCTGTATAACTTATGGTAAGTTTCGAGCTGTAAGAGCATGTAAATGAGGTTACGTGTTCCTAATCCATTGTAGCCTTCCGGGAGATGCACTCCATCAATACCTGTGTATACAACCTTTGTATGACCAGTAAGGAGCGCCTCAACGTTCAATGAGGTTTCAGGTCGAAGCTCGGTGTCGTTGAGACTTGGAAAGCCGAGAACTTCCATTGCGGGGAGCAGATTTTTTAGCATCTCATCGAAACTTCCCTGCATACTGCGTTCAACATCTTCGACGGATTCTCTTAATTTACCTGCAAGTTCCTGATCTCTTGAAGCCGCAGTTGGAGTGGATGCTGTTTTAAAAAGAGTATTGAGTAATTTACCTATCACATCGGCATCACCATGCTTAGCATGATCGAGAGTTCTTTGTGCCCTAACAAAATTGCACTGCATTAATGTTGCTAAATCAGTAGAGCCTTCAAAGCTACGTCTATTTTTTGGATCGGTTGGGTCTATAGCTGAAACATGGGTGCTATATGCCTTTGGCAATGTTTCTCGCAATGAACGAAAGAAGTACGCCCTTGGTTCAACACCGTCTGGTGCAGATTGATTATCAAATAAAATGTTGAGGTTTGCTGGAGAGGTTTTGTATTCAATACACACAATCGCAGTTGTTGAATCTGTATCAAGATCGATGATAAATGGGGTAAGTGGGCCAAGATTTTTAGCTGTACTGTCGTAGCGGAAGGTAAGAGTGAGAGATAGGGTTGGAAGTGCTGCAAGGATATCCTCTGTTTTAGCGCCTTGTTCCCTTAGTCGTCTAGCCTTGAGAAATTTATCACGCTGAGCAGGTGAAAAATCTTCAAGACGGAACCGCGCTCCGCTATCACTGGCAAATCTTTCAAAAATCTCAGTGAAAGATGTTTTTCCACTGTTATTGCGGCCCACGATCACTGTGGAAGTATCTTCCAACATGATTTCAACATCCTGGAGGAGGCGAAATCCCTCGACCCGAACTTTTTCGATTCGCATACTAACTCCCTGGCGGAATGGTGCAGGTGGAGTCCTGCTTGCCCTAGCATCAAAATTCAAGCATATACACTGTAATGCCTTACTTTCAATTGCGGAGTCGCATTAGTACTACTGATATCCCACTCTTTATGGGAACAGGTCGATTGTTGTCAACAACGGGTAAAAAAATTATCCACTTAGTGGTCGACGGCCTGCTGCAGGAAAGTGTGTATGTTTACCCCATCCGCAGCATTATCAGCGGCAGGGATGGCTGGGTTATGTTTCATCGTGGATTGTCTGTGTTGTTTCGCAAGAAAGATATAAAGGTGGGCAACTGGAATACCGTTACCCACCATGTCAGGCCCTGCCGCTTAAAATCCCCGTATGCCCGTCGACGGCGAGGAGGATGCTCGGTAACGACAACGGCTCACCCGCTTCCTGTCCATCTCTGAGCGCGGCCGGTGAATGAGCTCATATTGGCTTGAGCTGTTTTGTGTCACCAGCACCGGGATATGGCATGAGCCACACAGTAACGGTCTGGCGTGCAGATATGAGATCTCACTGGTAGCCACCCATTCCCCATCAGCGGTAATCACATATTCGGTGGGTCTGAATGAATGCGCCATCGTCAGCAGGCTCCTGATGTTGATGCAGATAAGCGTGGGTCTTCAGATGGTTTGCGGCCAGGGTTATCAACCGGACAGGTATAGTTCTCCCGCCATACGGTTTCCTCAATGCTGTAGATACCCGTGTTGCAGGCCACGCAGTGTTTCTCACCTGTATAATGACGCCCACACCAGACACAATACCAGGCTTCTGCCATCATGCGGACCTCCTGCTCATGGATGGTGTACAGCATCATCCGTCTACTCTCGCCCGGTAATCCATCACGATGGTCCCGGTACTGACAGTGCATCAGTGCGTAATCATTCGCTGACCGCTGGTCGTGTTCAAACCAGAGATGTTTACTGGCCCCCTCTGTATGCAGTATCAACGGGGAATCACAGGACGGACAGCGCCAGTTCTCGTCAGGCTTGCTTACAGCACTCCGGGCCCCTGTCAGCGCCCCTTTGCGGTTGAGAGCCAGATGACATGCCATTATGCGCATATGACTTCTCCCTCAACGTGGCAGCCTAGCTCTCTGAGGCATTGCACGGTGTGGTAAACCACCGGCTTCGCATTCGGTACGTATCGACGTAGCTCGTGTATAAATCTGACCTCAGTGGCCGCAGGGTGAGTGCATGGGCACTCTTGTCTGCCTCGTTCAGTCAGTGCTGCGTCGGTATGGGCAAACCAGGGGCAATCGGCTTCAGCATGCAACACTAGAGGACTACTGCAGTGATGGCAGGTATAAACGTCAGACGAGGAGCGTAGCGCTGTTCTGGCACCAGTAAGCCGTCCGGCAGGGTTGAGGGCCAGAAATGATTTTGCGTACATAGTAAGGGTCCTTACCGCCAGACAGCATGCAGACGTGAGCCGCCCCTATATGGGCAACGTTAAGCGTGGTCACTGGCGGAATGAAGAATCAGATAATCAGGGGGTTGGGGAAAGCGGTTAATACAGGGTGGGAATTCAGCGCTCAGAGGCTGCAACGACGTGGTCTACACAGTAACAAAAGGGGCATATGCGCTCACCGCTGTACTGCCGGTTGCATTGCCTGCAAATCCAGCGCACGGGTGCCTGCCATGTCCTGTGTTTAGGTTTCTTAGCCATACGTGTTCAGATCCGTGATTCAGCAATGCGCTGTTGTAACCAGGTTTCCACTTCGCTCCGCAGCCAGCGGGAGCTGCGTCCCAGCTTGATGGGCTTCGGGAACAGGCCATCCTGGATAAGCCTGTAGAACCACTTATCCGTTAAACCTGTTAACTGGGTAATAAACTTCATATCGACGAACTGGTCATTCAGAACTGAGTATTCGGTAATCATCATCTTTTTCTCCGTTATCAAATGGAGAAGGAATTACGGGGTATGAGTGTTATTCCTTCAGATGATGAATCAGCGGTGTAAATTTTTATCTCGCCTTGAATGGCGTTGAATAACCACCGCTGAGTTGCTTGATAATATCAACCACTGCAGATGATTTCCTTGGACGGCCACGACCACTAACAGGAGGGATAAGGCTAACATCGTAAATAAGCATCTCCAGAGCTTCTTTCTGCTCTTCTTTGGCCATGTAGCTAAGGATGTATTCAATTTCACGCTGGCGTCTCCTGTCGTTATGCAGGATCATTTTTGTACCACTGACCTGATGATACGGTTTCTTATTAGAAATATGGTAAATCCCTTCCCCCTGTGTTTTTTTCACCCATCTCTCGCCAATATATCTTGCTATACGATAGCTGCTTTTAAAGCTCTGACCATCGAGATAAAACATGACATGGAAGTGGTACTGCTTGAGAGGTGAGTATTCCATTACCCATGAGTAACCCAATATTTTTCTATCTCGCATGAGTTCCTCTGCAAGTCGATACATATCCCAGTCATCGGGGTGATGGTATAGTTCTGTACGTCGATATCCGAAGTCCATCCGTAATGGGATCACCTTTGAATATTTGGTAAGAAGCCTGTAGAAGTGTTGTACCAGTTCAGGTAGTATCTGGTTATTCATCTGGTATTTGCCATTAGTCTCTATTTCGTAATGCATGTTCTTCCCCTCAGTGTTGTTTGACATGAGAAGAGTGGTGTATGTAGATTATGAGTTATGTGGTTTGTGTTGTGAGCTAGAGGTACTTAAGAGTATCGAATGAGGAGTGTGATGTGTTGACTGATTAGCCTGAGCATGTCAGAGATAATTACTGGGGTGATATATCCTTGCGTTCACTTCTTTATAGTTATATAAATATACCTTAATTAAATCCAAGTGGTTTGAGTCGAACTGCCACTTAACCGTCGATTACTATAGTGTGCCGTCAAAAATGCGTTCATCTAAGTAACACCCCTCGTTCAAAAAAAGAGTGACATCCCTTACCTGGGATTATCATTAACAATGATAAATATCATAACAGAAATTCATTAAAATACGGGAATGCATATACCCCCTCATAACTCCCCTCCGAACAGAGCTGCACAGCAGACACATAACTCTCTTATGTCTATCAATCACCATCCTATTGTCGTTATACTCCTGTATGCATATGATCTCATCAACACAAATCTAAACCAGAACCAACTCCGGCAAGGGCCTGAACTAGCGGCACATTGCGGCAATGTAAGTACCACATTGATTATAAACAAATATCATCATTATCATGACCATATGCACACTACAAAAACCACAAAAAACACACGTTAAATTGATTGCAATCAAACCATCAAACCAACTAAATAATCATTATCTTTGCTACATGTAGTTCTACAGTGAAGCCACTGAAAAACAATCATAAAGGATGCTTATGGATAGCTTTGAAGTAGTTGATGATATGTTTGATAAAATGCTTGATGAAAAGAAATTCAGGAGAATTAAAAGCAGACGAGAGGCTATTTGTATCGCTTATGCTTTTGATTATCCTAAGTTACTATCAAAGTTTTTATATGGGTTAAGTGGCGATTACATCTCTCTAGAAAACACGATATACAAATCTGAACCAGGAAACAAAGAATACATACAGCAAAAGATAAAAAATAAAATAGAAAACCTAGTCCCTGACAATGAATATAGCTGGATTCGTTCTGATGAAAAGGCTTCAATGTTTGTGTGGATCTCGATACTTGAATGGAGAAAGTTTGGATTTCAAAATCCTATTTATGCCACTAATATTACTAATGAATTCCAAGATACTAAAAGCGGGGAGAACATTAAAAAAGAAACACCTCTCGTTATTAATGATGAAATATTTAAGGCATTAACAGATAATATCAACGTATCAGTTACTGACCATAATAGTCGAATCAGGGCTATAGAATTCTTATTCGATATATCAGATTCTTTTCATGGTGACAAGACACTTACGCTTTCATTAATGAAAAACACTTTCTCTCGAATGGAGGCAAGAGACTATTTTTCATGGTTAAACCTTAAAGATACAGGAATGATTAAATGGTTATCAGAGTATCTTCTCAGTAATGAGGTGATGGATAAAAACTTCACTACAACCACTAAGAAAGATAAATTTTATGCCATTTTTGCTTTTGTATATTTCTTTGCAGCAAAGAACCATCACAATGACAGAGATGACTCGACAACGGTATTTATGTCGAAGCTGAACAAATCAAGATATCAAAAAACGTTCAGAGATAGCAAGAAAGGGATGAAGGCTGTGAATATCTTTCTGCCCGAGAGTTCCAAAGAAAAACTGGACTGGCTATGTGACGAACTTAACAGAAGCATGTCAGAAGTAATTGAAAAAATGATTGAGTCAGAAGTTATAAGAAAAAGACAGCGAAGATAAAGGCATTTAATTAAATCTCAATTATATATTACATCATTGAATAACAGCATATCTAAACCAACAGGCCATCCTCCGGGATGGCCTGTTTCATTTCAGAGGAGTGTTCAATGAAGCATCCATCCGGCTATCAGATTATCCGTCGTCATTTACGCCGTTATCCCCGGGTATTACGCCACGCTCTGGTTAAGGAGCTCAGCCAGCTTATTACTTACGAACCTGTCATCGGTATTATGGGCAAAACGGGTGTAGGAAAATCATCACTCTGCAACGCCCTGTTTCGCAGTGAAGTCTGCGCTGTTAATGCCGTGGAAGCCTGTACCCGCGAGCCACAACGTGTTCGTCTGCGATTTGGTCAACATTATCTTACCCTGGTCGACCTGCCGGGTGTAGGAGAAAGCCAGCAGCGGGATACTGAATATCGCGAGCTCTATCGGGAGCAGCTCCCGAAGCTGGATATGGTGCTGTGGGTGTTAAAAGCGGATGACCGGGCTTTCTCTGTGGAAGAGGCCTTTTATCACTCTGTTTTCGCCCGGTCCGGCAGTGCCATACCGCCAGTGCTGTGGGTGCTCAATCAGGTCGATAAGGTGGAGCCATCTGAGCAGTGGAACCGGCACTCTGCAACACCCTCTCCCGACCAGCTTGAGAATATCAAGCGTAAACAGCAGGCCGTCGCCAGCCAGCTACGTATAGAGGAAAAGGATATCATCCCGGTGTCCGTAAAGGGGCGCTACCACCTGTCCCGCATTGTGGAGCAGATGATAAACCGCCTCCCAAAGCAGGTACGCAGTCCGCTGCTGCCCCACCTGCATCAGTCATATCATTCCGCTCCCGTCCGGGAAACCGCCCGCAGCAGCTTTGGCGACGTCGTTGTTGAGGTGCTTGACCGGGTCATTGACAGCGCCCCGTTGCCACAGGTTGCTCGTAGGGCGTTACAGGCCGTTACGCATACCGTTGTTCACGTTGCCCGCAGCGTCTGGTCCTTCTTTTTCGATTAGTTTTTCACACCGGTCGATAAAGCATTTTGCTTGTTCATGATCGATTTTGTCGATCGTTCCGATCTGTTTTATTCATTATCCCTATCTATATTGCGGCTATAAAATTAGCCAGCAATAATGACTACTTAATTTAAATCAACAGGATAGCTGTTACAGCTCCGGCTTCCGGATGTAATGGTAAGGAGATGACATGCCACTGGTTTTGTTATGGATTTTTCTGGCCGTCGTGCTGGGCTTTCTGGCGAAGGGGGCCGGGCGGTCATTCTGGGGATGGTTTATCCTGGCGATGATAATCGACCCGATTCTCGCCGGGCTGCTCTTCTTCCTCATCGTCAGAGACTGAGGGGCGCTATGGCATTCCCGCACCGACTGGCACGGAAAATCTTCCGCTGCCTCATTATCAATATCCTGCTCACGATTTTCATCGTGTTCGCAATGATATTCCTCGTCGACACGTTCGGCCCATAGGGAAATCAATATGAAAAAACTGACCCTGCCCACACTGGCACTCCTGGCTTTCTCATCCACACCCGCCCTAGCGGGCAGCGACTGGGGATACGCCAGCGGAGAGTATTACTACACCATTAATCGAAACAGCGTGTTTTCTATGGATGACACGCCCGGGCATGAATATATCCAGGTGAAGACAAATGAGAGGAGCAAAAAGGTCTGTCAGACACCGGAAAACACCAATGTGGTCCTGACCCTCAATAAACAGCCTGTACAGGGGGAGCGCCACATCTGGCAGAAAAAAGGGGAATGTCAGATATCCCTGATTATTCGTGGTAAACCGACACAGCAGTGGCTGGTGAATTACCTGAGTGAACAGGGCCATGTCATCACGCTCTCTGATATGACCGGTGATTTTAAAATCAGCGGGCGTGGCTTTAAGGATTTCTGGGATGCAAACCAGTGAGGTAACCAATGAAATTATCAGAAAATACGGTGCTCTTCGCAGCGATATTTATCCTTGCCATGCCGACATTAGCCATCGCGGCTACCATAACTACGCAAACGCATATTCCCGACAGTCCCTATATCCTCGCCAGTACTGAATCCGGAGATGGTCTGTGGTGCAACGGCTGTGGTGGCAAACAGGGCTGGATACACATCGACAGTGACGAAATGATGACGCTCGATATGGGCACTTCTGTCGTTGCTTCTGGCGGAAAATTTGCCATTCTGCGAACCGATATGGGGATGTCCTGCCCGGCAGGCAATATCAGCGTACTGAACCTGGAATCCGGAAAATACGTCGGCCCGGAAATCGACGAATGCAACGATATGAAGGTCGATTACAAAATCAGTAACGGGAAATGGTGGGTGAAGGTCCGTAACCATATGTATTCCGGAAAATAATGCTTTCCATTCTTTTACAACCCAGACTCACCCGTTCTCTTTCAGTATTACCCTCTGTTTAAGGATAAATAATGCTTGCTATTAATGAACTCAGTACACGCCTCAACACGAAAACGCTGAATTTTGTTTTACTCTCCTTCGTCACCTTTGGCATTTATCCGCTGATGTGGCTTTACCGCAAACAAGGCATCATCATCGACACCACGAAGGTCTCATTTTCCTCCGACCTCTACGTTCTGTGGATAGCCATCTGCTATGGCATTTCACGCCAGCTCAGTGTGATGGGCACCACCGACCCGGAGATGTATGGCTATGACCCGACAATGGACGCCATTGCCATGCTTGGCGGCGTGTTGTCTATTGCCAGCGGTGTGATGTACATCATCTGGGCCTTTAAAGCCCGCTCGGCGCTGCAGAGCTATGTGCTGAATACTTTTAAGTTTGAGCTGAAGATGAATATCTTCTACCTCATCATCTTCAACGTGTTTTATATCACCTACTGCATCAATGCGATGCCGGAGGCTTATGCTAAACACAAAATTATACAAGGTGGTTTAACGGCTGCGCCTGCTGAAGCCACTTTACCGGCGGGGAATAGCCAGGCTGACACGGACCCGAAATAACCGTGCAGTAACTTTCGCTGTCATTACAGAATCCCGCCATTCCCTGATACACCCCATCTGAAGCCCTGCTCGTATGAGCAGGGCTTTTTCGTTTATGTCATCCACAAAGGTAAACCCCATGAAATTAGCCAGCCGCTTTGGTCGCGCTAATCTGATCCGCCGCGACCGCCCCTTAACCCATGACGAACTGATGCAACATACCCCCAGCGTGTTCGGTGAAGAGAAGCATGCTTCCCGTAGTGAGCGCTATGCGTACATCCCTACTATCACACTATTGGAGAGCCTCCAGCGTGAAGGTTTTCAGCCATTCTTTGCTTGCCAGACACGCGTCCGTGACCTGAGCCGCCGGGAACACACGAAGCATATGCTGCGCCTGCGTCGTGCCGGGCAAATTACCGGTCAACAGGTCCCGGAAATTATTCTGCTCAACTCGCATGACGGCTCCAGCAGCTACCAGATGCTGCCGGGACTGTTCCGCAGCGTCTGCTGCAACGGCCTGGTCTGCGGTACGTCATTGGGTGAAGTGAGGGTGCCCCATAAAGGAGATGTGGTGGGAAAAGTCATTGAAGGGGCTTATGAAGTGCTCGGGGTATTTGACCGGGTGGAGGAGAAGCGAGATGCCATGCAGTCTCTGTTGCTTCCACCTCTGGCGCAGCAGGCGCTGGCCAAAGCAGCCCTGACGTACCGTTTTGGCGAGGAGCATCAGCCCGTCACCGAATCCCAGATACTGAGTGCCCGCCGCTGGCAGGATGAACAGAATGACCTTTGGAGCGTCTTTAACCGGCTTCAGGAAAATCTGAGTAAAGGAGGTCTGTCCGGTCGTTCAGCACAGGGGAAATGCAGCCGGACTAGAGCAGTAAACGGTATCGACAGCGACATCAAGCTGAATCGTGCGTTATGGGTAATGGCGGAAGAGCTGCAGCAGGCGCTGAGCTGAAGCGGATGGTATCTGGTCTTCCGCCTGGACGACGTAATCTGCCAATAACCCATCTTTCTGTCCCCCTCTGAAATCTATCTCTCAACCGTAAGGCCTCGTTCAGCGAGACCTCAATGATTATCTTTCATAAGGAACATCCCATGAGTAACACCACCAGTCTGCACATGCCCGTCAGTACTGACAATACGGTTCCCATTACCGCTACTTTGCTGCCTGATGCACAGCGACTTCATTTCTGGCCGCAGCACTTTGGCGGTATCCCGCAGTGGATACTGCTGGAGCCCCGTATCTTCGGCTGGATGGACCGGCTTTGTGAAAATTACAGCGGCGGCATCTGGCGTTTTTACACACTCAGCAATGGTGGGGCTTTTATGGCCCCCGAGCCGGATGATGAGAACGATGAACAGTGGACACTGTTCAATACCATGAATGGCAACCGCGCCGAAATGAGCTCCATGGCGGCCGGTATCGCGGCCTGTCTGCTGGAATACAGCCATCATGCCTGCCGAACGGAATGTGATGCCATGACGGCCCACTATTACCGGTTGCGTGGCTACGCACTAAGCCACCCCGAATGCAGCGCCATCATGCACCTCATCGACTGAAGGGGATGACCATGAAACGGCAATTACCTCTGTTTGCCTGTGAATTACCTGCCACTGCACAGCGAACTATTCTGGAAGCACTGGCTCTGCTGGAGAGCCAGTTACGTGAACCCGGCGCGGCTTTTACTTCCAGTCATGCAGTCCGCGACTGGCTACGCTTGCAGCTTGCCCCACTGGATCGCGAGGCATTCATAGTCCTGTGGCTGGACAATCAGCACCGGCTTATCGCCGACGACATGCTGTTCCTCGGAACCATCAACAGCATAAATGTGCATCCCCGCGAAGTGGTGAAGGCAGGCCTGAAACATAACGCTGCAGCGGCCGTACTCGCACACAATCATCCGTCTGGACATTCAGAGCCCAGCGGTGCCGACAGACGAATCACAGAGCGTCTTAAACAGGCACTCGACTTGGTGGATATCAGGCTGCTGGACCACTTGGTGGTTGGCGGAATGGATATCGTCTCATTTGCCGAGCGGGGATGGCTGTAACCTCTGAGGAAAGCAACAGCATGAAAATTATCAGCAAACGTCAGGCGATGGCGATATACCGCCAGCATCCACAGTCGCGGTTGTTTCGCTTCTGTACTGGAAAATATTACTGGTCTGGTAGCGTCTGCCACTACTACGGACGAGAGGTGCAGGATGTCAGCGGTGTACTGGCCGTCTTTGCCGAACGCTGTCAGGACCGCCACGGCCCGTATGTCATTCTTCGCAGCATCATTCCCAACTAACCACCAGCACAGGAACATCAACATGAAAAAAGATACCGGCAATAAAGTCACGGATACTCTGCAATGGGGGCTGAAATGCGACATCACACCACACTTCGGGGCGCGTCTGGTCCAGGAGGGAAACCGCCTGCATTACCTGGCTGACCGGGCCAGTATCACCGGGGTATTTAACGAGGTAGATTGGCGTCATATGGACCAGGCTTTTCCGCTGCTGATGAAGCAACTGGAGTTGATGCTGACCAGCGGCGAACTTAATCCCTATCACCAGCACACCGTTACCCTGTATGCGAAAGGGCTAACCTGCAATGCTGATACACTGGGCTCTTGTGGCTATGTTTATCTGGCTGTGTACCCAACGCTTCACACCAGATAACTATTTCAACATCTTCCTTTAATCCGGCTCTTCATTCACTTTCCTATTTTCGAAATAAGAGAATACCCACGATGCAGACAAAACTCATAACCCCGTTGAGGGCGGCGCAGACCTGCCTGGCTCCCGTAGCCATCTGGCAGACTTTGCTGAAACAGTTACTGGGGCAGCACTATGGCCTTCAACTGAACGATACGCCATTTGGCGATGATGGTGTGATTCAAAAACATATCGACGCCGGAATTACCTTAGTTGATGCCCTGAATTTTATTGTCGAAAAATACGAATTAGTTCGCACTGATCGCCCGGGGTTTACCATCCAGGAGCGCTCATCCTTTATTACCGACGTAGATATTCTAAGAGCCAGAAAGGTAACTGGTCTGAGTATGGGAAGCGGTTACAGAATAATAAGCCGTATTACTCAAGGTAAAGGCTCCGATCAGGAGAATGAACAATGAAAATATCTCTTAACGTTGAAGCCGACAGCGTCAGTGCCATGGCCCTCAATATGGGTAGAATTGTCGTTGAGATTGACGGTATTGTACTCACTGAGCTGATTGATGCCGTCAACAGCAATGGCTATTCACTTTGTATCAGTAGTGAACCCAGAGCCATCATCGTTGGGACCTCTGAGCTCAGGCGTGATGAGCATTTGTGACCCGCATAATTTAATATCACATAGAGCACTACTCTTTCAGACGGAGTGTGCTCTCTTCTTTATGGGGAATCTGAACTCAGCTAGAGGAGGGGAGTGTTTGCCCCGATTCGAGTCCCAAAAGCAACGAATTAATGTGTTGGTATCGACGTTGGTACATCTATTTTTTGTTTATTTTAAAATGATTTAAATCATGAGGTTAATGTTAATGTGCGAGTCCGGCCTTCGCACCAAAAACGATAATGGTAATCGGAAAATCTACAACAATCAGTACGTTGTACAATGAAGCTGGACGTTGACGGCAACTACAAAATGGCCGCATCTCCGGCTTTTTTTGTTTATAACGCCTCGGGCCGGATCTTTTCACTCACTCCCTGTTTTGTCAATCTCTCCACGCAACTTCTGAGCATCTCGACATTGTGTTCAATATAGCTGAGCGTCACCTTAATATCGCGGTGGTCGAGTAGTTTCTGCGTGACATACAGATTTTGCTCCGGTTTCTGCATCAATTCTGTGGCAACGGTATGGCGGTAGCGGTGCGATGAAAAACGGCTGTGGCAGGCATTGCTGAGTTTGGAAAAGAAATAACTGACCTGGTTTTCCGTCATTGCTTTGCCCTGCCGTAGCGTTCGCCGACTGAAGCGGTTGATGTTGAACAACTGATCGTCAGCCCGCATTCCTCTCGTTTTAGCTTCTTCAAGCAGATGCTCCAGCTAGGGCCGCAGCCGGGAGGCGATGGGAACAATGTGTTCATCATGGCTTTTGCTGCTTTCGCTCTGAATAAACAGCGTGTCATGGACCAGATCGACATCCTTAATGCGCAGATGGATAAGCTGATTCAGCCGGATCGCGGTGTAGTTGAAGGTTTCAACCACGGTCAGCCAACACCATGCCGGATATAAAGGCGAACGATAGCCACGCTGCATTTTCTCCCGTTCGATATATTGGTTCAGCACTTTACGGGATGCGAGGATTTGCTCGTGGGTCAGGGTTTTCTTTTTCTTACGAGATTCCCGCAGTGATGTTTTCTGGAATGGATTGATGAACTGTTCCAGTAATCCCTGTTCAATCGCGAAGTTATACAAGGCTCGCATATGGCGCATATAGTGGTTCCAGCTCACCGGCTTGATACATCGCACATTTAACAGGTAATGACGCCACTCCAGCACCATATGCGGTGTGACTTCGGCGGGCAGTACGTTGCGCCAGTGGGTAAACTGATTTACCGCCGTGCAATAGCAGCTCTGGGTTTCAGGGCGCAACAGACGGGCAAAAAAATACTCTTCCAGGAGCTGTTCAAAGGTCATGGGTGTCTTCTCCTTCACTGAGCAAGAGATGAGGGTTATTAAAGGGAACGTCATCTCCAAAAAGCGGCGTGGGATCGTCAAGCAGATATCCCTTCAGACGTGAACAACGGCGTGGGCCGACAACGGCGCAGTGCCAGATGTTGAGGCCGTTTTTTTGTTTTCGGTGAAGATTCAGATTCTGGAACTTCTTCTGTACCTCCCGCCAGTATTCTTCAGGGACATTCTGACCGCAGGCGCTCAACCAGAGTTTGAAAATACCAGGTGTCACCAGAAACACCGATCCGGCGACGGTATGGATCCGGGCGTTAGGTTCATTGACTTCCAGATGTTGAGCCTGAACGTTACGCACCAGCCACTGCCAGAATGCTTCGCCTGATAGCGGGGTATCGTCCTGTTCGGGTAGAGGGGATGGTTGTTCTACTTCGGTGTTCGTTGCAATCTCCGCTTCGGACTCCCGTTATCGGTGTGACGGTTCCAATGAAGGCTGCGGGCCGCTGTTGCGGATCTTCCCAAATTAGCAAAGGGGAAAAGCGTAACAGCGTGAGTTCACTGCTCCAGCCGCCGCTGGCCTCAATCCGGCAATGCCAGATGGCTTTATCCTCACAGGGAATGAGCAACTGGTGTGCTTGCATATCATCGAACAGCCGCACGTTATGCTGCGGTACGGCGTCAATACCCTGGCGCAGCAACCAACCACGGACAGCATCGGCAGCGTTCTTACTGACCAGCCACAGCGCTTCTTCAGCCAGCCATCAGAACCGCCGTTTGGGTTGTTGAGCCGAAACTCATTTGCCAGCAGGTCGCGTAAGGCAGTGATAATTTGCTGTGGCAGCGAGGTTTGTGGACGATGGATGGCCTTGACCGGATCGCCGCCGAGATTAAACGCCACCGACGCCCGGTCGGCTTTCTGCACCAGTTCACCCGCCAGCCCGGCATACTGATACTGTCCGTTCAGGCAGTGCAGCAGGGTGGACAAGGCAGCAGCATCGGCGGCGAGCCAGTCGAGACTTTCCGGTGGGAGCAGTTGGGTGAGCAGAAGGGCTGCCGCAGCCGGATGGCGCAGGTAATCACGTTGCGGCAGATAGCGGAACCGATAAGGCTGGGTCAGTGGACCATGCCACGGAAACCAGCGTTGCCCGCTGGCGTCCTCCACCTCAACATCCGTGACAAGTTTACCCAGATCGTGTAGCAGCGCGGCACAGATGATAACCGTCGTCCAGCGTTCGGACTGCGCGGCCTGATCTTCCGGCGCTGCATCAGGTGGAAAAAGATAACTCGGCACTGTTGCAAAGTTAGCGATGAGGCAGCCTTTTGTCTTATTCAAAGGCCTTACATTTCAAAAACTCTGCTTACCAGGCGCATTTCGCCCAGGGGATCACCATAATAAAATGCTGAGGCCTGGCCTTTGCGTAGTGCACGCATCACCTCAATACCTTTGATGGTGGCGTAAGCCGTCTTCATGGATTTAAATCCCAGCGTGGCGCCGATTATCCGTTTCAGTTTGCCATGATCGCATTCAATCACGTTGTTCCGGTACTTAATCTGTCGGTGTTCAACGTCAGACGGGCACCGGCCTTCGCGTTTGAGCAGAGCAAGCGCGCGACCATAGGCGGGCGCTTTATCCGTGTTGATGAATCGCGGGATCTGCCACTTCTTCACGTTGTTGAGGATTTTACCCAGAAACCGGTATGCAGCTTTGCTGTTACGACGGGAGGAGAGATAAAAATCGACAGTGCGGCCCCGGCTGTCGACGGCCCGG
>NZ_JAOWFM010000029.1:0-4209 GCF_030333655.1 Citrobacter sp. CK180 | reverse complement strand
GAAAACGGAATCTATGGTCACTCCCGTTTTTGCAACACCGATTTTGACGACAAGTTGGCTTGCTTGAATCTATCCGGCGTCTGAATGGGATTTTATTCCCGCGCCTTGATGAGTTCCGCGCCTGATGAACCTCCAGAAAATATACGGCTTCAATGAGCCTTTCCGTTTTACAGGTTCCTCAACAGGCCGGTGGGCCGTTAGTATCATCAATATCAGTATTCGCAAAACCAGATCAGTAATTCTTTAAACCGGTGTATTTCTGCCGTTATGCTACATAAGTTTGCTGTCGTGCCGTTAGGGCCCAGGCTATTCTGGCCAGCTTGTTTGCCAGAGCACAAGTGACGACAAAGTTGCTTTTCCGGCACAGTAAATCCCTGACCCAATCGGCCAATTTGCCAGACTGGTGTTCCAGTTTTTGTATGAATACCCTGGCACATTGAACCAACAAAGTTCGGATCTTTTTATTACCTCGCTTACTAATTCCCAGCAATGTCGTCCTACCTCCCGTGCTGTACTGCCGAGGTACAAGCCCTGTTGCCGCCGCAAAGTCACGGCTGCTGGCGTACTGCTTCCCGTCGCCAATCTCAGTTGAAATAGTACTCGCTGTCAGTGTTCCGACGCAGGGAATGCTCAGCAAGCGCTGTCCAACCTCATCTTCGTCCAACTTTCGTTTCAACTGGGATTCCAAATCTTTAATCTGCTCAACAAGATAGTGATAATGCTGTTGTAATTTCAGCAATAACTGGCTGAGGTAAAGAGGCAAACTATTATCCTCAAGAATGGTACTCAGTCGGCTAATAACGGCAGCTCCTCGGGGAACGCTAATGCCAAATTCCAGCAGAAAAGCATGCATTTGATTGGTTGTTTTTACCTTATCCTGAACCAGGGATTCACGGACACGATGCAGAGCCCGCATTGCCTGCTGAGATTCCGTTCTGGGCTGCACAAAACGCATAGACGGACGCGATGCAGCTTCACAAATAGCTTCGGCGTCGACAAAGTCGTTTTTATTGCTTTTAACGAACGGGCGGACAAATTGTGGTGATATCAGCTTTGGGGAATGCCCCAACTCTTCCAACTTGCGTGCCATAAAGTGAGAACCGCCACAGGCTTCCATTGCGATGGTTGTAGCGGGGCATGTCGCCAAAAATTCGATCAACTTTGGCCGGGTAAATTTTTTACGGTAAACAGCCTTCCCGCGACGATCCTGGCAATGAATATGGAAAGAGTTTTTACCCAGATCGATACCAATGAGCGCAATGTTTTCCATGATAGTTCTCCGAATGAAAGCCTGTCCTCAGCATAGTACCGGGAAGGAGGGAGTGACCATCTCATTAAATAAAGCACGCTAAGCCGGTTGCAGAGGCCGTAGCGGCCTGAACTTCCCCGCGCCGATCTTGGCGCTGCTGCGCCATAGGTAATCACCGGTCAGGTTGATGTACTCCCAGCCGAGTGGCGACAGGTACTGCAATAGCGAGTCATCGACGGCATGACCATTGCCGCGCAACGCATGCGCCGCACGCTCCAGGTAGACCGTGTTCCACAGCACGATGGCCGCCGTCACCAGGTTGAGGCCGCTGGCCCGGTAGCGCTGCTGCTCGAAACTGCGGTCACGGATTTCACCAAGGCGGTTGAAGAACACGGCACGGGCCAGCGCATTGCGCGCCTCGCCCTTGTTCAGCCCGGCATGCACGCGGCGGCGTAGCTCGACGCTTTGCAGCCAGTCGAGGATGAACAGCGTGCGCTCGATGCGGCCCAACTCGCGCAGCGCGACGGCCAAGCCGTTCTGGCGCGGGTAGCTGCCGAGTTTCCTGAGCATCAGCGAGGCCGTCACCGTGCCCTGCTTGATCGAGGTGGCCAGCCGCAGGATTTCGTCCCAATGGGCGCGGACGTGCTTGATGTTGAGCGTGCCGCCGATCATCGGCTTGAGCGCGTCATAGGCGGCATCGCCCTTCGGGATGTAGAGCTTGGTGTCGCCCAGGTCGCGGATGCGCGGCGCGAAGCGGAAGCCCAAGAGGTGCATCAGGGCGAAGACGTGATCGGTGAAGCCCGCCGTGTCGGTGTAGTGCTCCTCGATCCGCAGGTCGGATTCGTGGTACAGCAGGCCGTCGAGCACGTAGGTTGAGTCGCGCAGGCCGACATTGACCACCTTGGTGTGGAATGGCGCGTATTGGTCGGAGATGTGGGTGTAGAAAGTCCGTCCTGGGCTGCTGCCATATTTTGGGTTGATGTGCCCCGTGCTCTTTGCCTTGCTAGCGGTTCGGAAATTCTGTCCGTCCGATGATGATGTGGTGCCATCGCCCCAGTGCCCGGCAAAGGGATGCCGAAACTGAGCGTTGACCAGTTCAGCCAACGCTGTCGAGTACGTTTCGTCGCGGGTATGCCAGGCTTGCAGCCAAGCGAGCTTCGCGTAGGTCGTGCCGGGGCAGGACTCGGCCATCTTGGTCAGGCCCAGGTTGATCGCGTCGGCCAGGATCGTGGTCAACAACAGGTTCTTGTCCTTGGCCAGATCGCCCGATTTCAAGTGCGTGAAGTGCCGGGTGAAGCCCGTCCACTCATCGACTTCGAGCAGCAGTTCGGTGATCTTGACGTGCGGCAGGACCATGGCTGTCTGGTCTATCAGCGCCTGCGCGGTGTCGGGCACCGCCGCATCCAGCGGCGTGATCTTCAAGCCCGACTCGGTGATGATGGCATCCGGCAGGTCGTTGGCTGCCGCCATGTGGTTGACGGTGGCAAGTTGTGCTTCCAGCAGCGTCAGCCGCTCATGCAGATATTGTTCGCAGTCGGTGGCCACGGCCAGCGGCAATTCGCTGGACTGCTTGAGGCTGGTGAACTTCTCGGGCGGTACCAGGTAGTCCTCGAAGTCCTTGAACTGGCGTGAACCCTGCACCCAGATGTCGCCCGAGCGCAGGGAGTTCTTCAACTCGGACAGCGCGCACAGTTCGTAGTAGCGCCGGTCGATGCCGGCGTCGGTCATCACCAGTTTCTGCCAGCGCGGCTTGATGAAGCCGGTCGGTGCATCGGCTGGCAGCTTGCGGGCGTTGTCGGTGTTCATGCCGCGCAGCACCTCAATGGCATCAAGCACGTTTTTGGCGGCGGGCGCGGCCCGCAGCTTGAGCACGGCAAGGAATTCCGGTGCATAGCGGCGCAGGGTGGCGTAGCTCTCGCCGATGCGATGCAGGAAATCGAAGTCATCGGGTTGCGCGAGCTTCTGCGCCTCGGTGACGCTCTCGGCAAAGGAATCCCAGGACATGACGGCCTCGATGGCGGCAAACGCATCGCGGCCTGATTGCTTGGCGTCGATCAGCGCCTGACCGATGCGCCCGTACAGACGTACCTTGGCGTTGATGGCCTTGCCTGACGCCTGGAACTGCTGCTGATGCTTATTCTTGGCAGCGTTAAACAGCTTACCCAGGATGCGGTCGTGCAGGTCGATGATTTCGTCGGTGACGGTGGCCATGCCCTCGGTGGCCAGCGCCACGAGAGTGGCGTAGCGCCGTTGCGGCTCGAATTTGGCCAGGTCGGCGGGTGTCATCTGGCCGCCCTCGCGGGCAATCTTGAGCAGGCGGTTCTGGTGAACCAGCCGCTCGATGCCGGTAGGCAGATCGAGTGCCTGCCATGCCTTGAGGCGTTCGATGTGTTCCAGCATATGCCGCGAATTTGGCTTGGCCGGAGACTGGCGCAACCAAGCCAACCAGGTCGTCTTGCCGTTGTCCCGGCGCTTGAGGGCACTGTTGCAAAGTTAGCGATGAGGCAGCCTTTTGTCTTATTCAAAGGCCTTACATTTCAAAAACTCTGCTTACCAGGCGCATTTCGCCCAGGGGATCACCATAATAAAATGCTGAGGCCTGGCCTTTGCGTAGTGCACGCATCACCTCAATACCTTTGATGGTGGCGTAAGCCGTCTTCATGGATTTAAATCCCAGCGTGGCGCCGATTATCCGTTTCAGTTTGCCATGATCGCATTCAATCACGTTGTTCCGGTACTTAATCTGTCGGTGTTCAACGTCAGACGGGCACCGGCCTTCGCGTTTGAGCAGAGCAAGCGCGCGACCATAGGCGGGCGCTTTATCCGTGTTGATGAATCGCGGGATCTGCCACTTCTTCACGTTGTTGAGGATTTTACCCAGAAACCGGTATGCAGCTTTGCTGTTACGACGGGAGGAGAGATAAAAATCGACAGTGCGGCCCCGGCTGTCGACGGCCCGG
>NZ_JAOWFM010000028.1:0-111704 GCF_030333655.1 Citrobacter sp. CK180 | reverse complement strand
GGTAAAAACCTTGAAGCAGCATCCGCGCAAGAACAAAACGGCCATCAACATCGAATACATGAAAGCCAGCATCCGTGCCAGGGTGGAGCACCCGTTTCGCATCATCAAGCGGCAGTTCGGCTTCGTGAAAGCCAGATACAAAGGGCTGCTGAAAAACGATAACCAACTGGCGATGTTATTCACCCTGGCCAACCTGTTTCGGGTGGACCAAATGATACGTCAGTGGGAGAGATCTCAGTAAAAACCGGAAATAACGCCAGAAATGGTGGAAAAAATAGCCTAAATAGGCTGATTCGATGTGTTTGCGGGAAAAAAATCGGCCCAGATCCGCGAAATTTTAATCAGCGAGTCAGCTTGGGAAGAAATGACCTGCTTATTCGCACCTTCCCTAAGCAAAACGTGTACAGCGTTGGCGCAGATGTATAAATATAAACACAATGAAATAAAATTTAGCACTAAATAACAAGAAATTATTTGTTGGCATGACTGGTGATTATCACGAGGGGGGTAGTAAACCGTTGTGATTATTTAAATCCGGTAGCACAAGAAGATAAAATTTGTGTAAAGAAGGGTAAAAAAAAACCGAATGCGAGGCATCCGGTTGAAATAGGGGTAAACAGACATTCAGAAATGAATGACGGTAATAAATAAAGTTAATGATGATAGCGCTGACTATTTTAGTTGCGAGTGAAGATTTTGTTTTATCATTCAGTGCTATGATTTTCATGAATATAATACGTTGAATTATAATGAAAAATAAATATGTTTTGATGATTCGTGCTTATTTGTCCCATTTTTTGCTTTTAAAAAAGTTCCATGCCATTAATAATTTGAAACACCTATGGCGATAAATGAAACATTTTAAAGATTTTAGTATCATATCCGTGTTGGATTATTCTGCATTTTTGCGGAGAATGAAATTGCCGACTGGTTAAGAGGGTTAATCAGTATGCAGTGGCAATAAAAAAGCAAATAAAGGCATATAACAGAGGGTTAATAACATGAAAGTTAAAGTACTGTCCCTCCTGGTACCGGCTCTGCTGGTAGCAGGCGCAGCAAATGCGGCTGAAGTTTATAACAAAGACGGCAACAAATTGGACCTGTTCGGTAAAGTCGACGGTCTGCACTATTTCTCTGATGACGATGGCAACGACGGCGATCAGACCTATATGCGTCTCGGCTTCAAAGGCGAAACCCAGGTTAACGATCAGATCACCGGCTACGGTCAGTGGGAATATCAGATTCAGGGTAACGACGCTGAAACCACTAACAACTCCTGGACCCGTGTGGCGTTTGCTGGTGTGAAATTTGGCGATGCAGGTTCCTTCGACTACGGTCGTAACTACGGCGTAATCTACGATGTAACGGCCTGGACCGACGTTCTGCCGGAATTCGGCGGCGACACCTACGGCGCGGATAACTTCATGCAGCAGCGTGCTAACGGCCTGGCAACCTACCGTAATACTGACTTCTTCGGTCTGGTTGAAGGTCTGAATTTTGCGTTGCAGTATCAGGGTAAAAACGGCAGCGCCAGCGGTGAAAACGACGTTGCGGATGGTCGTAGCCTGCTGAAACAGAACGGCGACGGCTTCGGCGGATCTCTGACCTATGATATCGGCGAAGGCTTCAGCGTTGGTGGTGCAATCACCTCTTCCAAACGTACTGCTGACCAGAATTCGGCTGGCGTATACGGCAGCGGCGATCGTGCGACCGTTTATACCGGTGGTCTGAAATACGACGCTAACAACGTTTACCTGGCAGCGCAGTACTCTCAGACTTACAACGCAACCCGCTTTGGTTCTTCCCAGAACAGCCGTAGCGACTCTTATGGCTTTGCTGATAAAGCACAAAACTTCGAAGTGGTTGCACAGTACCAGTTCGACTTCGGTCTGCGTCCGTCCGTGGCTTACCTGCAATCTAAAGGTAAGGATATCTCCAACGGCACCACCAACTACGGCGATCAGGATATCCTGAAATATGTTGATGTTGGCGCGACCTACTACTTCAACAAAAACATGTCTACCTACGTTGATTACAAAATCAACCTGCTGGATGACAACACCTTTACCCGTAACGCGGGTATCAGCACTGATGACATCGTTGCTCTGGGCCTGGTTTACCAGTTCTGATTGCGGACAATGTCAACTAAAGGGCCTGCGGGCCCTTTTTTAATGCGTTTTTTACGGCGTACAAATAGCGATTTTTGGTGTACTCTTGCGCGCGTTCGCATGAGGATAATCACGTATGGAAATGACCTTTTGTCGGGCAGCGCTGCTGGCCACGACGATCTTTTTTGTGGGGTGCGATGATGCCCCAAAACCGGCTGATACAGCGTCACCTGCTGCAACCGCACTGGAAGGGAAAACGATGGGCACCTTCTGGCGGGTCAACGTGGTGGATGTGGACGCCAGCCGTGCTGAGGAATTACGTAACAGAATTCAGACGCAGCTTGATGCCGACGATCAGCTGTTGTCCACGTACAAAAATGACTCGGCGCTGATGCGCTTCAACCATTCGCAAAGTCTTTCTCCCTGGCCGGTTAGCGAAGCAATGGCCGATATCATTACCTCGGCGCTGCGCATTGGCGCGAAAACCGACGGCGCGATGGATATCACCGTGGGGCCGCTGGTGAATCTGTGGGGGTTCGGCCCGGAGCAACAGCCGCTACATGTTCCCACACAGCCGCAGATTGACAGCGCAAAAGCAAAGACCGGGCTGCAATATCTGCGGGTTATCAATCAGGCGCGACAGCAATATCTGCAAAAAGATCTGCCGGATCTGTTCGTCGATCTCTCAACCGTGGGAGAAGGGTATGCGGCCGATCATCTGGCGCGCTTGATGGAACAGGAAGGCATTGCCCGCTATCTGGTCTCCGTCGGCGGCGCCCTGAACAGTCGCGGCATGAATGCGCAGGGGCAACCCTGGCGTGTGGCGATCCAAAAACCGACCGATCAAGAAAACGCGGTACAGGCGATTGTCGATATTAACGGGCATGGCATCAGTACCTCCGGCAGCTACCGTAACTATTACGAACTGGACGGGAAGCGCCTGTCTCACGTCATTGATCCGCAGACCGGGCGTCCCATAGAACACAATCTGGTCTCCGTGACGGTTATCGCCCCGACGGCGCTGGAAGCGGACGGCTGGGATACCGGGTTGATGGTGCTCGGCACGGAAAAGGCCAAAGAGGTGGTGCGCCGGGAAGGGCTGGCGGTGTACATGATCATGAAAGAGGGCGAGGGGTTTAAAACCTGGATGTCGCCGCAGTTCAAAAGCTTCCTCGTGAGTGATAAAAATTAAAAAGCAAGATTTCGGGTTTTCGTGCGCTGACTTACGGACACACTGAGACTAAGCACTATGCTTAATGAAGGAGTCCATGATGAAAAATCTCTCACGCATAAACGACGATGCACGCTGGCAGTCGGTGCTGGATCGCGATCCTGACGCCGATGGTCAGTTTGTTTTTGCGGTACAGACCACCGGCATCTTTTGCCGACCGTCCTGTCGGGCAAAACACGCGTTGCGGCAAAACGTTCGTTTCTTTGCCAGTGCGGAGCAGGCGCTGGCCGCAGGATTCCGCCCCTGCAAACGCTGCCAGCCAGACAAAGACAACGCCCGACAGCATCAGCTGGATAAAATCACGCACGCCTGCCGTTTACTGGAACAGGATGCCCCCATCACGCTGGACGCCCTGGCGCAGCAGGTGGCAATGAGCCCATTTCATCTGCACCGGTTGTTCAAAGCCACGACGGGAATGACGCCAAAAGCCTGGCAGCAATCCTGGCGCGCCCGCCGTCTGCGCGATGCGCTGACGAAAGGAGAGACGGTAACGCAGGCGATCCTGAACGCCGGTTTTCCCGACAGCGGCAGTTACTATCGCAAAGCGGATGAGACGCTCGGCATGACGGCGAAGCAGTTTCGTAAGGGCGGCGATAATCTCCCCGTTCGCTATGCCCTCGCGGATTGTGCGCTGGGACGCTGCCTGGTTGCGGAGAGCGAGCGGGGAATCTGCGCGATTTTGCTGGGCGATGATGATGCCGGGCTTATTGCCAGCCTGCATGAACTGTTTCCCGCCGCGCAGGATGAACCCGCTGATCGCCCTTTCCAGCAGCGCGTGCGCCAGGTTATCGCCAGTATTAATGCACGCGATATGCCGCTGTCACTGCCGTTAGATATTCAGGGCACCGCGTTCCAGCAGCAGGTCTGGCAGGCGCTGCGCACGATTCCCTGTGGGGAAACCGTCAGCTATCAGCAGATAGCCAGCGCAATCGGCAAGCCGAAGGCGGTTCGTGCCGTTGCCAGCGCCTGCGGGGCAAATAAACTGGCGATTGTGATCCCGTGCCATCGGGTGGTGCGCGGCGACGGCGCGCTATCGGGTTATCGTTGGGGCGTGGCGCGCAAGGCGCAGCTTCTGCAACGAGAGGCGCGACATGAGGATAAATGATGCTGGACTTATTTGCGGATGCTGAACCCTGGCAAGAGCCGCTGGCGTCCGGCGCGGTTATCTTGCGCCGTTTCGCCTTTCGCGAGGCGCCATCGCTGATTGAGGCCATCGCGGCGGTCGCCGCGCAGTCGCCATTTCGCCAGATGGTGACGCCCGGCGGCTATACCATGTCGGTGGCGATGACAAATTGCGGTCAGCTCGGCTGGACGACGGATCAACACGGATATCTCTATTCTCCCGTCGATCCGTTAACCGGGCGGCGCTGGCCGCCGCTGCCTGAGGTCTTTACCAGCCTGTGTCATCGCGCGGCGATCGCGGCGGGCTATGCTGATTTTCAGCCGGATGCCTGTCTTATCAATCGCTATACGCCCGGCTCAAAGTTGTCGTTGCATCAGGATAAAGACGAACCGGATCTGCGCGCGCCGATTGTGTCGGTTTCTTTGGGCCTTCCGGCCATTTTTCAGTTTGGCGGCCTGCGTCGTAACGATCCGTTAAAACGCCTTTTGCTGGAGCACGGCGATGTGGTGGTCTGGGGCGGTGAATCGCGGCTGTTTTACCACGGCATACAACCGCTTAAAGCGGGCTTTCATCCGCTGACGGCGGACTGTCGTTACAACCTGACGTTTCGCCAGGCGGGTAAAAAAGAATAAAAATAAGAATTATTATTGCTGTCGGCGTTGAGATGTTTAAACTGCGGGCTGTTATTCCTTGCCCGGGTTGTATGAATGGAACTACTTCTTCTTGTCTGGCGGCAGTATCGCTGGCCATTTATCAGCGTGATGGCGCTCAGCCTCGCCAGCGCTGCGCTGGGGATTGGCCTGATTGCCTTTATCAATCAGCGCCTCATCGAAACGGTGGATACCACGCTGATGGTGCTGCCGGAATTTCTCGCGCTGCTGCTTTTACTGATGGCGGTGACGCTGGGCTCCCAACTGGCCTTAACCGCGTTAGGACACCATTTTGTCTATCGCCTGCGCAGCGAATTTATCAAACGTATTCTGGACACGCAGGTTGAGCGCATCGAACAACTGGGCAGCGCCTCGCTGCTGGCAGGGTTAACCAGTGATATCCGCAACATCACGATCGCGTTCGTGCGCCTGCCGGAGCTGGTTCAGGGGATCATCCTGACGGTGGGTTCCGCCGCGTATCTGGCGATGTTATCCACCAAAATGCTGCTGGTGACGGCAATCTGGATGGCAATTACAATCTGGGGCGGGTTTGTGCTGGTGGCGCGCGTGTATAAGCACATGGCGACGCTGCGCGAAACGGAAGATAAGCTGTATCAGGATTTTCAGACGGTGCTGGAAGGGCGCAAAGAGCTGACCCTGAACCGTGAGCGCGCGGAACATATCTTTAACCATTCGTATATCCCGGATGCGAAAGAGTATCGCCACCATATTATTCGCGCCGATACGTTCCACCTGAGCGCCGTTAACTGGTCAAACATTATGATGCTGGGCGCGATTGGTCTGGTGTTCTGGATGGCGAACAGCCTGGGCTGGGCGGATACCAACGTGGCGGCGACCTATTCGCTGACGCTGCTGTTCCTGCGCACGCCGCTGCTCTCTGCGGTTGGCGCGTTGCCGACGCTGCTCACCGCGCAGGTGGCTTTCAACAAGCTGAATAAATTTTCGCTGGCGCCGTTTAAAGCGGAATTTCCTCGTCCTGACGCCTTTCCTGACTGGAAAACGCTGGAGTTACGCAATGTCGTTTTCCATTATCAGGATAATGCGTTTTCAGTCGGGCCGATCAACCTGACCATCCAGCGCGGGGAACTGCTGTTTCTGATTGGCGGCAATGGTAGCGGGAAATCGACGCTGGCGATGCTGCTGACGGGGCTGTACCAGCCTCAGTCAGGCGAAATTTTACTGGATGGCAAAACGCTTTCCGCAGAGCGTCCTGAGGACTACCGGAAACTCTTTTCCGCTGTGTTTACCGATGTCTGGCTGTTTGATCAACTGCTGGGGCCGGAAGGCAAACCGGCCAAAGCGGAACTGGTGGAAAAGTGGCTTGAGCAACTGAAAATGGCGCACAAGCTGGAGCTACGCGATGGCCGGATTCTGAACCTGAAGCTGTCGAAAGGGCAGAAAAAGCGCGTGGCGTTGCTGCTGGCGCTGGCGGAGGAGCGTGACATCATTCTGCTGGATGAATGGGCCGCCGATCAGGACCCGCATTTCCGCCGTGAATTTTATCAGGTGCTGCTGCCGCTGATGCAGGAGATGGGCAAAACCATCTTTGCGATCAGTCATGACGATCATTACTTTATTCACGCCGATCGCCTGCTGGAGATGCGTAACGGGCAGTTGAGTGAGTTGGTCGGCGATGAACGCGACGCCGCCTCCCGCGATGCGGTTGCGCGTACCGCCTGATCCTGTAGGCCGGATAAGGCGTAGCCGCATCCGGCCTGGTTGCCCGATGGCGCGACGCTTATCGGGCCTGCCATTCCCTGCATGATGCTGATTTTTTGTCCATTCTCGGTGCCGTTTATTGTTATTTATATAACCTCACGCCATGCTTAATGGCATCTCATTTCATGGATTTATAATTAATGTCCGCAATGACCAAAAACAGCGCCAGACTGCGCGATGAAGAGCGTGCGCGTCTTATCTGGCTGCTCACCACCGATAAAGCGATTATTTCCGCCCTGTCAGGTAAGCTCACCCTGGCTGAGCAATATGATGTCGGTACGCTGGCCGACGATATTGCTGAGGTAGGGGCGCTGGTGGCTCACCTGCCGCCGCCGGACCTGGCGGATACCCTTGAAGCTCTGCCTTCCGAAGAACGTCATGCCTTATGGCGGCTGGTCGAGAATGAAAAACGCGGCAAAGTGCTGCTGGAAGCGTCCGAAAACGTCTGGGATGACCTGATTGATGAAATGACCGACCGCGCGCTGTTGGACGCGCTGCAATACCTCGACATTGACGAACAGATTTATCTCGTTCAGCACCTGCCGCGTAACCTCACCGGGCGACTGCTGGCGACGCTGCCGCCGGAGGAGCGCGCCCGCGTCCGTCAGGTTATGCACTACGAGAAGAATCGCGTCGGGGCGATCATGGAATTCGAGGTCATCACCGTGCGCCCGGACGTGACGCTGGAGGTGGTGCAGCGCTATTTACGCCGTCTGGGAAAAATGCCGGAAAACACCGACAAACTCTTTGTAACGAACCGGAATAAAATACTGGTCGGCGAGCTGTCTCTGACGCGTATTCTGCTCAGTGACGCGCAGCGTAAAGTCAGCGACGTGATGGATGACGATCCGCTGACCTTTGCCCCGGAAGATATCTCTGAGAATGCGGCGCGCACCTTTGAACGTGACAACCTGGTCAGCGCCGCCGTGATCGATCCTTCCGGCAAACTGATGGGACGCCTGACCATCGATGAGATCGTTGATGTGGTCTACGAAGAAACCGACACCGATCTGCGTCGCATGGGGGGCCTGAGCGCCGAAGAAGATGTCTTTGCGCCCGTCGTCAAAGCGGTAAAAACCCGTTGGGCATGGCTGGCGATAAACCTGTGCACGGCGTTTATCGCCTCCCGGGTGATCGACGGCTTTGAACACACGATCTCGCAACTGGTGGCGCTGGCTTCTCTCATGCCGATTGTCGCCGGGATTGGCGGCAATACCGGGAATCAAACCATTACCATGATTGTTCGCGCGCTGGCGCTACAAAATATTCAGCCCGGCAACCTGACCTTTCTCATTTTGCGTGAAATGGGCGTGGCGCTGGTCAACGGCCTTGTCTGGGGCGGCATCATGGGCGGCGTGACCTGGTGGCTCTACGACGATATCGCCCTTGGCGGCGTTATGACGCTGGCGATGGTGCTGAATTTACTGGTGGCGGCGCTGATGGGCGTGATCATCCCGATGACGATGGTAAAGCTCGGGCGCGACCCAGCGGTCGGCTCAAGCGTGATGATTACCGCCATTACCGATACCGGCGGTTTCTTTATTTTTCTGGGGCTGGCGACGGTATTTCTGCTTTAACCGCCTGATTACGCCTGATCATCCGTAACAGCAAAAGCATGGCGATTAGCGATGCGGAAATGCTGTTGCCCATTAATCGTCAATAACCTTATAAATATTCAACGTATTACTAACGTTTTTAAAATCTTAATATAATTTATAAACAATATTTAAATCTTTTACCTGAAGTGTTAACGTTGATGCCGCTCGATTTTCACCTGCAAAAAGCAAAAAAAACGATACTAAAAGTAAGGCATTAACATTATGAAAAAAGTGACTGCCATGCTCTTCACCATGGCTGTGGGGCTGAATGCTGTCTCGATGGCGGCAAAAGCGAAAGCGACCGAAGAGCAGGAAACGGATGTACTGTTGATTGGCGGCGGCATCATGAGCGCTACGTTGGGAACCTATTTGCAGGAGCTGGAACCGGAGTGGTCAATGACCATGGTTGAGCGACTGGATGGGGTTGCACAGGAGAGTTCTAACGGCTGGAACAACGCCGGAACAGGCCACTCCGCGCTGATGGAACTGAACTACACGCCGAAAAAAGCCGACGGTTCCGTCAGCATCGAAAAGGCAGTCGACATTAACGAAGCCTTCCAGGTTTCCCGCCAGTTCTGGGCGCATCAGGTACAGAGCGGCGTTCTGCACGAACCACACTCGTTTATCAATACCGTTCCGCACATGAGCTTTGTCTGGGGCGATGATAACGTCAATTTCCTGCGCGCCCGCTATACCGCGTTGCAGCAGAGCACGCTGTTCCGCGGTATGCGTTACTCCGAAGATCATGCGCAAATTAAAGAGTGGGCGCCGCTGGTCATGGAAGGTCGCGACCCGAAACAGAAGGTTGCCGCGACCCGCACTGAAATCGGTACTGACGTGAACTACGGGGAAATCACGCGTCAGCTGGTGGCATCGTTGCAGAAAAAACCGAACTTTGCGCTGCAACTGAATACCGAAGTCCGTGGATTTAAACGTAACGCGGATAACTCCTGGACCGTGACCGTCGCCGATCTGAAAAACGGTGAAGCAGAACATGCGATTAAGGCGAAATTTGTCTTTATCGGCGCGGGCGGCGCGGCGCTGAAGTTGTTGCAGGAGACGGGCATTCCTGAAGCGAAAGATTACGCGGGATTCCCGGTTGGCGGCCAGTTCCTGGTTTCAGAGAACCCGGATGTGGTTAACAACCACCTGGCGAAGGTATACGGCCAGGCGTCGGTCGGCGCACCGCCGATGTCCGTACCGCACATCGATACCCGTATTCTGGATGGCAAACGCGTCGTGCTGTTTGGGCCGTTCGCGACGTTCTCCACGAAGTTCCTGAAAAACGGTTCGCTGTGGGATCTGCTGAGTTCGACCACGACCTCTAACTTTATGCCGATGGTTAACGTAGGGATGGATAACTTCGATCTGGTGAAATACCTGATTAGCCAGGTGATGCTGAGCGATGATGAACGCTTTGAAGCGCTGAAAGAGTACTATCCGCAGGCGAAGAAAGAAGACTGGCGTTTGTGGCAGGCGGGCCAGCGCGTGCAGATCATCAAGAGTGATGAAGACAAGGGCGGCGTACTGCGTCTGGGCACTGAAGTGGTCAGCGACAAAGACGGTACGATTGCCGCGCTGCTGGGCGCGTCTCCGGGGGCATCCACTGCTGCGCCGATCATGCTGCATCTGATGGAAAAAGTGTTTAAAGAGAAAGTGGCCAGCCCGGAATGGCAGGCGAAGCTGAAAACGATTGTTCCGTCTTACGGGACTAAGCTGAACGGCAATATTGAGGCCACGGAACAAGAGCTGCAATACACCAGCGACGTTCTGGGGCTGAAATATGACAAGCCGCAGGTGGTGGACGAAGCGCCAAAACCGCAGCTTAAGCCGCAGGTTCAACCGCAGCCGGCGCATAAAGCTGTCGCGGATATCGCGCTGTAAAAACGTATTGCGGCATGCCGGATGGCGCTGCACTTATCCGGCCTACAACGAGCAATATGTAGGCCAGATAGGCGGTACGCCGCCATCCGGCAAAACGTTCCTTAACGCGTCACTGCGTCCTGTACTTTATCTTCCGCTTTCCAGATACGGTATTTCACCTCCACGTTAGCCGGGGTGTACACCACGATCGGCAGCTTGCTGTTATAACGCACCATTCCGGCATCGCCCAGATAGGCCGTCACAAACTTCTGCTCTTTCTTGCCATCCGGGCAGGCCATCATGGTAGAAACCGGGGAAGTCACTTTATCAAAAACGTAGTAGTCGTAACCCCAGCCTTCCAGCGTTTTGCTCGCCAGTTCGCCGCCAGGACGGTGACGGTTGCAATCCACTTCCAGCGTCTGGCCGATCAGCAGTTCCACTTTCAGGGTAGACTCATCTTCCTGGGGAGTAAGCTGGATAACCTGGCGCTTCATCCCTTTTTCCGCTTTCGGATACGGCGCGATTTTTTCCAGAGGTTGCGTATTGGCATCGCTGGTCGCCGCCCATGCGGAGGTACTGGCGAAAGCCGCTAACAGTACGGCAGGTACAATTGTCTTCATTTTCGAGTTCACCGCGTTTCCTTTCTTCTGTCTTCTGAACGATTCCCGGCAGGTTAACACATTCATATTGGCTATTAATCTAAATTTACTTATATTTTAAGATGGTTAATTGAGTGTTTACTTATTTGATAGTGATATATTCCATTTCTTACACGTTAAATAGGATTATTCTCCAATTAAGCCTTTCGTTATATACTTATTGATATAACCCTTTGAAATGTGAACAAAAGCACATTCAGATACGCTAACCCCACACTCTTTTGATCCGGCGACAGCATTTACCCCAATCGGGGTATGCACCTCTAACACATCCTGAAATATCTTACCGATCATAATAATGACTTAGTGGTAGTGCGGTTTATTTAGTCGTTCACCTTCCGGTGTGAGCGTCGTGATGGAAGGGCGATGTCATGGTTGATCTATCCCGTCGAGGAATACTGACAGGCAGTTGGCGCAAAGCCAACAGCGGGCTCCGTCCGCCCTGGTCTGGGGACGAATCACACTTCCTGACGCACTGCATCCGTTGCGACGCCTGCATTCAGGCATGTGAAACCGACATTTTACAGCGGGGGCAGGGCGGCTATCCGGGCGTTAATTTTAAGCAGGGTGAATGCAGCTTTTGTTATGCCTGCGCGCAAGCCTGTCCTGAATCACTCTTCCTTCCGCGCCACACCAGGGCCTGGGATCTGAACTTTACGATTGGGCAGAATTGTCTGGCGTATCAGTCCGTTGAGTGTCATCGCTGCCAGGATAGCTGCGAACCACTGGCGATAACGTTTCGCCCCACGCTGTCAGGCATTTATCAGCCGCAACTCGACAATCAGGCATGCAGCGGATGCGGGGCGTGTGTCGCCATTTGCCCGACATCAGCGATCAATGCGGAGTACAACCATGCAGCACAGTAACTGGCAGGTCTGTAGCCTGGTCGTCCAGGCCAAAAGTCAGCACATCACCGACATCAGCACGCAATTGCACCAGTTTCCGGGCTGTGAAGTCGCGCTGAGCGATGTCGACAGCGGTCAGTTGATCGTGGTGGTGGAAGCAGAACACAGCGGAACGCTGATGCAAACAATTGAGTCGGTACGCAACGTTGCGGGCGTGCTGGCGGTGTCGCTGGTTTATCACCAGCAGGATGAGCAAGGTGAGGAAACACCATGAAACTCAGTCGTCGTAGCTTTATGAAAGCTAACGCCGTTGCGGCCGCTGCGGCGGCTGCCGGGCTAAGCGTGCCGGGCGTCGCCCGCGCAGTGGTTGGTCAGCAGGAAGCCATCAAATGGGACAAAGCCCCGTGCCGTTTTTGCGGAACGGGTTGCGGCGTGCTGGTCGGTACTCAGCAGGGCCGTATTGTGGCCTGTCAGGGCGATCCTGATGCGCCGGTCAACCGTGGCCTTAACTGCATTAAGGGCTACTTCCTGCCCAAGATCATGTATGGCAAAGACCGTTTAACGCAGCCGATGCTGCGCATGAAAGACGGCCAGTACAACAAAGAAGGCGAATTTACCCCAATCAGTTGGGATCAGGCCTTCGATGTGATGGAAGAGAAATTTAAGGCCTCCCTGAAAGAAAAAGGGCCGGAAGCGATTGGTATGTTTGGTTCCGGGCAGTGGACGGTCTGGGAAGGTTATGCCGCCGCGAAGCTGTTCAAAGCCGGTTTCCGTTCCAACAATATCGACCCGAACGCGCGCCACTGCATGGCGTCGGCGGTGGTGGGCTTCATGCGTACTTTTGGTATGGATGAGCCGATGGGGTGCTACGACGATATCGAACAAGCCGACGCCTTTGTGCTATGGGGCTCTAACATGGCGGAGATGCACCCGATCCTGTGGTCGCGCATCACCAACCGCCGTCTGTCCGATCCGAACGTTAATGTCGCGGTTCTCTCAACCTTCCAGCATCGTAGCTTTGAGCTGGCGGATAACGGCATCGTCTTTACGCCGCAAAGCGATCTGGTGATCCTCAACTATATCGCCAATTACATCATTCAAAACAATGCGATAAATCAGGATTTCTTCAGCAAATACGTCAACCTGCGTAAAGGGACGACCGACATTGGTTATGGTCTGCGTCCAACGCATCCGCTGGAAAAAGCGGCGAAGAATCCGGGCTCCGACGCCTCTGAGCCGATGAGCTTCGACGAGTACAAAGCGTTTGTCGCGGAGTACACGCTGGAGAAAACCGCAGAAATGACCGGCGTGCCGAAAGATCAGCTGGAGCAACTGGCGCAGCTGTATGCCGATCCGAAGAAAAAAGTGATCTCCTACTGGACGATGGGCTTTAACCAGCATACGCGTGGCGTATGGGCCAACAACCTGGTGTATAACCTGCACCTGTTGACCGGCAAGATCTCCCAGCCAGGCTGTGGTCCGTTCTCCCTGACCGGTCAGCCTTCCGCCTGCGGTACGGCGCGTGAAGTTGGGACATTCTCCCATCGTCTGCCTGCGGACATGGTGGTCACTAATGAAAAACACCGTGATATCTGCGAAAAACACTGGCAGATCCCAACGGGCACCATCCCGGCGAAAATCGGTCTGCACGCCGTAGCG
Organism: Citrobacter sp. CK180; assembly: GCF_030333655.1. Classification (NCBI taxonomy): domain Bacteria; kingdom Pseudomonadati; phylum Pseudomonadota; class Gammaproteobacteria; order Enterobacterales; family Enterobacteriaceae; genus Citrobacter; species Citrobacter sp. CK180. The sequence goes on along the minus strand of NZ_JAOWFM010000028.1, from coordinate 98,228 downwards.
CAGGATCGTGCGCTGAAAGACGGCAAGCTGAACGTCTACTGGGTGATGTGCAACAACAACATGCAGGCCGGGCCGAACATCAACGAAGAGCGTATGCCGGGCTGGCGCGATCCGCGTAACTTCGTCATCGTCTCCGATCCGTACCCGACCGTCAGCGCGCTGGCCGCTGACCTGATTCTGCCAACGGCGATGTGGGTGGAGAAAGAAGGGGCCTACGGTAACGCTGAGCGTCGTACCCAGTTCTGGCGTCAACAAATTAAAGCGCCGGGTGAAGCGAAATCAGACCTGTGGCAGCTGGTGCAGTTCGCTCGTCGTTTCAAAACGGAAGAGGTCTGGCCGGAAGATCTGCTGGCGCAAAAACCAGAACTGCGCGGCAAAACCCTCTACGACGTTCTGTTTGCCACGCCTGCGGTCAGCAAATTCCCGCTGACCGATCTGGCGGAAGACCAGTTGAACGATGAATCCCGTGAGCTGGGTTTCTACCTGCAAAAAGGGCTGTTTGAAGAGTACGCCTGGTTTGGTCGCGGACACGGCCACGATCTCGCGCCGTTCGATGATTATCACAAAGCGCGCGGTCTGCGCTGGCCGGTGGTTGACGGTAAAGAGACCCAGTGGCGTTACAGCGAAGGCCATGACCCGTATGTCAAAGCGGGAGAAGGCTACAAGTTTTACGGTAAGCCGGACGGCAAAGCGGTGATTTTCGCCCTGCCGTTTGAACCCGCCGCGGAAGCGCCGGATAAAGAGTATGACCTGTGGCTCTCTACCGGTCGCGTACTGGAGCACTGGCACACCGGCAGCATGACGCGCCGCGTGCCTGAGCTGCATCGCGCCTTCCCGGAAGCGGTGCTCTTTATTCATCCGCTGGACGCGAAAACGCGCGACCTGCGCCGTGGTGATAAGGTCAAAGTCATCTCCCGCCGTGGGGAAGTGATTTCGGTTGTTGAAACGCGCGGGCGTAACCGTCCGCCGCAGGGACTGGTGTACATGCCGTTCTTCGACGCCGCACAGCTGGTGAACAACCTGACGCTGGATGCGACGGACCCGCTCTCTAAAGAGACGGATTTCAAGAAGTGCGCCGTCAAACTGGCGAAGGTGTAACACACCATGTCCCGGTCAGCGAAACCCCAAAATGGCCGCCGCCGCTTTTTGCGCGATATGGTTCGCACGGCAGGCGGGCTGGCTGCCGTTGGCGTAGCGCTGGGGTTACAGCAGCAAACCGCTCGCGCAACGGGCGTGCGGTTGCGCCCGCCGGGGGCATTGGGTGAAGACGCGTTCGCCAGCGCTTGCGTGCGCTGCGGGCAGTGCGTTCAGGCATGTCCGTATGACACCCTGAAGCTGGCGACGCTGGCTTCGGGTTTATCTGCCGGTACGCCTTACTTTGTCGCCCGCGATATTCCCTGCGAAATGTGTGAAGACATTCCATGCGCCAAAGTTTGCCCCAGTGGGGCGTTGGATCGAGAGATCGAATCTATTGACGATGCGCGCATGGGGCTGGCGGTACTGCTGGATCAGGAGAACTGCCTTAACTTTCAGGGACTGCGCTGCGACGTTTGTTATCGCGAGTGCCCAAAAATCGATGAGGCGATCACGCTGGAGCTGGATCGCAATATGCGCACCGGCAAACATGCGCGCTTTCTTCCCACCGTTCACAGCGACGCCTGCACCGGCTGCGGTAAGTGCGAAAAAGTCTGTGTGCTGGAACAACCGGCGATAAAAGTGTTGCCGCTGTCGCTGGCGAAAGGGGAGTTGGGGCACCACTACCGCTTCGGCTGGCTGGAGGGGAAAGATGGCAAATCGTAAACGCGATGCCGGGCGCGAAGCGCGAGCGAAAAAAGGCTGGTGGCGCAGCCATCGCTGGCTGGTTTTGCGGCGGATAAGTCAGTTTCTGGTGCTGGGAATGTTTCTCAGTGGCCCGTGGGCGGGCGTCTGGATTCTGCACGGTAACTACAGCAGTAGCTTGTTGCTGGATACCATTCCTTTAACCGACCCGCTGATAACGTTGCAAAGCCTTGCCAGCGGGCATTTACCTGCCGCCGTTGCGCTGACCGGCGCCGCCATTATTACGGTGCTGTATGCCCTGGCAGGAAAGCGATTATTTTGCAGTTGGGTCTGTCCGCTGAACCCAATTACCGATTTTGCGAACTGGCTACGCAGAAGGTTTGACCTGAATCAGTCCGCAACGATTCCGCGTCATATACGGTACGTCCTTCTGGTTGTCGTGCTGGTGGGATCGGCGCTAACCGGAACGCTACTGTGGGAATGGATAAACCCGGTTTCCCTGCTGGGGCGTAGCCTGGTGATGGGATTCGGTAGCGGCGCACTGCTGATTATCGCTCTGTTTTTATTTGATTTACTGGTCGTTGAACACGGCTGGTGCGGACATATCTGCCCTTTGGGCGCGTTGTATGGCGTGCTGGGAAGTAAAGGCGCGCTAACGGTGGCGGCGAAAGATCGCGAGAAATGTAACCGCTGTATGGATTGTTTTCATGTTTGCCCGGAACCGCACGTCCTGCGTGCGCCGGTGCTGGATGAGCAAAGCCCGGTGCAGGTCACCAGCCGCGATTGCATGACGTGCGGTCGCTGCGTGGATGTCTGTTCTGAGGACGTATTTACAATAACAACACGATGGAGTTCGGGAGCGAAATCATGAAAAGCCATGACCTGAAGAAAGCGCTGTGTCAATGGACGGCCCTGCTTGCCCTGGCGGTGAGTGGTGCGGTTTGGGCAGCAAACGGAGTGGATCTGAGCCAGTCGCCGGAAGTTTCGGGGACGCAGGAAGGGGCGATTCGCATGCCGAAAGAGCAGGAACGTATGCCGCTGAACTATGTTAATCAGCCGCCGATGATCCCGCATAGCGTTGAAGGTTATCAGGTAACGACCAATACCAACCGCTGCCTGCAATGTCATGGTGTGGAAAGCTACCGTACTACCGGCGCGCCGCGTATTAGCCCAACGCACTTTATGGACAGCGACGGCAAAGTTTTAGGCGAAGTCGCGCCGCGTCGTTACTTCTGTTTGCAGTGCCATGTGCCGCAGGCGGATGCCGCGCCGATCGTGGGTAATACCTTTACCCCGTCGAAAGGTTACGGGAAATAAGAGGTCATTATGGAAAATTCTAACCGTAAACCTGGCGTGATTAAGCGGGTCTGGCAATGGTGGCGTCGCCCCAGCCGCCTGGCGATTGGCACGTTGCTGTTAATCGGTTTTGTCGGCGGCATTATTTTCTGGGGCGGTTTCAACACCGGGATGGAAAAGGCCAACACCGAAGAGTTCTGTATCAGCTGCCACGAAATGCGCAACACCGTCTATCAGGAATACATGGAAACCGTGCACTACAACAACCGCAGCGGCGTTCGCGCCACCTGTCCTGACTGTCACGTTCCGCACGAGTGGGGCCCGAAAATGATCCGTAAGATCAAGGCCAGTAAAGAGCTGTACGGGAAGGTGTTCGGCATTATAGATACTCCGCAGAAGTTTGAAGATCACCGTCTGACAATGGCGCAGAGCGAGTGGCGACGGATGAAAGACACCAATTCGCGGGAGTGCCGTAACTGCCACAACTTCGAATTTATGGATCTCACCGCTCAGAAAGGCGTTGCCGCCAAAATGCACGACCAGGCAGTGAAAGAGGGGCAAACCTGTATCGACTGCCACAAAGGGATTGCGCATAAACTCCCGGATATGCGCGAAGTGAAACCGGGCTTTTAATAATGAGTGGGTATGCTTGAAGCCAGAGAACTGCTCTGCGAGCGGGATGACAGAATACTGTTCAGTGGGCTGTCGTTTCGCGTGAACGCAGGGGAATGGGTACAAATTACCGGGGGCAACGGCGCGGGGAAAACCACCCTTTTGCGGTTGCTCACCGGGCTGGCGCGCCCCGACGCAGGGGAAGTGTGCTGGCAAGAGCAGGCGTTGCACCGCGTGCGCGACAGCTACCATCAAAATCTGTTGTGGATTGGACATCAGCCGGGGATTAAAACCCGGCTTTCGGCGTTGGAGAACCTGCGCTTTTTCCACCATGACGGCGATACGGCGCAGTGTCTGGCCGCGCTGGCGCAGGCGGGGCTGGCCGGATACGAAGACATCCCCGTCAACCAGCTTTCCGCTGGACAGCAACGGCGCGTGGCACTGGCGCGTCTGTGGCTGACCCGCGCGACGCTCTGGATCCTCGACGAGCCGTTTACCGCCATTGATGTCAATGGCGTTGAGCGCCTGACGCAGCGCATGGCTGAACATACACAGCAGGGCGGGATCGTCATCCTCACCACGCACCAGCCGCTGAATGTCGCGACTGACAAAATACGGCGTATCGCGCTGACCGGCGAGAGGGTAGCGCAATGATGTGGCAAATCTTTCGTCTTGAGCTGCGCGTGGCGTTTCGTCATAGCGCGGAAATCGCTAACCCGCTGTGGTTCTTTCTGATTGTTATCACGCTTTTCCCGCTGAGCATTGGCCCGGAGCCGCAGCTGCTGGCGCGCATTGTTCCCGGCATTATCTGGGTGGCGGCGTTGCTCTCCTCGCTGCTGGCGCTGGAGCGTCTGTTTCGCGATGACTTACAGGACGGCAGCCTGGAGCAACTGATGCTCCTGCCGCTGCCGTTACCGGCGGTAGTGCTGGCGAAAGTGATGGCGCACTGGGTGGTGACCGGCCTGCCGCTGCTGATCCTCTCCCCGCTGGTGGCGTTATTGCTGGGAATGGATATGTACGGCTGGCAAATCATGGCGCTGACTCTGCTGCTTGGCACGCCGACCCTGAGTTTTCTTGGCGCGCCGGGCGTGGGGTTAACGGTGGGCCTGAAGCGCGGCGGCGTATTGCTGAGCGTGCTGGTGCTGCCGCTGACCATTCCGTTACTGATTTTCGCCACTGCGGCGATGGATGCGGCCTCCATGCATTTGCCCGTTGAGGGATATATGGCGATTTTGGGCGCGTTGCTGGCGGGCAGCGCAACGTTAAGTCCTTTTGCTACGGCGGCAGCGTTACGTATCAGCATGCAGTAGCGCGGTCTTTGACTGGCGACAAACTGTAGGATGCCGGATGACGTTACGCTTATCAGGAAAGTCTGTAGGTCTGATAAGGCGTCTTTGCCGTCATCCGGCATAACTGAAGTTTCATTCGTTTTGATTGAATCTGGTGACTGAACTATGTGGAAAACACTTCATCAACTGGCGATTCCCCCACGGCTTTATCAGATCTGTGGCTGGTTCATCCCGTGGCTGGCGATAGCCAGCGTGGTGGTGCTGGCGGCGGGCTGGGTCTGGGGGTTTGGCTTCGCGCCTGCGGATTATCAGCAGGGGCAAAGCTACCGCATCATCTACCTGCATGTCCCGGCGGCGATCTGGTCGATGGGGATTTACGCCTCGATGGCGGTCGCCGCATTCATCGGTCTGGTCTGGCAAATGAAAATGGCTAACCTGGCGGTGGCGGCGATGGCGCCTGTTGGCGCGGTGTTTACCTTTATCGCGCTGGTTACCGGTTCCGCCTGGGGCAAACCGATGTGGGGAACCTGGTGGGTATGGGACGCGCGATTGACCTCTGAACTGGTGCTGCTGTTCCTGTACGTCGGGGCGATAGCGTTGTGGCACGCCTTTGACGATCGCCGCCTGGCGGGGCGCGCGGCGGGCATTCTGGTGCTGATTGGCGTCGTTAATTTGCCGATCATCCACTACTCGGTGGAGTGGTGGAATACGCTACATCAGGGATCAACTCGTATGCAGCAGAGCATTGACCCGGCGATGCGCGCGCCGCTGCGCCTGGCGATTATCGGTTATCTGCTGCTGTTTATCACGCTGGCGCTGATGCGGATGCGTAACCTGATTTTGTTAATGGAAAAACGTCGCCCGTGGGTGAGTGAACTGATTTTAAAAAGAGGCCGCCAATGACCAGCGCATTTGCATCCTGGAGTGATTTCTTTGCTATGGGCGGTTACGCCTTTTATGTCTGGCTGGCGGTTGTGATGACAGTGATCCCGCTGGCGGCGCTGGTGGTGCATACCGCCATGCAGCACCGCGTGATTTTGCGCGGCGTGGCGCAGCAGCGAGCGCGTGAAGCGCGGATGCGTGCGGCGCAGGCGCAGCGGGAGGCCGCATGAATCTCCGTCGTAAAAATCGTTTGTGGATAGCCTGCGCGGTGCTGGCCGGTTTGGCTCTGACTATCACGCTGGTACTTTATGCGCTGCGTTCCAATATCGACCTGTTCTATACGCCAGGCGAAATTCTCTACGGTAAACGCGAAACGCACCAACTGCCTGAAGTGGGGCAACGCCTGCGCGTCGGCGGCATGGTCATGCCCGGAAGCGTGAAGCGCGACCCGGATTCGCTGAAAGTGAATTTCAGCATCTACGACGCCGAAGGCGTGGTGGATGTGACGTACGAAGGCATTCTGCCGGATCTGTTCCGCGAAGGGCAGGGCGTGGTGGTGCAGGGGGAGCTGGGCGAGAAAAACCATGTGCAGGCGAAAGAGGTGCTCGCCAAACATGATGAAAACTATACCCCGCCGGAAGTTGAAAAAGCGATGCAGGAAAACCATCGTCGCCCGGAAAGCGTTTATAAGGATAAAGCATCATGATGCCTGAAATTGGCAACGCGCTGCTGTGTCTCGCACTCGGCGTGGCGCTGTTGCTATCCGTTTATCCGCTGTGGGGCGTGGGGCGCGGCGATGTGCGCATGATGGCCTCGGCGAGGCCATTCTCCTGGCTGCTGTTTATCCTGGTGATGGGCGCGTTTCTGGTGCTGATCAATGCCTTCGTGGTGAATGATTTTACCGTTACCTATGTCGCCAGCAACTCCAACACGCAACTGCCGGTCTGGTATCGCGTCGCCGCGACTTGGGGAGCGCACGAAGGGTCGCTTCTGCTATGGGTATTGCTGATGAGTGGCTGGACGTTTGCCGTGGCCGTGTTCAGTCAGCGGATGCCGCTGGATATCGTCGCCCGCGTACTGGCGGTGATGGGGATGGTCAGCGTCGGTTTTCTGCTGTTTATTCTGTTCACCTCCAACCCGTTTTCCCGTACGTTGCCCAACTTTCCGATTGAAGGGCGCGACCTGAATCCGCTGTTGCAGGACCCGGGGCTGATCTTCCACCCGCCGCTGCTCTATATGGGCTATGTCGGTTTCTCGGTGGCGTTCGCGTTCGCGATCGCCGCGCTGATGAGTGGGCGTCTGGACAGCACCTTTGCCCGCTTTTCCCGTCCCTGGACGCTGGCTGCATGGGTATTCTTAACGCTGGGTATCGTGCTTGGCTCTGCCTGGGCCTATTACGAGCTGGGCTGGGGCGGCTGGTGGTTCTGGGACCCGGTGGAAAACGCCTCATTTATGCCGTGGCTGGTGGGCACCGCGTTGATGCACTCCCTGGCGGTGACTGAACAGCGCGCCAGCTTCAAAGCCTGGACGCTCCTGCTTTCAATATGCGCCTTCTCACTCTGCCTGCTCGGTACTTTCCTGGTGCGTTCTGGCGTGCTGGTGTCGGTGCATGCTTTTGCCTCCGATCCATCGCGCGGGATGTTTATTCTCGCCTTTATGGTACTGGTGATCGGCGGTTCGCTGCTGCTGTTCGCGACGCGCGGACACAAGGTTCGCTCGCGGGTGAATAACGCGCTCTGGTCGCGTGAGTCACTGCTGTTAGCCAATAACGTCCTGCTTATCGCCGCCATGCTGGTGGTGTTGCTGGGAACATTGCTGCCGCTGGTGCATAAACAGCTCGGTCTGGGCAGTATTTCAATCGGCGAACCGTTCTTTAATACCATGTTCACTTGGCTGATGGCGCCGTTCGCGCTGCTGCTGGGCATCGGGCCGCTGGTTCGCTGGGGACGTGACAGACCGCGCAAGTTGCAGCGGTTGTTGGTTATCGCGCTGGTGAGCACGTTAGTGTTGTCGATGCTGCTGCCGTGGCTGTTTGAAGACAAGATTGTCGCCATGACGGTGGTCGGGCTGGCGATGGCGTGCTGGGTATTTGTGCTGGCGGTAGCGGAAGTCGCGCAGCGCGTTTCGCGCGGTACGAAAATGACGCTCAGCTACTGGGGAATGGTCGCCGGGCACGTTGGGCTGGCGGTGACGATTGTCGGCATCGCGTTTAGCCAAAACTACAGCGTGGAACGTGATGTCCGCATGAAAGCGGGCGACAGCGTCAGCATCCACGACTATCAATTCACCTTCCGTGAAGTGAAGGAGATTACCGGCCCGAACTATCGCGGCGGGGTGGCGATTATCGGCGTGACGCGGGAAGGTAAAGCAGAAGCGACGCTGCATGCGGAAAAACGTTTTTATAACAGCACCAGCTCAATGATGACGGAAGCGGCGATCGATGGCGGGATCACCCGCGATCTGTATGCCGCTCTCGGCGAAGAGCTGGACAATGGCGCATGGGCGGTGCGCCTGTATTACAAACCGTTTATCCGCTGGATCTGGGCGGGAGGGCTGTTGATGGCGCTTGGCGGGTTGTTCTGCCTGTTTGATCCGCGCTATCGCCAGCGTTCATGCCCGCAAAAAACCGCGCCGGAGGCTGTATGAAGCGCAACGTACTGTTAATACCTTTCGTCATTTTTCTGGTTATTGCGGCGGCGTTGCTGTGGCAGTTGGCGCGTAATGCGGAAGGGGACGATCCGACGAATCTGGAATCGGCGCTGATTGGCAAACCGGTGCCGACCTTCCGTCTCGAATCGCTGGAAAATCCTGGTCAGCACTATCAGGCAGACGTGCTGACTCAGGGGAAACCGGTGCTGCTCAACGTGTGGGCGACCTGGTGCCCGACCTGCCGCGCTGAACATCAGTATCTGAATCAGCTGTCTGCGCAGGGAATTCGCGTGGTTGGCCTGAATTATAAAGACGATCGCCAGAAAGCGATTACCTGGCTGAAAGAGTTAGGGAATCCTTATGCGCTAAGCCTGTTTGATGGCGACGGTATGCTTGGGCTGGATCTGGGCGTTTACGGCGCGCCGGAAACTTTCCTGATCGACGGCAAAGGGATCATTCGTTATCGTCATGCAGGCGATCTGAACGCCAGGGTATGGGAAAGTGAAATAAAACCGCTCTGGGAGCAGTACAGCAAGGAGGCCGCGCAATGAGATTCTTACTGGGCGTGCTGATGCTGGTGATCTCCGGCTCGTCGTTGGCTGCTATTGATGTTATGCAGTTCAAAGATGAAGCGCAGGAGCAGCAGTTCCGCCAGCTCACCGAGCAGCTGCGCTGCCCGAAATGCCAGAACAACAGCATCGCGGACTCTAACTCGATGATTGCCACCGACCTGCGTCAGAAGGTTTATGAACTGATGCAGGAAGGTAAAAGCAAGCAGGAGATCGTTGATTACATGGTGGCGCGCTACGGTAACTTCGTCACCTACGATCCGCCGCTGACGCCGCTTACCGTGCTGTTGTGGATCTTGCCGATCACCGCTATTGGCGCTGGCGGCTGGATTATCTTCGCCCGTTCGCGGCGGCGCGTACGTGTTAAACAGGAAACCTTTTCTGATGAGGTGACGCCGAAGGGACGCCAGGCCGGATTATGGCTGTTTGCTCCCGGGGTTGTGATCGCGCTGATTGTCGGGGCGGTAAGTTACTACCAGACCGGTAACTATCAGCAGGTAAAAATCTGGCAACAGGCTACGGCGCAGACGCCAGCGCTGCTGGAGCGCGCGCTGGACCCTGACGCGCAGCCGCTGAATGAAGAAGAGATGACACGCCTGGCGCTTGGTTTGCGTACCCGACTGCAAAGCGATGCTGGCAATGTGGAAGGCTGGATTATGCTTGGGCGTATCGGCATGGTGCTGGGGAATGCCAGCACGGCGACGGAAGCGTATGCCAATGCGTACAGACTGGACCCCAAAAATAGCGATGCCGCATTAGGGTATGCGGAAGCGCTGACCCGTTCTTCCGATCCTGATGATAATCGTCGGGGAGGGGAGCTGTTGCGCCAGCTGGTGAGAAGCGATCATGCCAATATTCGGACGTTGAGTATGTATGCGTTTAATGCCTTCGAGCAGCAGCGTTTCGGCGAGGCGGTCGCAGCCTGGGAGATGATGCTGAAATTGCTGCCCGCCAATGATTCCCGCCGGGCAGTGATTGAACGCAGTATTAAGCAGGCATTAGCGCAGCTTTCGCCGCAGGCGGAATAAATGAGTGTGGCAAGGCCGGACGGTACTTGCCACGCGACTTGTAGGCCCGATAAGCGTAGCGCCATCGGGCATATCTTGTTACTGCATTCCGCGTGTTTGTAAAAAGAGAATGGTCGCCGCGACGCGCGAGCGCACGTTCAGCTTTCGCAGTAAATTACGAATATGCACCTTAACCGTCTGCTCAGAAATATTCAGCACGGAGGCAATCTGTTTGTTCGACAGCCCCTGAGCCAGTTCGTGCAGCACGTCCAGTTCGCGTTCAGTGAGCACGCTAAAGGGATCTTCCTCTGCGCCAAACAGTTCCCGTTCGCGCAGGTATTCGCTGACGCGATCGCTGAATACCTTGCCGCCGTTGGCGCCAGCACGAATCGCTTCCAGCAGCACTTCCGGGTCGCTGTCTTTCAGTAAATAGCCGTCCGCTCCGGCATCAATCAGCGCGTACACGTCACTGGCAGAGTCGGAAACCGTCAGGATAATGATCTGTGCGGTGACGCCATCCCGACGCAGCGCATTCAGCGTATCAAGCCCGCTCAGGCCTTTCATATTCAGGTCAAGCAGGATCAGATCAAGATCGAGACGGCTTGCCAGATCGATAGCACTCGCCCCATCGCCAGCTTCGGCAACGACATTAAATGCGGTATCCAGTTCCAGTAATTGACGAATACCTCGTCGCATAAGTGGATGATCGTCCACAATAAGCACCTGAAAAGGCGTTGCTTCAGGCATACTATTCTCCTGAGTACATACTCGTATCATTATTGTTTTTAGCGCGAAAATCGTCCAGATTCATCGCGTTGATGAGAGAATAAATTTTACCCTATTTTGGGCATGGGTAAGTAGTAAAACCTTTTGATTATGCGGTGTTAGCACAGTACTGGAAGAGAACGGCAGGCATAAAAAAACCAACCGTAAGAGGTTGGTTTTTCTAAGGGATTTTGGTCGGCACGAGAGGATTTGAACCTCCGACCCCCGACACCCCATGACGGTGCGCTACCAGGCTGCGCTACGTGCCGACTTGTGGATGCCAATACTACCGCTTTCCACCACGAATGCAAGGGGATGTCTTGCTAACTGATTTATAATTAATCAGTTAGCAATGAATCGTTTCTCGTCGGTCAGTACCTGCAACAACAGGCTCAGCTGCGGCTTCTGGTCTTTGATCTTCTCGCCGTGTAGATCGTATGTCTGATAGGTGCCGTTATTGTTCAGTACCAGCGTCATTTCCGGCGTGGTAATCGCCAGCGTACTGCCGTCCGCCGCGGTCACCCAGTAATGGCGGCGCGTGGCGTTGAACAGATCCTGTCCCTGCGAGTACTCATTGGCTGGCGTACTGACGTGCAACAGTCGCTGCATCAGCGTCGTCATCAAATCCGTATGGTCGGTCAGAGTGTTGATTCGCTGCGCTGGCGTGCCCGGCCAGTGAATGATCAACGGTACTTGCAGATGGCCGCGAGACCAGGCGAAATGGCTTTCTTCCTGCGCTAACGGTACGCCGCGACCGCCCGTAATGATCACCACGGTGTTGTTGAGTTTCCCTGCGTCACGCAGTGCGCTGAGCACCCGGTTAATCTGGGCATCCACGTTCTCTGCGGCGCGGGCATACCGTTTCGCAAAGTCTTTCTGGTTGCTGTCGTCAACGTTTGTGCCGTTGAAGGAAACCCATGAGAACCAGCGGTTATCTTCCTGGGCGTAACGTCCTAACCAGTTAATCCACTGACTCGCTGTCTGCTCGTCGGACTGCGTTTGCACAGTTGGCATGGAGAAGTCTGACAGCAGCGCCTGGCGGTAGAGCGGGCTGGTGAAGCCGTCAGAAGAGAATAGCCCTAACTGATAGCCTTGCTGGTTCAGCGCCGAGATCAGCGCGGCAGGCGTTCTGGTCGACAGAATACCGTCCATATAGCTGGGCGATACGCCATAGAACAGACCAAATATTCCATTGTCAGACGTGTTGCCTGAACTCATGTGGCGCGTGAACGACGTATTCTGTTCAGCGAATGCGGCCAACGCGGGCATCTGTTTTTCATAGCGTGAATAGTTCAGCGCATCGACCGTAATTAACAGTACGTTCTGGCCGGTGCCCATGTCGCGATATTGCAAATCGCTCAGCGGATACTGAACGGAAACGGCTTCCGGGTTGCCTTGTTCCACCAGACGGCGCTGATACTCCTGCGCATCCAGCAGACCGTGTTTTTCCAGAAAACGGCGCGCCGTCATCGGGTATGACAGCGGTAAATTCGCGCGCTGCATGGTGATCGGGCGATAGAAGTTGGCGTCTGCCCAGATATACACCACATGCGAAGCGATAAATGAGACGAAAAAGAATGCGGCAAGCGGTTTGGCGAAATGGCGGCGTCGCGTCAGGCTGCGCAGCTTTTGCCAGCTCCAGGTCGCAAACAGCATTTCGATTAACAGGATGACCGGCACGCTAATAAACATCAGCTGCCAGTCGCGCGCCATCTCGTTCTGATCGGGGTTAATGACCAGTTCCCAGACAATGGGATTCAGGTGCAGGTGGAAGCGGGTAAAAACTTCGCTGTCGATCAGCAACAGCGTCATGCCCGCCGTCGCCAGGATAGCTGACAAAAAACGCATCAGCCGCTGGGACATGACAATAAATGTCAGAGGAAACAGGATCAGCAGATAGGCGGCGAACACCAGAAAGCTGAAATGCCCGACAATGCTCAGGTACGAGTAAATACGCCCTGCAAGCGTTGTCGGCCAGTCTGCGACAAACAGGTAACGGCTACCGAGCACCATGGCCAGCAGAATGTTGAACAGTGCAAACCAGTGCCCCCAGCTAACCATCTGGGAGACTTTTTCACGGTAGCGCTGACGATGAGTTACCATAAATAGCCGTTCGTTTCCCTTAATGCGCTTTGTCGTCGTTAATTGAAGACTGTAATGCGCGGGCAAAAGAGTTCGCAATCGCCTGGCGTTGAGCCGGTGCGATGCTGGTGTTGATAAGGTTGGTGACCATGTTTCCCAGCACCATCAGGGAAAGGTCGGTCGGTGCCTTATGTTTTTCCAGTACGTTGAGCAGGTCACTCAGTAATTGTTCAACGTGTTCGTCACTATAGCGGGAGTGTTGTGGCATAAATCGCAATCAGTTTGTTCATGAAAGGGCAACATATTACCGTAGCAACAGTTTTTTTTCTGCTTTTTTATCTCCTGTTGCGTCACCGCCCGTCAGGTGATTGAATACCGCCCGGTCATAAAGGAGAGTTTATCATGAGTCTGGATATCAACCAGATTGCCCTGCACCAGCTTATCAAACGTGATGAGCAAAATCTTGAGCTGGTCTTGCGCGATTCATTACTGGAGCCGACAACCACCGTTGTCGATATGGTGGCTGAACTGCACCGGGTCTATAGCGCCAAGAACAAAGCGTACGGCCTGTTCAGCGAAGAGAGTGAACTGGCGCAAACGCTGCGGTTGCAGCGTCAGGGCGAGGAGGATTTTCTTGCCTTTAGCCGTGCGGCGACCGGCCGTTTACGCGACGAACTGGCGAAATACCCGTTTGCGGACGGCGGTATTGTCCTGTTCTGCCATTACCGTTATCTGGCGGTGGAGTATCTGCTGGTGGCGGTGCTGAACAACTTAAGCAGCATGCGCGTGAATGAGAACCTGGATATCAACCCGACGCACTATCTGGATATTAACCATGCGGATATTGTGGCGCGTATCGATTTGACCGAATGGGAAACGAACCCGGAATCCACCCGTTATCTGACCTTCCTGAAAGGCCGGGTAGGGCGCAAAGTGGCCGATTTCTTTATGGATTTCCTGGGCGCCAGCGAAGGGCTGAACGCGAAAGCGCAAAACCGGGGGCTGTTGCAGGCGGTGGACGATTTCACCGCAGAAGCGCAGCTGGACAAAGCTGAACGTCAGAATGTCCGTCAGCAGGTGTACAGCTACTGCAATGAGCAATTGCAGTCTGGTGAAGAGATTGAGCTTGAATCGCTGTCGAAAGAGTTATCCGGCGTCAGCGAAGTCAGCTTCAGAGAATTTACCGCTGACAAAGGCTATGAGCTGGAAGAGAGTTTCCCGGCGGACCGCAGCACGCTGCGTCAACTGACGAAATATGCCGGGAGCGGCGGTGGGTTAACCATCAACTTCGACGCCATGCTGTTAGGTGAGCGGATTTTCTGGGACCCGGCGACCGATACGCTGACGATCAAGGGAACGCCGCCAAACTTGCGCGATCAGCTCCAGCGTCGGACGTCCGGCGGTAATTAACGGTTTTGACGTTATGTGTTGTAACGCCGGATAGCGGTGCAGGCACCTTATCCGGCTTACGGTTTATCGCCTTGTCGCGCACCATAAAAAAACCCCGCCGTGGCGGGGTTTTTCTTCAACTTGTTGGCGATTACGCGCGAACGAAGTCGATGTGAGTCAGCTTCGGCTTGAACGCGTGACGCTGTACAGCCTGAGCTTTAACTTTTACTTCTTTACCGTCAACAACGATGGTCAGAACTTCGCTGTAGAACTCAGCTTTAGCTTGCATGTTCATAACCTGGTCGTGGTCCAGTTCGATAGCAATCGGGGCTTCAGCGCCACCGTAGATGATTGCCGGGAACTTGTTAGCGGCGCGCAGGCGGCGGCTCGCACCCTTACCCTGCTCTTTACGTACTTCTGCGTTGATAGTAAACATTTAAATCTCTCTTAAATAATTCCTGTTACAGGCGACCCAGCAACAGGTAAGTGATCTGCTTTGCGTATGCAAAAGCGGGCGAGATTCTATACTCAAATGGCTATCACATCAATCAAAAGTACGATTAACCGCGCAATTCATGTGCCCGCCGGAAGCGGCCTTCATAATCGAAGACTTTTTCGCGCACCTGCCAGTACTGACCTTTCATGCGGGCGACGACAAAATCAGGGTGGCGAAGCAGCGCCTGTTGCGCCAGGATATCCGCCGCAGCGATCCAGCGTAACGGAATACCCGGCGTGCGGGTATGCGGGCGAATAAACAACTGTTCAAAGGCGGTGCGTTGAGCGGGCGTCTGCAATCGGAAGCGCTCACTCACATCGGCGCCGTCCTCATCGTAGTAGGTGATTTTCAGCCATTCGCCTTTCTCATCATGCCCGTGTTGTAACGCCATCCCGCTACAGCGCAATACCAGCGCATCTTTGAGTTTTAGCGCCGCTTTCAGCATATCGTCCGGGTCAACCAGAATCGTGTCGCACTCCCGGCAGCGCCGGGCGGCGATATCGTTTTCCGCGTTGCATTGCGGGCAGTTTTTAAAGCGGAAGCGAAAATCGCACTGTTCGCGATGCCCGTCATCATCTTCAAACCAGCCCTGGCAGCGGCGACCGAAATGCTCAATCAGCGTGCCGTCAGCGGTGGTTTTCCCCCAGAAGGTATTGGCGAACCCGCAGGCTGGGCAGAACACCTGCACGGGAACGTTGTCACTTTTGCCTTTTGGCGTGCCCACTTCCGGCGCATACAGATCGTGCGGGTTTCCGGCATAGTCGAGGATCAGACAGTCGGTTTTTCCAGGCGCAAGCCGCAGACCACGCCCCACGATTTGTTGGTAAAGACTGACTGACTCTGTCGGGCGCAGGATAGCGATAAGATCGACATGCGGCGCGTCAAACCCGGTCGTCAGCACGGCGACGTTCACCAGATAACGAAAGCGCTGGGCTTTGAAATCGTTAATCATCACGTCGCGCTCTGCGCCCGGCGTGTCCCCGGTAATCAGCGCCGCATCATCGGTGGGCAGCAAACCCACAATCTCTTTGGCATGTTCGACGGTGGCGGCGAAAATCATCACCCCTTTGCGGGTTTGGGCAAATTCAACAATCTGGCTGATGATGTGCGGGGTCACGCGCTGCTGCTTTTTCAGCTCGCGATTGAGGTCAGCTTCGCTGAACAGGCCGTTACTCTGTGCCTGCAGGCGGCTAAAATCATACTGCACCACGGGCATATCCAGACGCTCCGGCGGCGTCAGATAACCATGCTTAATCATGTAGCGCAGCGGTAACTCATAAATGCAGTCGCGAAAGAGCGCTTTTTCGTCGCCGCGCACCATGCCGTGGTAATGGAAATGATAAATCCAGCCTTTGCCTAACCGGAAAGGGGTGGCCGTCAGGCCGAGCAGACGTAAGTGGGGATTCACTTTACTCAGGTGCGCCAGGATTTGCTGATACTGACTCTCTTCATCGTCGCCGATGCGGTGGCATTCATCGACAATCAACAGCGAAAACTCGCCCTGGAAGGCGTCAAGGTTACGGGCGACCGACTGCACGCTGCCAAACACCACCTTGCCGTGGCTCTCTTTACGCTTCAGACCGGCGGCGAAAATGTCGGCCTCCAGCCCCAGCGCGCAATATTTGGCATGGTTTTGCGCGACCAGCTCTTTTACATGCGCCAGCACCAGCACGCGCCCACGCGCCACTCGCGCCAGCTCGGCAATCACCAGACTTTTGCCTGCGCCGGTCGGCAGGACAATCACAGCAGGCGTGCGGTGGCGGCGAAAATGGTTGAGCGTGGCATCCACGGCTTCTTGCTGGTAAGGACGAAGTGTAAAAATCATGGTCTCACTACGATGAACGGTACAGGGAATAGTATGCCATGAATCATTTCCCTTGAGCGATGGTTAGAGCCCGTTATACTGGATGGACAACGGCTTCATTTTTCGGGCGTTATGCCCGATTTCCGTATTATTACAGGCAAAATCAAACTCATGCGACTTGATAAATTTATCGCTCAGCAACTCGGCGTCAGCCGTGCTATTGCCGGGCGTGAGATTCGTAGTAACCGTGTTATCGTCGATGGCGAAATCATCCGAAACGCGGCGTTTAAACTCCTGCCAGAACATAATGTCGAGTACGATGGCAACACGCTGGTTCAGAAAAATGGTCCGCGCTACTTTATGCTTAATAAGCCTCAGGGCTATGTCTGTTCAACGGACGACCCGGATCATCCCACGGTACTCTATTTCCTTGATGAACCTGTCGCGTACAAGCTGCATGCCGCCGGGCGGCTGGATATCGACACCACGGGACTGGTGTTGATGACGGATGATGGCCAGTGGTCGCACCGGATCACCTCTCCGCGCCATCATTGTGAGAAAACCTATCTGGTCACGCTGGAATCGCCGGTAGCTGCGGATACCGCCGAACAGTTTGCCAAAGGCGTGCAACTGCATAATGAGAAAGACCTCACCAAACCGGCCGTGCTGGAGGTGATCACCCCGACGCAGGTGCGTCTGACCATTAGCGAAGGGCGCTACCACCAGGTGAAGCGGATGTTCGCCGCCGTGGGGAACCATGTTGTCGAACTGCACCGCGAACGCATCGGCGCAATTGTGCTGGATGACGACCTCGAACCTGGCGAGTATCGCCCGTTGACCGAAGAAGAAATCGCCAGCGTCGGTTTATAGACCCGGTGAGCCAGGCGCTTTACGTCCCGCTAAATTCAGGAGTTCATTTGTGACCACCCGGCAGCACTCATCCTTTGCCATTGTTTTTATCCTTGGCCTGTTAGCCATGCTGATGCCGCTGTCGATTGATATGTATCTTCCGGCGCTGCCGGTGATTTCTGCCCAGTTTGGCGTACCGGCGGGCAGCGCGCAGATGACCCTCAGTACCTATATTCTGGGGTTCGCCGTGGGGCAGCTTATTTACGGCCCGATGGCGGACAGTCTCGGGCGCAAGCCGGTTATCCTCGGCGGGACGCTGGTGTTTGCGGCGGCGGCGGTGGCATGCGCGCTGGCGCAGACTATCGACCAGTTGATCATCATGCGTTTCTTCCACGGTCTTGCCGCCGCTGCGGCGAGCGTGGTGATCAATGCTCTGATGCGCGATATCTACCCGAAAGAAGAGTTCTCCCGCATGATGTCATTCGTCATGCTGGTGACGACAATCGCGCCGCTGATGGCGCCGATTATTGGTGGGTGGGTTCTGGTGTGGTTGAGCTGGCATTACATCTTCTGGATTCTGGCGGTGGCGGCGATTCTGGCATCGGTGATGATCTTCTTGTTGATTAACGAGACGCTTCCCGTTGAACGCCGTCAGCCGTTCCATATTCGTACCACGATAGGGAACTTTGCCTCGCTGTTCCGACACAAACGCGTACTGAGCTATATGCTGGCCAGCGGATTTAGCTTTGCGGGAATGTTCTCGTTCCTCAGCGCCGGCCCGTTTGTGTACATCGAGATTAACCATGTGTCGCCGCAGCATTTTGGCTATTACTTTGCGCTGAACATTGTGTTCTTGTTTGTGATGACCATTATCAACAGCCGCTTCGTGCGCCGGGTTGGGGCGTTGAATATGTTCCGTACCGGGTTATGGATTCAGTTTGTGATGGCGGCCTGGATGGTATTCAGCGCGCTGTTTGGCGTGGGCTTTTGGGCGCTGGTGGTTGGCGTCGCGGCGTTTGTCGGATGCGTTTCTATGGTCTCTTCAAACGCGATGGCCGTTATTCTGGATGAATTTCCGCATATGGCGGGCACCGCCTCGTCGCTGGCCGGTACGTTCCGGTTTGGCATTGGCGCGATTGTTGGGGCGCTGCTGTCGCTGGCAACCTTTACCTCCGCCTGGCCGATGATTTGGTCGATTGCTTTCTGCGCAACCTGCTCCATTCTCTTCTATCTCTACGCCAGCCGCCCGAAAAAACGGTGATCTAATACACAACATGGAAGCCGGAAGGCTTCCTTTGTTGACGTACATCAACGTCAAATCCATCATTTTTTCCATTTATGTTTATTTTATGTAAAATCAATTTATGTAAAAAGTCACATCATTGTAGTTAAAAAGGTTGAGTTAGATCGCAGAAACGGGTACATATAGCCCGCAAATACGTCCGGCACTGGCAAAAAATATTTTAATAACGGGCTGTACAGGCCGCTCAGACCAGGGATGTAAGCGTTTTCGATCTGTTTAAGGACGGGTTGTCAATGATGTGTTAATATGGATGTAAATAAATTGTGAAGTGAATGTGCTTCCGGGGAAAGAAAGTGACTACATTACAACTCTCAATCATTCATCGTTTACCGCAGAACTATCGGTGGTTAACGGGTTTTGCAGGTTCAAAAGTTGAACCGATTCCGCAAAACGGGCAGAACACAGAAAACAGTCTGGTGGCGCTCAAACTCCTGAGTCCCGATGGCGACAGCGCATGGCCGGTGATGCATACACTTAGCCAGGCGCTTAGCGACATCGAAGTGCCTTGCTCTGTTCTGGAGTGCGAAGGCGAGCCGTGCCTGTTTGTTAATCGTCAGGACGAATTTGCCGCGACCTGCCGCCTGAAAAATTTCGGCGTAGCGATAGCGGAACCCTTTTCGAACAACAATCCTTTTTGAGCGTCAGCTTAGCGCGAGCAACTGACGCGTATACTCCTGTTGTGGTGCGGTAAAGACACGCTCACATTGCCCCTGTTCCACCACTTCTCCTTGTCGCAGTACAATGACCTGATGGCATAATGCGCGCACAACATGCAGATCGTGGCTGATGAAAATGTAAGCCAGGCGATGCTTTTGTTGTAAAGATTTCAACAGCGCCAGGATTTGTGCCTGAACCGTTCTGTCCAGCGATGATGTCGGTTCATCCAGAATAATCAGCGACGGTTTCAGTATTAGCGCCCTGGCGATAGCGATACGCTGGCGCTGGCCGCCGGAAAATTCCGCCGGGTAACGATGGCGCGTCTCAGCATCCAGACCCACTTCCTTCATGACGGCGATAACCTGTTCTTCGCGCTGCCCGGCAGAAAGGGCCGGTTGATGGACGCGTAAGCCTTCTTCAATAATTTGCAGTACGTTGAGGCGGGGGTTCAGCGATGAGTTCGGGTCCTGAAATACCACCTGAATACGGTGACGAACCGGCAGCAACTGACGGCGGGTTAAATTTTGCAACGGCTGGCCGTCAAAAGTGATGCTGCCCTGCGAACGAATCAACCGCAGCAAGGCCAGGCCGGTGGTGCTTTTCCCTGACCCGGATTCACCGACCAGCCCCAGCGTTTCACCGGGTCGAAGCGCGAAACTCACCTCGTTAACCACGACGTTATGATCCACCACGCGTTTCAGAACCCCTTTTCGAATCGGGAATGCGACGCGAAGCTGGTTCACTTCCAGCAGCGGCGACGACTCACCGGGCAATGGAACCGGGGAGCCGGTGGGTTCGCTGTTCAGCAACTTCTGCGTATAGGGATGCTCAGGCGCGCTAAGCAACGGCAACGCACGGTTTTGCTCCACGCATCGTCCGTTTTGCATCACCGCCACGGCGTCCGCCAGTTTTTTCACAATGCTGAGATTATGGGTGATAAACAGCATACCCATATTCAGTTCGCGTTGCAGTTCACGCAGCAGTTGCAGGATTTGCGCCTGTACGGAGACATCCAGAGCGGTCGTGGGTTCATCGGCGATTAACAGTTCAGGATGCGTGAGCAACGCCATTGCGATCATCACGCGCTGGCGTTCGCCGCCTGAGAGCTGATGGGGATAATCGCTCAGCCGTTTCGCGGCCTGACGAATCCCTACGCGATCCAGGCAGCTCAGGATTTCGGCCCTGGCGGCCTCACGGCGCATTCCCCGGTGCAGGGACAGCACTTCGTAGAGCTGTTTTTCCAGCGTATGCAACGGGTTTAGCGATACCATCGGTTCCTGAAAAATCATGGCGATTTTATTGCCCCGCACGCCGCGCAGCGTCTGCTCGCTGGCGTGGAGCAATGACTCGCCATGAAAACGGATATCGCCCGCGAGATACACCGCAGGTGGAGAGGGCAGCAACCGCAGAATCGACAGCGCGGTGACGCTTTTACCGGAGCCGGATTCGCCCACCAGCGCCAGCGTTTCGCCTGCGTCAACCTGTAGAGAGATGTCGTTAACAACCGTGCGCACGTTCTCCTGATGGCGAAAACCTACCGATAAATTCTCAATAGTTAACAGAGGATGCGTCATCTTATACCGCCTTGTTGGGATCAAACGCGTCGCGTACTGCTTCGCCAATAAAAATCAGCAGCGACAATAACACCGCGACGGACAGGAACGCGGTGATCCCAAGCCACGGCGCCTGCAAATTATTTTTACCTTGCAGGAGTAATTCGCCGAGGGAAGGGGAGCCGAGCGGCAGGCCAAATCCGAGAAAATCCAGCGACGTCAATGTGGTAATCGAGCTGCACAAAATGAACGGTAAAAAGGTCAGCGTGGCGACCATCGCGTTGGGCAGCATGTGACGCAGGATAATGCTGCGATCGCTGACGCCCAGCGCCTGTGCGGCGCGGATGTAGTCGAAATTGCGCGTGCGCAGGAATTCCGCGCGAACCACCCCGACCAGGCTCATCCAGCCAAACAGGACGGTAATAGCCAGCAGCCACCAGAAATTGGGTTGCACTACGCTTGAGAGCAGAATAATCAGAAACAGCGTCGGCATTCCTGACCACACTTCGATGAACCGTTGCCCCCACAGGTCGATTTTTCCGCCGTAATACCCCTGCAACGCGCCTGCCAGCACGCCCATTACGCTGGAACAGAGGGTAAGCATCAAACCAAACAGGATAGAGATTCGCGTGCCGTAGAGGATGCGCGCCAGCACGTCGCCGCCATTCGCGTCGGTTCCCAGCCAGTGTTGTGTGGATGGCGGAGAGGGGAAGGGGTTATCAGTGGCAAAGTTGATGCTGGTGGCGCCAAAACGCACGGGCGCCCACAGCACCCATCCGTGGTTTTCAAGCTGCTTTTGCAGCCAGGGGTCCTGATAATCCGCCTGCGTTGCGAACGGCCCGCCGAAATCGCTTTCGCTGTAGTTTTTGACCAGCGGAAAGTACCAGCTTCCCTCATAGCGTACCAGCAGCGGTTTATCGTTGGCGACCAGTTCGGCGCACAGACTCAGGCCAAACAGCACCAGGAAAATCCACAGTGACCAGTACCCCCGGCGATTATGACGAAAACGCGCCCAGCGGGCCTGGTTTGCAGGGCTTAATCGCGGCATCAGCGTCCCTCAAAATCAATGCGTGGATCAACCAGCGTATAGCTGATATCGCTCAGGATATTCAGCAGCAAGCCGATCAGGGTGAAAATGTATAACGTGCCAAACATTACCGGGTAGTCGCGTGACACGGTCGCTTCGTAGCCCAGCAACCCCAGCCCGTTTAAGGAAAACATCACTTCAATGAGCAGCGAACCGGTGAAAAACATGCTGATAAAGGTGGCCGGAAAACCGGCGATCACCAGCAGCATGGCGTTGCGGAAAACGTGCTTCCACAGAATGTTTTTTTCGCTCACCCCTTTTGCGCGCGCGGTGACAACGTACTGTTTGCGGACTTCATCCAGAAAAGAGTTTTTGGTCAACATGGTCAGCGCGGCGAACCCGCCGATCACCGTCGCCAGTACCGGTAACGTGATATGCCAGAGGTAGTCGGTAATTTTCTGATACCAGGGCAGGGAATCAAAATTGGCGGATACCAGGCCGCGCAGCGGGAAGAGGTCGTAATAGCTACCGCCAGCAAAGAAAACGATCAATAAGATGGCGAACAGGAAGGCGGGGATAGCGTAGCCAACGATGATAAAAGCGCTGCTCCAGATGTCGAAACGGCTGCCGTTATATACCGCTTTGCGGATGCCCAGCGGGATCGACACCAGATAAATGATGAGCGTACTCCACAATCCGAGCGTAATGGACACGGGCAGACTGTCTTTGATTAACGTCAGTACGGATGCGCTGCGAAACAGGCTGTCGCCGAAATCGAAACGAACATAGTCCCAGAGCATTTTAAAGTAGCGCTCATGAACAGGCTTATCAAAGCCGTAGCGATGCGTGATCTCCGCGATCACCTCGGGATCTAACCCACGTCCGCCGCGATAGTGGCTGTCGCTAATATTCCCTACGCCGGTCTGGGCGTGGCTGGCGCGAACGCCTTCGCTACCGGCGCCGGGCAGGGCGCCAGACTGGCCGAATTCAATGGCCGCGATCGCCTGGTCAACCGGGCCGCCCGGTGCGATCTGGACAATAAAAAAGTTGATTGTAATGATGGCCCACAGCGTCGGGATCACCAGTAACAGACGTCGAATCAGGTAGGCGCCCATTTATTCTCCCTGTCGTCTGGCGGCGGGAAGTTTTGCCGCTTTGTTGACGTCATACCACCAGGTATCCAGTCCAATGGTGTAGATCGGCCGAATGGCCGGATGGGAAAATTTATCCCACCAGGCGAGCCTGTCTTCCGCCATATACCACATTGGCAGCATGTAGTAATTCCAGGTCAATACCCGATCCAGCGCCCGCCCGAGGGGAATCAGCTTCGTTTTATCGCCCTGGGCGGCAATGATTTGGGTAATCAGTTTATCAATGACCGGGCTTTGCACGCCTGGCGCGTTATAGCTGGAGTCAATGTATTCAGACGCCCAGGATATTTGTAGATCGGAGCTGGGCCACGGCATGGCGCGCCACAGCCGCGGCATCATGTCGTAGTCGCGACTGCGCATACGGTTGGTGATTTGCGAGTTATCAACCTGGCGGATGTTCATCGTGATGCCAAGACGCTGCAAATTATGCTGGAAGGGAAGAACCCACTGGCTGTTGCCGCCTGCCGGAAGCAGCAGTTCAAAGCTCAGCGTTTTGCCGGTCGCGCTGTTAACGCGTCGCTGGCCTTTCAGTACCCATCCCGCCTCTGTGAGTAATTTATCGGCCTTCAGCAGGTTTTCCCGATCGTAGCCATCGCCGTTTGAGACTGGCGGCTGATAAATCCGGGTAAAGACCTCCGGCGGCAGATCCTTTTTCATGGGCGCGAGTAAGACCAGTTCGTCTGCACTGGGGTAGTTTCTGGCGGCATACTCGGTATTCTGGAAATAGCTATTTGCCCGGCTCCAGGCATTATAAAACAATGCCTTGTTCATCCATTCGAAATCAAATGCCAGGGTTATCGCTTCACGCACGCGACGATCGTTAAATACCGGACGCTGAATATTAAAGGCCAGCCAGCGCGTATCCTGTGCGGATTCATTTTTCTGTTCGTCTTTAACGATGTAATGGTTATCAAAGTTTTTACCGGTGTAGCGCGTCGCCCAGTTTTTCGCGTCATTCTCCAGACGCAGATCAAACGCCCCGGCCTTAAAGGCTTCAAACGCGACGTTGTCATCAAGGTAGTAGTCGTAGCGGATGGTATCAAAGTTCCAGCGCCCCCGGTTTACCGGCAGATTAGCAGCCCAATAGTTTTTTACCCGGGAATAGACAATGTACTGGCCCATTTTCCACTGGGTTATGCGGTACGGGCCGCTGGCAAGAGGAGGCTTAGAGAGCGGGTCGCTGAGCTTATGATCCTTCCAGAATTTTTCCGGCATGACCGGTAAAGAAAACAGGCTGAGCATATCCTCTTTACCGGGTTTGGCTAATTCAATGCGGACGGTAAGCGGAGCGATGGCTTTGACGGTCGTGCCTTTGTACACCAGACGAAATTGCGGCACGCCCTCAGTCATAAATTTATGGAAGGTGAAGGCGACGTCGCGGGCAGTGATGGGCGAACCATCATGAAAACGGGCGCGTGGGTTGATGGTCACTTCCACCCAGGAGTAATCCTCCGCATATCGCGCGTTGTCGGCAATGAGCGGGTAGTAGCTGCCGGGTTCGTCGTCAGAGGTGGTAAAAAGCGTGTCGTAAAGCTGCTCGGTACGTGCGCCAGGATTACCGCGCATGGAATAGCGGTTGAAATTATCGAATGTCCCGGTCGCGGAAAGCGTTATCCGCCCCCCTTTTGGCGCCGCCGGATTGACATAATCGAAATGATTAAAATTGAAGGCGTATTTGGGTTCGCCAAGCACGGAAAAGGCGTAACTTTCTTTGATGGCCTGAGCCTGTACGCCAAAGCTGGCCAGGGCGACAAACAGAAGCATTACGCGAGCAATCATCGGAAAATGGTTTCCTTTTCTTATCACCTGCCACCGTCAGGCAAGCGTCAATCCTGAATAATAAGTGACGCAGCCTCTGTTGTGAATCCATTCGGGCAGAAGAGTGCCGTCACCATTTCGGCGCGGGCCGGGTATTCATCCAGTGAACGAAGTCCTCAAGCGCTAAAGGGCGGCTAATCCAGTACCCCTGGAGGAAATTGACGCCATGATCGCGTAGCCATCGGGCCTGCTCCGGGGTTTCCACTCCTTCCGCAACGGTCAGCATATGCAGGCGCTTAGAGAGCATCAAAACCGCATCCAGAACTGGAGAGGTCACGGTTTCCGTACCAATCGCATTAATAAAGCCACGGTCGATTTTCAGGTAGTCCAGCGTAAAGCGTTCCAGATAGATGAGGGCGCTATGGCCGGTGCCAAAATCATCAATTGCGATTTCGAATCCAGCGCAGTGCAGCCACTCAAATAATTTAGCCGCTTCATGTTGATTGAGCATATCGCGTTCGGTAATTTCCAGTACGATCTGAAAATGATGCGGCGGTAAGGATTCCGCCAGGAGACGGATGTCCTCTTTAAAGCTGTTGCTGTGCAGGTGGTCAGGCGCGATATTGATGCCAAACTTTGCCCCGACAGGCAGTACCTTCTGCAACGCGGGGGCGTCGCGCGCCACGAGTTTAAACAGATGCTGGGTGAGCGGCACAATAAGCTGCTGGGCTTCTGCGTAATGAATAAACGCGTCAGGCGGGATTTCGCCTGCCGTAGGGTGACGCCAGCGTAACAGCACTTCCAGACCCGTGACCCTGAGCGTTTGGGTATCAACGACCGGTTGATAGACCACATAAAATTGTTCGCGCTTGATAGCCACCAGGATCTCTCGTCCCGGCTTCAGGCGGATAGAGCTGATGTAGTAGCAGAGCAGGGCGGCGATGATACCGCTCATACTGCCCAGCAGCAGGGCATAGCCCACGTCGTTATAGGTCCAGCTGTCGGCGTATAGCTGTATCTTCAGCGGCAGCCCTTTTATTGTCGCCTGGCGCGAAGGCGTGCCCGACAGCTCTTTCACGGTCATTAAATGCGAAGAAAACGTCGAGAGCACGGTATCGCCAATAATTAATGCGATGCCATCAAAATCTTCCTGTCGGGCGGTGTAAATAAGGTAGGGCGTCAGGTTGATATTCAGTGAGGTAAATACGCCGCTCTCTTTTAATAACGGGTTGCGATACCAAATCGCCATCGCCGGTTTATCCGGCATCATCGGCGTGCCGGGAAGTATCGCCATATCAATCTCTTTGCGGATGTCGATATTGGATACCAGGTCGGTAAGCGGCGTGTCCATCGATCCGGTTGCCGACGAGCAGAAGGCGATTTTGTCTTTGACGAGCAAAAAGGCGCGCACATTCAGGCTAAAAGCGGCGCGGGAGGTCAGCTCGGAAGAGACTTGCTGGCAGTCATTAAGCGTCAGGGGCTGTAACACATCCGTCGTGGCTTTAAGGTCGGCGAAGTAGCTCACCAGATAATGTTGTACGTCGGATATCAGCGTGTCGTATTTGACTTCACGTTTATGCCATGACATTAAAAATTGCAGGCTACTGATAAGTAACGCGACGATGACCCCTGTGAGAATGCAGGTGAGCAGGATTTTTCGCGAGGACGAGGAGGCGCGTGTGAACATAGTTACTGGTTCTACCTGAGGTAACCGAATGCGATTAAAATGCTTGATTTAAAAGACTATAACCTGGATTAAACCGCATCGTCATACTTTTCTACAGGGATGCGATAGAACGCAAAAAAAGCACCGCCGAAGCAGTGCTTTTTATGTGTCTCGTCAGGATTGCCAAGGGATAGCGGTCAGACGAAAAATTAACTGCGGCTCAGAACCCGGCGCCCTTCGTTGTAACGTTTTTTCCAGTAAGGCTCGTTCATGCTGGAAATAATAACGCCGCTACTGGTAGACGCATGAACAAACTGGTTGTTGCCGATGTAGATGCCTACATGACGGCCCGTCGAACCGGCGCGGAACAGAACCAGATCGCCCGTGCGCAGGTTATTGCGCGAAACGGATTTGCCCATTTCCTGCTGCTCATAGGTTGAGCGAGGCAGTTCTAAACCAAATTGTTCACGGAATGTACGCTGTACAAAGCTGGAACAATCGACACCTTTTTTGGTGCTGCCGCCAAGGCGGTAACGCACGCCTTTCCAGTCAGCATACTGATCCATAATCCGCGATTTAACATCGAGGTTACGCACCATATTTTCAAATTCATCCTGAGAGGCTTGCAGTGAAGAGTTATCTCCATTGCCCACAGCATGCGTCTCAGAATGCACGTTCTTTGCGGTATTTGTAGTGCTACATGCAGAAAGCAGAACCGCCACTGCAATCGCGGGAATTCCCCGCAGGATATATCTCAAAATCGGTTGAGACCTGACCATGTTGTTTGTTTTCCCTTGAAGTCCTTAACGACAAATATCGTTATAAAAATGCCAAACGTGACGAGACTAATTACCTGCGCACAATGAGACAATTCTTTAAGGTCAAATCTGTGGCGGAACGCACAAATTTATTCGCAAAGAGAATAATTATCCAGCGAGGCAAAACGAGTTCAAGATTACCCGATCGTTGCTGCCATTGCGAGCAGTTTGGCGGGATTTTTTATAAGAAATTATGATACTGAAAGTGAATTAGTGGCATTGGCTAAATTAAACGCAAATGAGGCGAATAACAGGCAATACGTTCATTTTCAACGGGAAGAAGATGACAGGAAGATGACGGCGGGGCGGGAAATAATCGACGATCGCCATCAGGAGTGAGAACGCTCTCTGATGACGATGTTAATTGATGTGATTTATTTGTTTAAATTTTGTTTGTTTTTACCGGGCAGATAATTATCGAAAAACCGTATCACGCGATCGCTGAACGACGTCATTAACAGCCAGGGCAATCCAATCAGCACCGTTGTCAGCGAACCGACCGCAATATCCGTGAACCAGTGGGCGCCGATCATTACGCGCGGAAAGGCAAAAACCACAAATATAATAAGGGCGATGAAACCTGCGACTTTTCCGAAATAACGCAGCATAAATGCGGAAAAAATAAGCAGCATCATTCCGTGATCGCCAGGGAAACTGTCTTTTGACGCATCTTTGGTTGGAATATGCAGGAGATCGCTGACGCGGTGAATATTTTCAAGCGTCAGCGTAGGACTGGCGCGTTTGACCGGAATAAACGCCTGGCCTAACTGATTCACCACAACCGCAGATAAAAGCATCACCAGGCCGATGATGATAATACGCCGACGGCCCGCCGGGGTCTCTTTTAACCAGAAACTCAGCATCAGGCAGCCCATCGCCAGCAGCGCGCAACCATCAAACGCCCGGTTATTGGTGATCGCCACCAGCCAGAGAAATGCGCGGCTTTCAACCAGCTTCTGGTTAAAGAAGTGGAAAATGTTCGCGTCGAGAGGAGACCAGAATCCGTGATTGACTGGAATATACCACGACAAAAACAACGCCAGACCCGCAGCGTTAATCAGCAGTATGAGGGGATACCGGGTTTTCATTATCATCTCGCCATTCAGTAAAACGGAGGCAACCTTACGCGTCCTCGGCTAAACGAAGCTTCAACAATGCGGTCTGTAATGTGTTCCAGTCTGTTTCACGGTCTGAGATGAGTTCGATGCGGCTGTCCGGCGGCGCGACGTTTTGGGTCTCAATATGAAGATCGTCACCCTGACGATTAATACGCACCAGACCTTCCTTAATGCGCATAACGCCTTTCACTCGTCCAACCGGCGCGAGGCGCGCCCATTCGAGCAGGCCGATGGTGTCGAACACGGTATCCGCATCAAAAATCCAGCCGCAGGCCTGATGCCCCTGGCCGCTGTTCAGGCTGCGACGCCAGCGCTGTTGCGCCGGCAGGCTAAGCGCGGCGAGCCCTTTTCTTTCGGCATGCTGGTGCGTGTGGGCGGCGCTGGCGGGCAGTTCCGCCAGATTCTGGCGCGGTAAATCCAGCAGCTGTCCGTTGATTTGCCCGTGGTCGGCATGAACCAGTTGACGATTGTCGCCGTACTGTTGCCACCAGGTTTGCAGGGCGCTTTCGCTTTCCGGCGTAGCGCGATCGGTTTTATTCGCGACGATGACATCGGCGGCAGCCAGCTGGTCGCGGAAGTTTTCGTTGGCGACGCTCTTTTCATCCAGCAGTAAACGCGGATCAAGGATGCACAGCGTGGCGCGCAGGTCGATCCACGGCTCGTAAACCGGCGCGGTTAACAAATCGAGGATCTGTTTCGGATGGCCAAGTCCTGTCGGTTCGATCAGCAAGCGATCCGGCTTGCCCTGGCGCAGCAGGGTATTTAGCCCCACCTGCATTGGTAATCCGTTCACGCAACACATGCAACCACCGGGGATCTCTTTCAGCAATGCGCCGCTGTCCGCAAGCAGTGCGCCGTCAATGCCCACTTCGCCAAATTCGTTGACCAGCACGGCCCATTTTTCCGCAGGATCTTTGTTGGCTAACAGATGAAGAATAGAGGTTGTTTTTCCACTGCCGAGAAAGCCGGTAATGAGGTTGGTTTTGGTCACGTCTGCTCCAGAATAATGATATGCCGTAACGGCTCGTGCTAATCCTGGCGAAAAAAAACGAAAAAGAGAAGGGCAGAGCGGACGAAGAATTTTTTCGTCCGCTGGAAAGACAGAAATTGTTAACTTTTTAACGTATCAATGACCGCCTGATGCGCGCCATGTTGCGCAATGCGCCGCCAGGCTTGCTCAATGGCCTGCACAAACAGGGGATTTTTCACGAGATCCGTGCCGAAAACCTCCTGCAACGACAGCAGCGCGCTAACCCGCTCCGCGTCACTGCTGCTTTCAACAAGCAGGCGAATTTTTTCGCTGAGCGGGTCCCGAATATCAATCGTTGCACCAGCGTCGTCCACGCCGCTGACGTAGCGCATCCAGCCTGCGACGCCCAGCGCCAGCAGCGGCCAGTCACTCCCACGCGTCAGATGTTCGCGAATGCCTTCCAGCATCCGCTGCGGTAATTTCTGGCTGCCGTCCATCGCGATTTGCCAGGTCCGGTGCTTCAGCGCCGGATTGGCGAAGCGTTCAATCAGGCTGGCGGCATAGCGGGATAAATCGACGTTGGTGATGCGCAATGTCGGTGCCTGTTCATTCATCATCAGGCGGTAAGCGGCCTCGCGAAACGCGCTGTCCTGCATACAATCGCTGATGTGCTGGAACCCGGCCAGATAGCCGAGATACGCAAGGAACGAATGGCTGCCGTTGAGCATGCGTAGTTTCATTTGCTCCCAGGGCAGCACGTCATCAACCATCTGCACGCCAGCGACTTCCCACTGCGGGCGGCCTGCCACAAAGTTATCTTCAATGACCCACTGTATAAACGGTTCACAACTGATGGCGCAGGGATCGGCGACGCCCAGCTCGCGGGTAATTTCGTCCAGCGACTCCTCTGTGGCGGCAGGCACGATTCTGTCTACCATCGTTCCCGGGAAGCTGACGTGCTGCTGAATCCACGCCGCCAGCTCCGCCGCGCGTTTTTCCGCCATGCCCAGAACGGCGTTTTTAACCACATGGCCGTTATCCGGGATGTTATCGCAGGAGAGAACCGTGAAAGGCGACAACCCGCGCTCACGCCGACGATGCAGGGCCTCCACAAGAATCCCCGGCGCCGAGTGCGGCTCCGTGGGGTGTTGCATATCGTGAATAATGCGCGGGTTTGACACGTCGAGCGAACCGGTTGCCGGATCGATGCAATATCCTTTTTCGGTGATAGTGAGTGACACTATCGCCACCTGCGGCTCGCAAAACTTTTCGATAATAGCGGCAAGCGAATCCAGCTTTGCGTTCAGACACTCCTTGACCGCGCCGACGATAATCGCCTGATTGCCGTTCGCGCCTTTTTCCAGCACGGTGTACAAGTGATTCTGCTCGCGAAGCTGGCTCATCAGGCGATCGCCGCTGAACAGGCTGATCTCGCAGAGCCCCCAGTCTCCGCCTTGCGCATTCAGCACTCTGTCGGTCAATAATGCCTGATGGGCGCGGTGAAACGCGCCAAAACCGAAGTGCACAATCCGGGTTTGTAGTTGTTGTCGATCGTAGCGGGGCGTCTGTACGCCTTCCGGGAGTGGGGCAGAGGCAATAGTCTTCATTAAGAACACACCTGATTAACCATTAATTAACAATAGCAGTGTAAAGTTATATGACACCAAATTGAATTGGTATGCCGCATTTATCCGGGGATTGTGAGCTGGATCAATCAATCATGCGCCCTGCGTTGACCATTTACGCGATACCTGTATGGTAGTCATCACTCAGGTAAACTAATTTGGTATAACAACTTGTGAGGTGAAGCAATGGAACAAACCTGGCGTTGGTACGGGCCTAACGATCCGGTATCGCTTGATGATGTGCGTCAGGCTGGCGCAACGGGGGTTGTGACGGCATTGCACCACATTCCGAACGGTGATGTGTGGCCGGTTGAAGAGATTAAAAAGCGCCAGGCCATTCTGGCTGAGAAAGGGCTGACCTGGTCTGTTGTCGAAAGTATTCCGGTGCATGAAGAGATTAAAACCCGCTCCGGGCAGTACCAGACCTGGATTGCAAACTATCAGCAAAGCATCCGTAATCTGGCCGCCTGCGGTATTGATACCGTGTGCTACAACTTTATGCCGATTCTCGACTGGACGCGTACCGACCTTGAATATCCGTTGCCCGATGGTTCCAGAGCGCTGCGTTTCGATCAGATTGCCTTTGCGGCTTTCGAACTGCACATCCTGAAGCGTGACGGCGCGCAAGCGGACTACAGCGAAGAAGAGCAGCGCCAGGCGCTGGACTACTTCAACGCCATGAGCGCTGCGGATATCGAAAAACTGACCCGGAATATTATCGCCGGGCTGCCTGGCGCTGAAGAGGGTTATACGCTGGATCAGTTCCGTGCGCGTCTGGCGGAATATAACGGTATCAGCAAAGAGGATTTACGCGAAAATATGGCGGTATTCCTGCGTGCGATTGTGCCGGTGGCAGAAGAAGTCGGCGTGCGCCTGGCGGTGCATCCTGACGATCCGCCGCGTCCCATCCTCGGCCTGCCGCGCATCGTCTCCACCATTGAAGATATGCAGTGGCTGAAAGAAACCGTAGACAGCATTAACAACGGGTTCACCATGTGTACCGGTTCGTACGGCGTACGCGCGGATAACGACCTGGTGAAAATGATCGAGACGTTTGGCGACCGCATTCACTTTACCCATTTACGCTCAACCTGCCGTGAAGATAACCCGAAAACCTTCCACGAAGGCGCGCATTTGCAAGGGGATGTCGATATGGTCGCGGTGATTACCGCAATTCTTACGGAAGAACAGCGTCGTAAGCTGGCAGGCGATCTGCGTCCGATCCCAATGCGCCCGGATCACGGTCATCAGATGCTTGACGATCTGCATAAGAAAACCAACCCCGGCTACTCCGCTATTGGTCGTCTGAAAGGGCTGGCGGAAATTCGTGGCGTTGAACTGGCGCTGAAAAAGACCCAGTTCCGCGATTTGCTGTAACACCTGTTGGTCATAAAAAAGGACAGCCAGGGCTGTCCTTTTTTGTTGGTGCGTCGGCAACGGGCGCTTAGTCCGCGCGGCCCATGTAGCGACGTTCTTCAATGTGAATACGGATTTTTTCACCGGCGCTCAGGTATTCCGGCACCTGAATCACCAGACCGGTGCTCAGCGTTGCGGGTTTGTTGCGGGCGCTGGCTGACGCGCCTTTAATGCCCGGTGCGGTTTCCACGATTTCCAGATCAACCGTCTGCGGCAGTTCGAGCGCCAGCAACTGACCGTCCCAGGTCAGCACCTGCATATCCGGCATTCCGCCTTCAGGAATAAACAGCAGCTCTTCTTCAATCTGATCTTTGGTGAAGGTATACGGGGTATAGTCTTCTTTATCCATGAACACATATTCGTTGCCGTCGATATAAGAGAAATCGACGCCACGGCGGCTCAGGGTGACGGTATCAACGATGTCGTCGCCTTTGAAACGCTCTTCGACTTTCAGACCCGTACGGACGTCGGAAAAACGCATTTTGTACAGCGTCGCGGCACCGCGGGCGGTCGGTGACTGAATATCAATATCTTTTACAATCAGCAGCTTGCCGTTGTAGTTCAGTACCATACCTTTTTTAATTTCGTTCGCTCTTGGCATCGAAAAAATCCTGTTGTAGAGAATGTCTAAAATATCGCGTCAAACTACTCGCGCCGGGCGATTCAGGCAAGTGGAATTCACATATCCCGGATGATTTTGTGTATACTGTTCGCCCACTTTCAGTCCGGTGGCTTACGAATAGAGAATACTGTATGGAATGCCGCCCGGATTGCGGAGCATGTTGCACCGCGCCTTCAATCTCCAGCCCCATTCCGGGTATGCCTGACGGTAAACCCGCAAACACGCCGTGTGTCCAGCTTGATGAACATCAACGCTGTAAGATCTTCGGTTCGCCGCTGCGTCCAAAGGTCTGCGCAGGCCTGCAACCCAGCGCCGATATGTGCGGTCAGACAAGGGCGCAGGCAATGATCTACCTCATTGAACTGGAAACGCTTACTGCGCCTTAAACGTCTTTAATGCGTGCCAGACAAACCATCGTCGCGAGGGCCATCACCAGCGCAAACCAGAATACGGCGTGGTAATTCCAGATTTCCGCCGCAATCCCCGCCAGCGATCCGGCGATAATCCAGCCTACGCGGATGGTATTGGTATACAGCGTGGTTGCTGAACCCGCCTGGCCGGGCATCAGATCCTGAAAATAGAGCATCCCGATGCCGCCGAGAATGCCGATGTAAATTGCGTTCAGCAACTGCAAGCCGAGCAGAACGACAGGCGAGTGCGCCAGCAGCATACCCGCGTAAAAGCAGAACCCCGCCACGATGGCGATCCGCATCAGCAGGCGTTTCCCCAGACGTTTAGCAAAATAGCCTGCAATCAACATGGTGGGAATTTCCAGCCCGGCGGCAGTCCCCATCATGACGCCGGCAAGTTTTTCCGGCAGATGCAGTTCGTTAATGATAAACAGCGGCATATTAATGATATAGAGGCTGTTGGTTCCCCACATTAATGTGCAGATAACAAAGAGCAGCAGCGTATCGCGGCGATTACGGCGCGGCGCTTCAAGGGTTCCGGCAGCAAGCGGCGCATCTTTACGCATTGACGGTAAAAACAGCCAGACCATTACGCCACAGACGACAAACGCCGCCGCCGCGCTCAGGTACATCACGGTAAAGCTGAACCCCATCGCCAGCGCATAGGCCAGCGGCGGCCCGATCACCCACGCCAGCGAAACCTGGGCGCGCAATATCGAGCTGAACATCACGGCTTCGCGACCGGTGCGATCGGCATGTTCGCGGGCAAGGGCGAACATTTGCGGGTTCGCGGTCGAACCAAAACTACTCAGGAAAACGCCGACGAACAGCAAAATAAAATAGTTGCGGTTCCAGGCAAACAGCACGCAGGCCAACATGCCCAGCACACAGCAAAAAACGATCAGGCTTTTGCGATCGCCTTTTTTGTCGGAGCGCCCGGCCAGAAACTGGCTCACCAGAATGCCGATAACGGCGCTGCCGGTAAAAAAGAAGCCAACCATGCCCGGACGGGCGTGTACTTCATCCGTCAGAAAAAGACTGAGCGTCGGCGTCTGTAACGCACCGGCGATACCCGTCAGAAATGCGACGAGCAGGAATGCCGAAGACGTCAAATCAAACGTTTTTGGTGTGGCGGCAACGGGGGTGTTATGCATGTTTCTGTATCAGTGGTGTGAAGAGACGCGGAGTTTACGCCGCTCGTCAGGAAATAAACAGGTGCCCAAATCAAAATCGCCACAAAAAATCAAAATAGCATTTCAGTCTATGAAGGGAAGATGCTGACGGTGCTGAAACAGATCGTTTTACGGGCAATTCATTTCAGCATTTATTACCTTCCTGAATGAAAAGTGTGCTTTATCTCTAAATTCTGTCATCAATTTTACGACTTTACTTGCGTGCTGAAGCAGAAAGCGCAAGACTTCTTGAAACGTTTCAGCGCTATTTTGTTTTTGATTACAAGTCAGATTAGCGCCTTTTTTCTCATGTTAGCTGAATCGTTTCAAGTTCAGCAGGAGAGGAGAACTATGTTCCAGTTATCGGTTCAGGACATTCATCCGGGCGAACAGGCCGGAAACAAAGAAGAGGCCATTCGCCAGGTTGCCGCTGCGTTAGTGCAGGCGGGCAACGTCGCAGACGGCTACGTCGACGGCATGCTGGCGCGTGAGCAACAGACATCCACTTTCCTTGGCAACGGTATCGCCATTCCGCACGGAACGACCGACACGCGCGATCAGGTGTTGAAAACCGGCGTGCAGGTGTTCCAGTTTCCGCAGGGCGTAACCTGGGGCGAAGGGCAAGTGGCCTATGTGGTGATTGGTATTGCCGCCAGCTCCGATGAGCATCTCGGGTTGCTGCGTCAGCTGACGCACGTATTAAGCGATGACGCTGTGGCTGAACAGCTGAAATCCGCCACGACGGCAGAAGAACTGCGCGCGTTGCTGATGGGTGAAAAGCAGAGCGAACAGCTGAAGCTGGATAACGACACCCTGACGCTGGATGTGACGGCCAGCGACCTGGTGACGCTACAGGCGCTGAACGCCGCGCGCCTGAAAGAAGCAGGCGCTGTGGATGCCGCGTTTGTCGCCAGAACCATCAATGAACAGCCGATGAATCTCGGCCAGGGCATCTGGCTGAACGACAGCGCGGACGGCAACCTGCGCAGCGCTATCGCTGTGAGCCGTGCGGCTACGGCGTTTGACGTAGAGGGCGAAGCGGCTGCGCTGCTGGTGACCGTCGCGATGAATGACGATCAGCCCGTCGCCGTGCTGAAGCGCCTTGGCGATCTGCTGCTGAACAATAAAGCTGACCGTTTGCTGAAAGCGGATGCCGCCACCGTGCTGGCGCTGCTGACCAGTGATGAAGCATTGACTGACGACGTGCTGAGCGCCGAATTTGTCGTGCGCAATGAGCATGGCTTACACGCCCGTCCGGGCACCATGCTGGTGAATACCATTAAACAATTTAATAGCGAAATTACCGTGGCAAACCTTGATGGAACCGGAAAACCGGCAAATGGACGCAGTTTGATGAAAGTGGTGGCGTTGGGCGTGAAGAAAGGCCATCGCCTGCGCTTTACGGCGCAGGGCGAAGATGCTGAACAGGCGCTGAAAGCGATTGGCGACGCCATTGCCGCTGGTCTTGGGGAGGGCGCGTAATGAGCAGACGTGTTGCTACTATCACCCTTAATCCGGCATACGACCTGGTCGGTTTCTGCCCGGAGATTGAACGCGGCGAAGTGAACCTGGTGAAAACCACGGGTCTGCATGCGGCGGGTAAAGGCATCAACGTTGCCAGGGTTCTGAAAGATTTAGGTATTGATGTCACGGTTGGCGGTTTCCTGGGTAAAGACAACCAGGACGGTTTCCAGCAGTTGTTCAGCGAGCTGGGCATTGCCAACCGTTTTCAGGTGGTGCAGGGGCGCACCCGCATCAACGTTAAGCTGACGGAAAAAGACGGTGAAGTGACCGACTTTAACTTCTCCGGTTTTGACGTGACTCCGGCTGACTGGGAACGTTTTGTGAACGATTCGCTGAGCTGGCTGGGTCAGTTCGATATGGTCTGCGTCAGCGGCAGCTTGCCGACAGGCGTCAGCCCGGAAGCGTTTACCGACTGGATGACGCGTCTGCGTAGCCAGTGCCCATGCATTATCTTTGATAGTAGTCGTGAAGCGTTGGTGGCGGGTCTGAAAGCGGCGCCGTGGCTGGTGAAACCGAACCGTCGTGAATTAGAAATCTGGGCAGGCCGTAAGCTGCCGGAAATGAAAGATGTGATCGACGCGGCGCACGCCCTGCGTGAGCAAGGTATTGCGCATGTGGTGATCTCTCTCGGTGCGGAAGGGGCGCTGTGGGTGAACGCATCCGGCGAATGGATTGCGAAGCCACCGTCCGTTGATGTGGTGAGTACCGTAGGTGCAGGGGATTCTATGGTTGGCGGTCTGATTTACGGCCTGCTGATGCGTGAATCCAGTGAACATACGTTGCGTCTGGCGACAGCCGTTGCCGCGCTTGCGGTAAGCCAGAGCAATGTGGGCATTACCGATCGTCCTCAGTTGGCCGCAATGATGGCGCGCGTCGACTTAAAACCGTTTAACTGACAGCAGGAGAGGCATAATGAAAACGCTGCTGATTATTGACGCCAATCTCGGCCAGGCTCGCGCTTACATGGCGAAGACCCTGCTCGGCGCGGCGGCACATAAAGCAAATCTGGAAATTATCGACAATCCGAATGACGCAGAGTTGGCCATTGTGTTGGCTGACGCTGTGCCGAACGACAGCGCGCTGAACGGTAAAAAAGTCTGGCTGGGCGATATTGCCCGTGCCGTGGCGCACCCGGAACTGTTCCTCAATGAAGCGAAAGGACACGCGACGCCATACAGCGCGCCGATAGCGGTTGCCGCCCCGGCAGCGGCCAGCGGCCCGAAACGCGTCGTGGCGGTGACGGCGTGTCCGACAGGCGTCGCGCATACCTTTATGGCGGCTGAAGCGATTGAAACCGAAGCGAAAAAACGTGGCTGGTGGGTGAAGGTCGAAACCCGCGGCTCCGTGGGCGCAGGCAATGCCATCACGCCGGAAGAGGTTGCGGAAGCGGATCTGGTGATCGTGGCGGCTGATATCGAAGTGGATCTGGCGAAGTTTGCCGGAAAACCGATGTACCGTACGTCAACCGGCCTGGCGCTGAAGAAAACCGCGCAGGAACTGGACAAAGCCGTAGCGGAAGCAACGCCGTATGCGCCTACGGGCAAAGCGCAGGCCGCCGCGACAGAAGGGAAAAAAGAGAGCGCTGGCGCATATCGCCATCTGCTGACGGGCGTTTCCTACATGCTGCCAATGGTGGTTGCGGGTGGGTTGTGTATCGCGCTCTCCTTTGCGTTTGGTATTGAGGCGTTTAAAGAAGAAGGTACGCTGGCTGCGGCGCTGATGCAGATTGGCGGCGGTTCCGCCTTCGCGTTAATGGTGCCAGTGCTGGCGGGATATATC
This sequence comes from Citrobacter sp. CK180, assembly GCF_030333655.1. Classification (NCBI taxonomy): domain Bacteria; kingdom Pseudomonadati; phylum Pseudomonadota; class Gammaproteobacteria; order Enterobacterales; family Enterobacteriaceae; genus Citrobacter; species Citrobacter sp. CK180. The sequence goes on along the minus strand of NZ_JAOWFM010000028.1, from coordinate 60,191 downwards.
GCGTTTTCCATTGCGGATCGTCCAGGCCTGACGCCAGGTCTTATCGGCGGTATGCTGGCGGTGAGCACCGGATCTGGCTTTATCGGCGGTATTATCGCGGGCTTCCTGGCCGGTTATGTCGCGAAACTTATCAGCACTAAACTGAAACTTCCGCAGAGTATGGAAGCGCTGAAACCGATCCTGATCATTCCACTGATTTCCAGTCTGATTGTCGGTCTGGCGATGATTTACCTTATCGGTAAACCGGTTGCCGGCATTCTGGAAGGGCTGACTCACTGGCTGCAAACGATGGGGACGGCGAATGCGGTACTGCTGGGCGCGATCCTCGGCGGTATGATGTGTACTGATATGGGCGGCCCGGTTAACAAAGCGGCGTATGCGTTCGGTGTTGGTCTGCTGAGTACGCAAACCTATGCGCCGATGGCGGCGATTATGGCGGCAGGCATGGTTCCTCCGCTGGCTCTTGGGCTGGCAACTCTGGTTGCGCGTCGTAAGTTCGACAAGGCGCAGCAGGAAGGGGGCAAAGCCGCGCTGGTGCTGGGGCTGTGCTTCATTACCGAAGGCGCGATCCCGTTTGCGGCGCGTGACCCGATGCGTGTCCTGCCATGCTGTATCGTCGGCGGCGCGCTGACAGGCGCAATCTCAATGTGGGTTGGCGCGAAACTGATGGCGCCGCACGGCGGTCTGTTTGTGCTGCTGATTCCTGGCGCGATTACACCGGTGCTGGGCTATCTGCTGGCGATTGTTGCGGGTACGCTGGTTGCTGGTCTGGCCTATGCGTTCCTGAAACGCCCGGAAGCTGAAGTTATCGCGAAAGCGGCATAATGTAAAACCTTGTGCCGGATGGCGGCGTGAGCGCCTTATCCGGCCTACGGATACCGATCCTGTAGGCCGGATAAAACGCATTAGCGTCGCCATCCGGTATTTTTCTGCCTTTTTTATCCCTCCCATTTTGTGTCCTGGCTCGCAACTTTTTCCTCCCTTGCAAACTGTATCTATAAAAAATTGTGACTCTGTTCATATCTATTCGCTTTAGGGCTTGCGGATGGATTTACTTTATCAAAAACACGCATATCATGAACACATGTTTTAATATGAACATGTGCTCTAATAATCTCGATTGTGGCGGTGGTTATTCTTAACGAACTCATTGTTATGGCAGCTTAATGCCAGAGGACGTTCTATGCGTGAAACGGAATACATAGTGACGATTGGCTCAGCCAATATGGATGTTGCCGGGTATTCGCATGCTTCTTTAAATTATGCGGACTCCAATCCGGGGAAAATAAAATTTACCCCCGGCGGCGTGGGGCGCAATATTGCGCATAATCTGGCGCTGCTGGGAAAAAACTCATGGCTACTGACGGCAGTCGGGAGTGATTTCTATGGGCAGTCATTAATGGCGCAAACGAATCAATCCGGTGTGCACGTTGATAAATGTCTGATTGTGCCGGGAGAAAATACGTCAAGTTACTTATCCCTGCTCGACAATACCGGAGAAATGCTGGTCGCCATAAATGACATGAGCATTACCGACTTTATTTCGGCTGAATTTTTATCACAGCATGCTGATTTTATTCGTGGGGCAAAAGTGATTGTCGCCGATTGTAATATCAGCGAAGAGGCACTGAACTGGGTGCTGGAAAATGCAGGCGATGTGCCGGTATTTGTTGATCCGGTTTCTGCCTGGAAGTGTGTCAAAATTCGCGAGCGACTTGGCAAAATTCACACGCTGAAACCCAACCGGCTTGAAGCTGAAACCCTCAGCGGCATTCCCCTCTCCGGGCGGGAAGATGTCGGGAGCGTTGCGGCATGGTTTCATGAACATGGCCTGAACCGTCTGGTGCTCAGTATGGGTGGCGACGGCGTTTATTACAGCGATATCAACGGCGAAAACGGCTGGTCGCTCCCCATTAAAACCAACGTCGTCAATGTGACCGGCGCTGGCGACGCCATGATGGCGGGACTCGCCGCCTGCTGGATGGACGGCTTGCCCTTTATAGATTCGGTTCGATTTGCACAGGGTTGTTCATCAATGGCGCTTGCCTGTGAATATACCAATAACCCTGATTTATCTGTCGCGAATGTTACATCGTTAGTGGAGAACACAGAATGTCTGAATTAACTCTTTCCTCTGAATTATTACAAATTTCGCCAGAAGTACAGGACGCATTAAAGAGTAATAAACCCATTGTTGCGCTGGAATCAACCATTATTTCCCACGGTATGCCTTTTCCGCAAAATGCGCAAACGGCAATTGAAGTTGAAGAAACTATTCGTAAACATGGCGCCGTGCCCGCAACCATTGCCATTATTGGCGGTGTAATGAAAGTGGGCCTGAATAAAGAAGAAATTGAATTATTAGGTCGTGAAGGACATAACGTTACAAAAGTCAGTCGTCGTGACTTACCGTTTGTGGTTGCCGCTGGAAAAAATGGCGCAACGACGGTCGCATCCACCATGATTATTGCCGCACTGGCCGGAATTAAAGTATTTGCAACCGGCGGTATCGGTGGCGTACATCGTGGCGCAGAACATACGTTTGATATTTCTGCTGACTTACAGGAGCTGGCGCATACCAATGTCACGGTAGTTTGTGCGGGGGCGAAATCAATTCTCGACCTGGGATTAACCACCGAATATTTAGAGACTTTTGGCGTGCCGTTAATTGGCTATCAGACCCAGGCATTACCGGCATTTTTCTGCCGTACCAGTCCGTTTGACGTCAGTATCCGCTTGGACAGCGCGCAAGACATCGCCCGCGCAATGACGGTGAAATGGCAAACCGGCCTGAACGGTGGTCTGGTTGTGGCAAACCCGATCCCGGAACAGTTTGCGATGGCGGAAGAGAAAATCAACGCGGCGATCGATCAGGCCGTGAAAGAAGCGGAAGAGCAGGGCGTCGTGGGGAAAGAAAGTACGCCATTCTTGCTGGCGCGCGTGGCGGAACTGACCGGCGGCGATAGCCTGAAATCCAATATCCAACTGGTGTTCAACAACGCTGTACTGGCCTGTGAAATAGCGAAGGAATATCAACGCCTCGCCTGATAAAAACGCACGGGCAGAGAGCGGTCGCCCGCGATATCAAAACCTGGCTTTCACGCCGGGTTTCCTGGCATGAAGGGAAAATCATTATGGATATAATGAGAAGTGTTGTGGGTATGGTGGTACTACTGGCAATCGCATTTCTGCTGTCAGTGAATAAAAAACGTATCAGCCTGCGTACCGTTGGCGCAGCGCTGGTGCTGCAAATTGCCATCGGTGGGATCATGCTTTATTTCCCGCCGGGGAAATGGCTGGTGGAGCAGGCCGCGCTCGGTGTCCACAAGGTGATGTCCTACAGCGACGCAGGTAGCGCATTTATCTTTGGCTCATTAGTAGGGCAAAAAATGGATGTGCTGTTTGACGGCGCCGGGTTTATCTTCGCCTTTCGCGTGTTGCCGGCCATCATCTTTGTGACTGCGCTGATCAGCTTGCTTTACTACATTGGCGTGATGGGACTGCTGATCCGTATTCTCGGCGGTATTTTCCAGAAAGCGCTGAATATCAGTAAGATCGAGTCGTTCGTTGCCGTTACCACCATTTTTCTCGGGCAAAACGAGATCCCGGCGATCGTAAAACCGTTTATCGACCGTCTAAATCGTAATGAACTGTTTACCGCCATTTGTAGCGGCATGGCCTCAATCGCCGGTTCGATGATGATTGGCTATGCCGGAATGGGGGTGCCGATTGATTATCTGCTGGCGGCGTCCTTAATGGCGATCCCTGGCGGCATTCTGTTTGCCCGTATGCTGAGCCCGGCAACGGAAGAATCGAAGGTGACGTTTGAAAACCTGTCATTTACCGAAACGCCGCCAAAAAGCATCATCGAAGCGGCGGCCAGCGGCGCGATGACCGGGCTGAAAATCGCCGCCGGTGTGGCGACGGTGGTGATGGCGTTTGTCGCCATTATCGCGCTGATTAACGGCATCATCGGCGGCGTTGGCGGCTGGTTCGGCTTTGGTCACGCCACCCTTGAAGGGATCTTCGGCTGGGTTTTAGCGCCGCTGGCCTGGATTATGGGCGTGGACTGGAGCGATGCGACGCTTGCCGGTAGCCTGATTGGGCAAAAACTGGCGATTAACGAGTTTGTCGCTTATCTCAATTTCTCACCGTATCTGCAAGCTGCCGGTACGCTGGATGTGAAGACGATAGCGATCATCTCTTTCGCGTTGTGTGGCTTTGCCAACTTTGGTTCGATTGGTGTGGTGGTGGGCGCGTTTTCTGCGATTGCGCCGCAGCGTGCGCCGGAAATCGCCCAGCTTGGAATGCGTGCGCTGGCGGCGGCAACACTCTCTAACCTGATGAGCGCCACTATCGCGGGGTTCTTTATCGGGCTGGCGTAGTTGTAGTAGACGATTTTGCCGGATGGCGGCTTTGCCTTATCAGGCCTACAGTAATGCACTCCGTAGGCCTGATAAGCGTAGCGCCATCAGGCATATCCGACCCACAGTAACGCACTCCGTAGGCCTGATAAGCGAAGCGCCATCAGGAATATCCGACCCACAGTAACGCACCTCGTAGGCCTGATAAGCGCAGCGCCATCAGGCATATCCGATCCACAGTAATGCACACCGTAGGCCTGATAAGCGCAGCGCCATCAGGCATTATGCCAGGGTTGTTTTCAGCAGATAAAGCGCGTTATCGGCGGAGAGGGTGGGGTTGTTAATACTGATGCTGGCGCGCGATAACGCCGCGCAGGCCATCGCGAAATTTGCGCTATCGCGAAAATCACTACCCTCCAGAAAGCTGTAGAGCAACCCGGCCATAAAGCCATCATCCGCGCCGAAGCTGTCCACGCGGGTGTGAGATGGCGGGGTGAGTAAAAACTGCTCGCCGTTTTTCTCGCTACAAAAGACCGCTTCATCTTCCAGGCAAACGAAGATTCGCTGTACGCCTTGCTGATGCAGGTCATTGACGGCCTGTACACGGTCGGCATCGGAACGCACCGCTTTTCCCCACAGAATCTCCAGCTCTTTTTGCGTGGGTTTTAACGTATGAATGCGTGAATACCAGGTCCTGATTTTTTCCGCTTTGAACTCTGAAACGGTATCAATAAAGACCGGGATTTCATCCGCAATGGTAAAGACCCATTCGATGGCTTCCGGCGTCAGGTTGCAGTCCGCCAGCACCACGCCAGCGTGACGAATAAGATCCCGCGAGCTATTCAGCAACTGCGGCGTCAGCTGTTGCAGAATGTGGGTGTCGTTAATCGCCAGCACTGTCTCTTCCTGCTGGTTGGCGATGGACAGATAGGTTGAAGTGTTATGCCCATGCAGGCGGATACAGCTGGAGATGTTCACGCCAGCCTGACGAGTCTGCTCCAGCAGCGTTTCACCATAAAAATCGCTACCGACCGCAGAGAGCAAATGCACATCGCGACCCAGCAGCGCCAGATTATGCGCAATATTGCGCCCCACGCCGCCAGCAGAACAGTGAATGCTGCCAGGGTTGGAAGCCGCCTGCGGATAATGGATATCCGCCACGCCGCGAATATCCATATTGATCGCCCCGACCACCACGCAATACTCCTGCTCGGTGAGGATATAGCCTTTGCCTTTTATCATCCCTTTGCGCATCAAATCCATAATATGGGCCGCCACGCGTGAGCGACTGATCTGCAAAATATCAGCGATTTCATTTTGCTGAATGAGCGGATTGCGGCGCAGGATCTTGAGGATCTGCTTTTCCCTGTCGTTCATCATTACGCAACCACCTTTGCCGTTTGCTGCGCTTTCAGCCAGGCGATCTCTTCTGCCCAGATATCCGGGTTGATGGTTTCCAGAATCAGCGGAATACCGTCAAAACGATCGTCCTGCATGATCCAGCGAAATGCATCATGACCAATGTTGCCTTCGCCCAAACTGTGGTGACGGTCAACGCGGCTGCCAAAGGCGCTTTTCGCGTCGTTCAGGTGCATGCCGCGCAGGTATGTAAAGCCCACAACACGCTCAAAATCGGCGAATGTTTTTTTACATTCGTCGGTGGTACGCAGATCGTAACCGGCCGCGAACGCGTGACAGGTATCAATACAGACGCCCACACGGGATTTATCTTCCACGCCGTCGATGATGGCGGCGAGATGCTCAAACCTGAATCCCAGATTGCTCCCCTGACCCGCAGTGTTTTCAATGACTGCCGTGACCCCTTGGGTTTTCTCAAGGGCAATGTTGATCGACTCTGCAATTCGCGCCAGACATTCCTCTTCCGGGATTTGCTGTAAATGGCTACCCGGGTGGAAATTGAGCAGCGATAGCCCCAGTTGCTCACAACGCTGCATTTCATCAATAAACGCATCGCGCGATTTTTCCAGCGCTTCGCTGACAGGGTGCCCGAGGTTGATCAGATAGCTGTCGTGGGGAAGGATCTGCGCAGGCGAATAGTGGTATTTCTCGCAGGCGGCCTTAAAGTCATCAATGATTTGGGCAGTGAGCGGCGCGGCGCGCCATTGACGCTGATTTTTCGTGAACAGCGCAAATGCGGTTGCGTCAATTTCTGCGGCGCGAATTGCAGCGTTGGCTAACCCGCCTGCGGCGCTGACATGCGCTCCGATATATTTCATGGAAGACTCCTGTTAAACCCGCTATACACATTATTCTTCAGGTTTGAATAATGTCGTGTATTCGAAAAAAATACTCTCCAATGATAGCGGGTTAACAGGGGCAAAATGTAGTGCTTTATGCGATAAGATGGTGAATCAGTACGTTAATCACGCCGCCGCCAACAATCAGCCAGACAAACAGCACCAGCGCCATCAGTAACGGTTTCGCCCCGGCTTTCTTCAGCGCGCTGACGTGCGTTGTAAGGCCCAGCGCGGCCATTGCCATCGCCAGCAGAACCGTATCCAGCGTAATCAACATGTTTACCACCGCCTGCGGCAGCAGATGGAACGAGTTAACGATTGCCACTACGATGAACAGCACCGCAAACCACGGGATGGTGATTTTGCTTTTCTCCGCGCCCGTCGCTGGAGAAAGTTGTTTCACGCGGGCGGCCAGCAGAATCAGAAACGGCGCCAGCATCATTACGCGCAGCATTTTGGCAATCACCGCGGCGTTTTCCGCGTCCGGGTTAATGGCGTGCCCGGCGGCAACGACCTGGGCTACTTCATGCATAGTCGAACCAATATAGATGCCGTAGGTTTCCGGGCTGAACCAGTGCGCCAGCAGCGGATACATTGCCGGGTAGAGGAAGATTGCCAGCGTACCGAAAATCACCACCGTCGCGACGGCCACCGTAACTTTACTGGCCTCCGCTTTGACGACAGGCTCCGTTGCCAGCACTGCCGCCGCTCCGCAAATGCTGCTTCCGGCGCCAATCAGCCAACTGGTGTGCTTGTCCAGACCAAACACTTTCTGCCCGAGGAAACAGGCGAGTAAAAAAGTGCTGGAGAGCGTCAGTACATCAATCACAATTCCGCTGACGCCCACGTCTGCAATCTGTGAGAAGGTGAGGCGAAACCCGTAGAGAATGATCCCCAGGCGTAATAGATGTTGTTTAGCGAACAGCACGCCGCCGTCACAGCTTTTCCAGATTTGCGGATACACCGTATTGCCGATGACCATTCCCAGTAAGATGGCTAAGGTGAGGGCGCTGAACCCGGCTCCCGCGACGGCAGGAATAGATCCACCCCACAGGGCGGCCCCTGTGATAACTGCGCTCAGGGCAAGCCCCGGTATAAAATGCCACACTGTACGATGGTGATTCTGTAAGGTGAGTTCTGTCATAACCTTCTCCTCTATATGGGTAAAATGTTATGGCGAACTGGTTTAAAAATAAAATTGATTATATATTTATAATTAATCTTTATAAGTGGTAAGCGACGGCCTGCCAGTGGAAAACAACAATGCATATCACGCTACGACAACTAGAAGTTTTTACTGAGGTGCTAAAAAGCGGCTCGACGACCCAGGCATCTGTCATGCTGTCGCTGTCGCAGTCGGCCGTAAGCGCGGCATTGACCGATCTGGAAGGTCAGCTTGGCGTACAGCTATTTGACCGCGTCGGAAAACGGCTGGTGGTCAATGAACACGGGCGCTTGCTGTACCCGCGCGCGCTGGCGCTGCTGGAGCAGGCTGTCGAAATTGAGCAACTGTTTCGGGAAGACAACGGCGCAATCCGCGTTTATGCCAGTAGCACCATCGGTAATTACATCCTGCCTGCGGTCATTGCCCGTTACAGGAAGGACTTTCCCGATCTGCCGCTGGAACTTAGCGTGGGCAACAGCCAGGATGTCATTACGGCGGTGCTCGATTTTCGGGTGGATATCGGCCTGATTGAAGGCCCGTGCCACAATACTGAGATTATTTCTGAGCCGTGGCTGGACGATGAGCTGGTGGTGTTTGCCGCACCGTCCTCGCCGTTGGCGCAAGGGCCGGTAACGCTTGAACAGCTTGCCGCCGCGCCCTGGATACTGCGCGAGCGCGGTTCCGGTACGCGTGAGATTGTTGACTACCTGTTGCTTTCGCACTTGCCAAAATTCGAAATGGCGATGGAGCTGGGTAACTCCGAAGCGATCAAACACGCCGTGCGTCATGGTCTGGGCATCAGTTGCCTGTCGCGGCGGGTTATTGAGGAACAGCTTCAGGCGGGAACGTTGAGTGAAATCGCGGTGCCTTTGCCGCGCCTGGTGCGAACCCTGTGGCGAATCCACCATCGTCAGAAACACCTTTCCAATGCCTTACAGCGTTTTCTGCGCTACTGCGAATAAGCGTCCTTTGCCGGATGGCGGCGTAAACGCCTTATCCGGCCTACAAACTCAACGCTTTATCCGGCCTACAAATGTCGATCCTGTAGGCCTGATAAGCGTAGCGCCATCAGGCGAATGTCTTAACGTCTATCCGATCTACACTTTACTTATAATCCGCGGCCAGTCATGAAGGTCTCTTATAACTGCGCATTTGTGCCGGAAGGATGGCGTTTCGTCTGCTACAATCGCGCCTCATTTTTTGGATGGATAGCATTTTCACATGGTTTCCGAAACTAAAACCACAGAAGCGCCCGCGTTACGTCGCGAATTAAAGGCGCGTCACCTGACAATGATCGCCATTGGCGGTTCCATCGGTACGGGTCTTTTCGTTGCATCTGGTGCAACCATTTCTGCGGCGGGTCCAGGCGGCGCGCTGTTTTCTTATATCCTGATCGGTCTGATGGTCTACTTCCTGATGACCAGTCTCGGCGAACTGGCGGCGTATATGCCGGTATCTGGTTCATTTGCGACTTACGGTCAGAACTATGTTGAAGAAGGCTTTGGCTTCGCGCTCGGCTGGAACTACTGGTACAACTGGGCGGTGACCATCGCCGTAGACCTCGTGGCCGCACAGCTGGTGATGAACTGGTGGTTCCCGGATACGCCGGGTTGGATCTGGAGTGCGCTGTTCCTCGGCGTGATCTTCCTGCTGAACTACATCTCGGTCAGAGGCTTTGGCGAAGCAGAATACTGGTTCTCGCTGATCAAAGTGGCGACCGTCATTATCTTTATCATCGTGGGCGTCATGATGATCGTCGGCATCTTCAAAGGGGCGCAGCCAGTGGGCTGGAGCAACTGGACGACCGGCGATGCGCCGTTTGCCGGGGGTTTTGCGGCGATGATTGGCGTGGCGATGATTGTCGGCTTCTCCTTCCAGGGGACGGAACTGATTGGTATCGCGGCGGGTGAGTCTGAAGATCCAGAGAAAAACATTCCGCGCGCGGTGCGTCAGGTATTCTGGCGTATCCTGCTGTTCTATGTGTTCGCGATCCTGATTATCAGCCTGATTATCCCGTATACCGACCCGAGCCTGCTGCGTAACGATGTGAAAGACATCAGCGTCAGCCCGTTCACTCTGGTGTTCCAGCATGCGGGTCTGCTTTCCGCTGCGGCGGTAATGAACGCGGTTATCCTGACGGCGGTGCTGTCGGCGGGTAACTCCGGGATGTACGCGTCTACCCGTATGCTCTATACCCTGGCCTGTGACGGTAAAGCGCCGCGTATTTTCGCGCAGCTGTCACGCGGCGGCGTTCCGCGTAACGCGCTGTATGCGACGACGGTAATCGCGGGGCTTTGCTTCCTGACGTCGATGTTTGGCAACCAGACGGTATACCTGTGGCTGCTGAATACCTCCGGGATGACGGGCTTTATCGCCTGGCTGGGGATTGCCATCAGCCATTATCGTTTCCGCCGTGGCTATGTGTTGCAGGGTAACGATGTGAAAGATCTGCCGTACCGTTCTGGATTCTTCCCGCTGGGGCCGATCTTTGCGTTTGTGCTGTGTCTGACCATCACGCTGGGTCAGAACTATGAAGCCTTCCTGAAAGACACCATTGACTGGGGCGGCGTAGCGGCAACCTATATCGGGATTCCGCTGTTCCTGGCTATCTGGTTTGGCTACAAGCTGACAAAGGGAACGCACTTTGTTCGCTACAGTGAAATGCACTTCCCGGAGCGTGTGAAGAAATAACCTGGTGCCTGATGGCGCTGCGCTTATCAGGCCTACAGGAGCAACATTTGTAGGCCGGATAAGGCGTTTACGCCGCCATCCGGCAGGTAAAATAAAAAAGCCCCGGCATTCATCATGCCGGGGCTTTTTGTTGTACTGAACTTAGAAGTTATAAGTCAGGCCAACCGTGTAACGACGACCGTCGAGAATGGTATCGTAAGTCTCGTAATCGATCTGTTTGTCCAGAACGTTATACACGCCCGCAGTTAACAGCAGATTTTTGTACGCGTAATAACGCACACCAACATCAACCTGCGTATAAGACGGCGTTCCCTGGGCCATTGAAGTACGGCTCAGGTATTCGGAGGTCTTGCCGCGGAAGTTCAGACGGCTCCAGAAGCCAACATCCTGCGTTGCCTGCCAGTCCAGCGTGGTGTTGAACATATGCTTCGGCATTTTATTCAACGGCTTGCCAGAGAACTGGCCGCTTTTCTGCTCAGATTCGGTATAGGTGTAGTTCGCCGTCCAGTTGAGATCGCGGGTGATCTTCCAGCCAAAGGTGGACTCCACGCCGCGCATATTGGCTTTATCAACGTTGACGCGATCGCTGACAAAGTCGTATTTCTCACCACCAATAGTACAGGCCGGATCTGAACTGCTGTTGCAGCGGCGCACTTCAGTTATCTTATCTTTGAAGTCGGTATTGAACAGCGTCACGCCAGCGTTAAGGTTATCTCCGTTATCCCACAGCAGGCCCAACTCTTCGCTCAGGCTCTTTTCTGGTTTCAGGTCTGCGTTACCGACAATAATACCGTTCAGACGACCGCCGCCGGTAATCTGTCCCCAGGTCGGGGAGGACTGGCGCAGATCCGGTGCGCGGTAGCCCGCAGAGACGCCGCCTTTTAAGGTCCACTGATCGGTAAGATGCCATACGCCATAGCCACGCGGCGTCCAGTTGTCGCCATAGTTTTCATCTTTATCCATACGGATACCGCCGGTCAGCGTAAAGCTGTCGGTCATCGCCCACTCATCTTCAGCAAACAGCGCCCAGCTCCAGCGGGTCAGCTTGTTCACGTCTTCATAGGCTTTTAACTGGTTGCCGTTATCGCTCAGTTTCTCGTAACGATACTGCCCACCTAATGTCAGGGTATGCGCGCCGAGGAAGATCTGGTTCTGGTTATTAAAGATGGTGTTGTAAGACTTCATCTGGCGACCAGGGTTGTTGGTCTCTTCCTGCTGAATGTAGCTGGTGGTGTTGAAGTCGTCGTAATAACCGCTGTGGGTTAAGGAATAGGTGGTGTGCTCATAGCGGTTTTCGCTTTTGCTGTTTGGCTTACAGCTACCGTTGCGGCAGCTTTCTTCTGCCATTGACTTGCCTGGCGTACTGTCGCGATCCTGCAATTCACGCGCGATGTCGAAGTCAAAATCGTTTTTATCATCCGGCGTAAAGTTAAGCGTTAAAGCCCCGTTGCGCAGGCGCTGCTCGTTGTAGCCATTGACGATTTTGTCTTCCGCACGGCGAGAGAGCAGCCCGGTCACTTTCGCTCCCAGCAATCCGTCAATCAGCGGGCCGGACGCATAAGCGTTGGTCTGGTACAAATCACCGGAGTCCCTGTCTTCCTGGAAGGTGGCGTCGCCATGCAGGGAGCCGGTCCAGCCTTTCGTGTTGGACACTTTTTTGGTGATCACGTTAATGACGCCGCCCATCGCATCTGAACCGTAAAGCGATGACATTGGCCCGCGAATAACTTCAATACGCTCGATCGATTCCAGCGGCGGCAGCCAGCCTTGCTCGATCCCGGAGTTATCGCTGTTCGGACGCGTGCCGCGTGTGCTGATGCGCTTACCGTTGACCAGGAACAGCGTGTATTGCGAAGCCATCCCGCGGATGCTGATATCGCTACTGCTGCCGCCGCCGGTAACAACGACTCCGGGCACATCTTTCAGCGCATCGGTGACATCGCGATAGGCTTTGTCTTCGATCTGCTGTTTGGTGATAACGGAGATAGACGCGGGGGCGTTCTGGATTTTCTGCTCAAATCCCGTGGCGGTTACAACGACGGTGTCCTGATCGGCAGCATAGACGAGCGATGGGAGACACGCTGCGCATACTGCGGCAGCGATAGCCTTAACGTGAGGTATGGTCATTTTTGTCATTCCATTAAATGAGTAAAACTGCGAGCCATGAAAAAAGGCCATGACAACGGTATGTATTTGTCTTTTAAGTACTCTTTGCGGTGAATAAGCGGGACGAATTGTACAAAAGAATGAATATTTGTAAACACAAATGATAATTGAAATCATTTGTGTTTATTTGTTTTTCACGGAAAGGGATTTCAAATCAATAAGATGACGGATCGTAAATGTGAGGAAATATTGAAGAAAAAATGGAGAAATGAAGGATGAAAAGGAGGGCAGATACCCTCCGTTGTTACGTTATGGCAATAGATTATCGTTTCTTACAGACGATGGAGGCGAGAAAGTAGCGCCAGGGAGAGCGTGGTTAATAAAATAGCGATGAAGGCGTAAATATAGACGCCAGACCATTCCCAGCTATTTTTCACCAGAATGACCGGTACGCCGGCCATTGCCGCGCCAACATAACTGAATAATCCCCGGAAACCGGTAATAGAACCCGCAGCATCTTTGTGAGTAACGTCCAGGCAGCCGACGGCAAAAAGCATATGCGGCCCGTACAGTGCAAATCCCATGATGGTGAAAAGTACGGCGGTGATGGTGTAAGAGGTATCCTGCACCAGTGGAATAAGCACGATGCATACGCAGAGCATTAAGGCGAAAATTAACCCCGTCATCCAGCGGTTGCTTTTAAACATAAAGTCTGACAAATATCCGGCCAGCAGTCCCCCTGCCAGCCCGCCAGCTTCGAACCACGAGATAATGGAGTTTGCTTTAATCAGGCTCCAGCCGTGTACCTGCGAGTAATAGATTTGCGGCCAGTCATTGAGAATAGTGCGCGCAATATACACGGACATATCGCCCACGATGATGATCCATACCAGTGGGTTGGTCAGAATGTATTTAACGAACACCTGCCAGAAGCTCAGATTGACCGGGCTGGCTTTTACCTGTGCAAGCTCGGTAGGATCGTTACGCCATTCGCCGACATTGGGTAGCCCGAGGGTGCCGGGACGATCCTGAATCGTAAACAGCGCGACAACCCCCATCAGAAGGGAAATGACTCCAGGGACATAGAAGCCCATTTTCCAGCTGCCGCTAAAGGCAATGGCGAAGCTGGTGAGCAGCGGGGCAAGGCTGCCGCCAATGTTATGCGCTGCTTCAACGATTGCCCACCAGCGCCCGCGTTCGTTTTTTGAGAACCAGGAGGCCATAATTTTCGCCATTGGCGGGAAGCTGGTGCCCTGGAGAATCGCATTGAGGCTGTACAATACGTAGAACGCCGCGACGCTATCGGAAAAGCCAAAGAGAATATTGACGATGCCGACGCCAATCAGCACCGGGCCGGTCATGGCTTTAGGGTTAATTTTATCAACCAGCATGCCGCCAACAAACTTCATGGAACCATAAAGAATGTAAAAAATGGAGGACATGATGGCGAAATCTTCTGCGGTTAGCGACGTATCCGCCAGCATGGCTGGCATCGCAGCAGAAAAGTTTTTACGGGTCAGATAGAATACGGCATAAGAGATAAATACCGAGGTGATGATCTCTGTGCGAAATTTTTTATAAGTATGATCAATCTCTTTTTTCGCGTTCATAACAGGCCGATCGGCCTGACTGAAAATAAATGCTTTTATGTTCATCGTGAGTTTCCCTTCCGGCGACGGAAATGTGGTTATAATTCATCTTCAATAAAGAACAGAAGTGATTCGAATCCATGAAAATTAATCTGGTGATGGATTGTTTCTCTGACAACGGGTTTTGCCCGCCACGCGATACCGGTTCCCGCGTACGTTAGCATCGGCAGATCGTTTGCGCCGTCGCCGCAGGCAATAATGTTGTGTACAGCGAGGTTGAGTTGTGTTGCCAGCGCAGAGAGCGTTTGCCGTTTTTTTCCGGCATTCATGATCGGGAGGGTAATATTGTCCGTCAGGACGTTATCTTTTATTTCAACCGTGTTGGAAAAGGCGTAGTCGAGCTGATACTTTTCTTTCAGTCGTTGAGTGAAAATATCCAGACCACCGGAAATAATGGCCGTTTTAAACCCTTTGTTTTTCAGTACCGGCAACATAGCGGCAAGGCCGGGGGAAATCGTCATTCGATCGCAAACGGCATTGAGGACATCACAGTGCGTGCCTTTTAACATGCGAATACGGCGGGTAAAACTGGTGTCGAAATCTACTTTCCCTTCCATCGCCTGTTGGGTCATCTCCGCGATTTGCGCAGAGATGCCAAGCGTATGAGCGATTTCATCCACGCCTTCCTCTTCAATAAACGTTGAGTCCATATCAAATGCAATCAGTCCCTTTGTGGGGATGCTCTGAGATTTGACAAAAAAATCAAACTGCAATTGCAGTGATGCAGCGCGTAATTTCTGATAAATAACCTGCGTCAGCATTTCATCGGGTAGCGTAAGTTTTAAATAATCCTTATTGATTAATGCCAGATGCCGACGCTCTAATAAATAATGACATTGTATTGCGTGAGAACGAAGAAAATCATTATATAACCACGCCTGAAGTTGCTCTGTGTTTGTTGATGTGACGAAGTAAGTTATTGCCATCATGTTGCTCCTTTACATTGCGCTTTATTATAATGGGCGGCGTTTGTTTCTTGTGCGTCGTGCTATCACAGATATGAATGTTAAAGAAAAGATAAAATGGTATTGTTTTTAATACCTGATAATGAATAAGCATGAAAAGTATCATTTTTAATATGTTGATTACGGTATATTATCGCCATCCCACCCTGCGCTTTTTTTAGGAATACATATATAAAAATGGAAAGTTGCGTTGATATATTCAAAATTGTGATAGGTCCATCCAGTTCAAGAACCGTGGGGCCAATGCGTGCGGCTTGCAATTTCATTTCGCAGCTAAAACGGCAGGATACGCTGCCGTTACTCAGGAATATTGAAATTGAATTGTTTGGCGCATTATCGTTAAGCCGTAAATGCCACAATGTTGATGCCGCGCTTTATCTGGGGTTGCTGGGAAATCAGCCGGAGAAGGTGGATTTACGTATGCAACTGACCGCCATCAGGCGTGCGGAAAATGACGGTATGCTTGACGTGCCAGCCCCGGCGAACAGTACGGTGACAGTGGCGGTGAAAATTATTGCGAATCACCATGCGCATCCTGGACATCCTTATGCGATGACCTTTCGCGCCAAAGATGATTACTTTACGTTATACGAGGAGACGTGGTTTTCGACCGGCGCCGGGCAGGTACGAAAATACGGTGAGTCTGCGCCCGTGGCGACAGATCAGACACGCGCCTCTCCCTTTGCCTTTCGCAACGCCGCGCAGTTGCAGGCGCTGTGCCAACGCAACGGGCTTTCCGTTGCGGCGCTGATGATGAAAAATGAGCTGAACAGCCATTCTCAGCCCTCATTACAGCACTATTTAACGCAGGTCTGGGAGGTTATGAAGCAGGCCGTCCACCGTGGCCTGCATACCGAAGGGCTGCTTCCCGGCCCTTATCAGATCCCGCGTCGGGCCTGCGCATTGCATAAATCGTTGTGTATGAAGCCTTTGGCAGCGGATTTTCTGACAACACTGAACTGGGTTAACGTGTTTGCTATTGCCGTGAGTGAAGAGAATGCGGCAGGCGGGCAGATTGTCACGGCGCCGACGAATGGCGCAAGCGGCATTATTCCGGCGGTGCTGAGCTGGTACGATAAGTTTGTTTGTCCGCTGGACGCGGGCGCTATCACCCGTTTTTTTCTTACGGCAGGTGCCGTCGCGCTGTTGTTTAAACAGAATGCGTCGATTTTAGGATCGGAAGTGGGATGCCAGGGGGAAATCGGCGTCGCATGTTCGATGGCGGCGGCAGGGCTGGCGGAGCTGATGGGCGCATCCGTCGGGCAGGTATTAAGCGCTGCGGAAATTGCGATGGAGCACCATCTGGGGTTGACCTGCGATCCGGTTGGCGGGCAGGTGCAAATTCCCTGTATAGAAAGAAACGCCATCTCTGCCGTAAAAGCCATTAATGCGGCGACGATGGCGATGAGCCGCATCAGCGAGCCCTGTATTTCTCTGGATGAAATTATTGCCGCCATGTATGAAACCGGCAAAGACATGAGCGCAAAATATCGCGAGACTTACCACGGATGCCTCGGAAAAATTCAGCCAAGAAAAAGGTGCTAGTACATTGAAATACCAAACAATGAATAATGACGAGATCGTCTGGTCGCTCTGCGCGCGTATCAAGGAAACGCGGATTTCCCTGTCTATGACGCAACAGCAGCTTGCCGATCGCGCGCAGGTAGGCATCGCGACGATCAAGCGTATTGAGAAAGGCGCTGGCCTGAACCTTGATACGCTGATTTCTCTCCTGCGCGCGCTTGATAAACTGCACAATCTGGATGCGATTTTGTTTGAATCAGAAATGCGCAATTTTAGCGAGAGCGAGAGTGCCGGGCGACTTCAGATTCGCCAGCAGGTTGCTGATTTAAACCGGAAATCGTCTGCGCCGCAAGCCGATGACAATAACGATATTGCGGCGCTGGAAAAAGCCGTGTACTGGTGATCAGCTCAGCAGATGCTGTGCATGGAAGCGCAGATGATCCTCAATAAACGAGGCGATAAAGTAATAACTGTGGTCGTAGCCCGGTTGAATACGTAACGTCATCGGCCAGTCCTTCTGGCGCGCGGCTTCGGCCAGTACCGCCGGTTGTAACTGATCGGCGAGGAACTGATCGTTATCGCCTTGATCAATCAGCGTTGGAATGGCGTGTTCCGGCTGGCTGGCGAGCATCAGCGCGCAACTGTCCCACTCAACCCAGGCCGATCTCTCTTCCCCCAGATAGGCCGTAAACGCTTTTTCTCCCCACGGTACGCGGCACGGATTCACGATGGGCGCAAAGGCGGAAACGCTGGTGTATTTCCCCGGATTCTTCAGCGCCATGATCAATGCGCCGTGTCCGCCCATTGAATGTCCGCTGATCGCGCAACGTTCACCCACGTTAAACTGCGACTGGATCAGCGCCGGGAGTTCATCGCGCAGGTAGTCGTACATGCGGAAATGCGCGGCCCAGGGCTGCTGCGTCGCGTTGAGATAGAATCCCGCGCCTTTACCTAAATCATAACCTTCGTCATCGGCGACCTGTTCGCCGCGCGGACTGGTGTCCGGCATCACCAGCACAATGCCCAGTTCGGCGGCAATACGTTGCGCACCGGCTTTGGTGGTGAAGTTCTCATCATTACAGGTTAACCCTGACAACCAGTACAGCACCGGAGGCGGCGTTGTACTGCGGGGCGGCGGGAGAAAGATGCTGAATGTCATGGCGCAATTCAGCGTGGTGGAGTCGTGTCGCCAGCGTTGCTGCCAGCCTTCAAAACAACGGTGCTCTTCGAGCATATCCATGCGTGGCTCCTTTTGTGTTGAACCTGAATGAGTCGTGCAATTTCCCCATAATACAGATTATTCATTGCGCTGTGAGTAACTTTCACTTCCGCATTTATCTAACATGCTTCATCATCTACACAACTTTACATTAACACCTGGCGTCATGGCCCGTCAGATTTAGCGCGCGGAACCGCCGTGGGGAATCCGGGACATGAAAGGCAGCGGCGATTTCAATAATTATCGTTGTGAATACTGGATTATGTGCGCCGCCTCACGCACAATAAACGGGCTGCCAACAGCCTAAAAACTTTGCCCCACGCAGGGCAGAGGCGCCACACCTGCAGGAGAAGAATAAATGTCATCACTCAGTAAAGAAGCGGCCCTGGTTCATGAAGCGCTGGTTGCGCGTGGTCTGGAAACGCCGCTGCGCCCGCCCGTGCATGAGATGGATAACGAAACGCGCAAACGTCTTATTTCGGGGCATATGACCGAGATTATGCAGTTGCTGAATCTCGACTTGAGCGATGACAGTCTGATGGAAACGCCGCATCGCATCGCCAAAATGTATGTCGATGAGATTTTCTCCGGCCTTGATTACGCCAATTTCCCGAAGATCACCGTGATTGAAAACAAGATGAAAGTGGATGAAATGGTGACGGTGCGCGATATCACGCTTACCAGCACCTGCGAACACCATTTCGTCACGATCGACGGGAAAGCGACGGTGGCCTATATCCCGAAAGATTCGGTGATTGGCCTGTCGAAGATTAACCGTATTGTGCAGTTTTTTGCGCAGCGCCCGCAGGTTCAGGAGCGTTTGACCCAACAGATTCTGACCGCGCTGCAAACGCTGCTTGGCACCAATAACGTCGCGGTCTCAATCGACGCTGTGCATTACTGCGTGAAAGCGCGCGGCATTCGAGATGCGACCAGCGCTACCACCACGACTTCCCTCGGCGGATTGTTTAAATCCAGCCAGAACACGCGCCAGGAGTTCCTGCGCGCCGTGCGTCACCACAACTGATCAGGGCAGGGAGTATGGAGCGTAATGTCACGCTGGATTTTATTCGTGGCGTCGCCATCCTCGGTATCCTGCTTCTTAATATCAGCGCCTTTGGCTTGCCAAAGGCGGCTTACCTTAATCCCGCCTGGTATGGCAAGATCACCGCGTCTGACGCATGGACGTGGGCGATCCTCGACCTGTTCGCGCAGGTAAAATTCCTTACGCTTTTTGCGCTGTTATTCGGCGCGGGTCTGCAAATGCTGCTGCCGCGCGGCAAACGCTGGATTCAGTCGCGTCTGACGCTGCTCGTCCTGCTGGGGTTTATCCACGGTTTGCTGTTCTGGGATGGCGACATTCTGCTGGCGTATGGCCTTGTCGGCCTGATTTGCTGGCGGCTGGTGCGCGACGCGCCGTCGGTAAAAAGTTTATT
This sequence comes from Citrobacter sp. CK180, assembly GCF_030333655.1. Lineage (NCBI taxonomy): Bacteria > Pseudomonadati > Pseudomonadota > Gammaproteobacteria > Enterobacterales > Enterobacteriaceae > Citrobacter > Citrobacter sp. CK180. The sequence goes on along the minus strand of NZ_JAOWFM010000028.1, from coordinate 40,814 downwards.
TAATACCGGTATTTTGCTCTATCTGGCGGGGATTGGCGTGTTGCTGCTGTTAGGGTCCATCTCGGCGAGTGAAACCAGCCGCGCCTGGACGCCGGATGCCTCTGCCCTGTTGTATGAAAAATACTGGAAGATTAACGGCGGCATGGAGGCGGTCAGCAACCGGGTCGATCTGCTGTCGAACAGTCTGCTGGCGCTGGGGGCGCAGTATGGCTGGCAGCTGGCGGGAATGATGCTGCTGGGCGCGGCGCTGATGCGCAGCGGCTGGCTGAAGGGCCAGTACAGTCTGCAACACTACCGGCGTACGGGCGTATTGCTTGTCGTCATCGGCGTGCTGATTAACCTTCCGGCCATTATTGTACAGTGGCGGCTGGACTGGGCGTATCGCTGGTGCGCTTTTCTGCTACAGGCGCCGCGTGAATTGAGCGCGCCGTTTCAGACTATAGGTTACACCGCGTTGATGCTGGGGTTCTGGCCGCAGCTCAGCCGTTTTAAACTGGTCATTGCCATTGCCTGCGTAGGGCGGATGGCGTTGAGCAACTATCTGTTGCAGACGCTGATCTGCACCACGCTGTTCTACCAGTTCGGTTTATTTATGAAATTCGACCGACTGACGCTGCTGATATTCGTCATTCCTGTCTGGCTGGCGAACCTGCTTTTCTCCTGGATTTGGCTGCGTTTCTATCGGCAAGGGCCGGTGGAATGGCTCTGGCGGCAATTAACCCTCCGTGCTTCCGGGACGTCATTATCGGGAACATCCAGATAACGATCTGGATCACATTCATTAACAAAACGCATGTAACCGTTTCCAGCCCTGTGACCTTACTCACGTAGTCCTGAACGAAGCGCTGACAAAATACCCACCTGCTAAACACAGGGTGTCTGTGAGCAACGGCAATCTCAAACAGGGTAGTGAATATGGTAACCATTCGTGATGTGGCACGTCAGGCTGGCGTTTCCGTAGCGACCGTTTCTCGCGTGCTGAATAACAGTGCGCTGGTCAGTCCCGATACGCGCGAAGCGGTAATGAAGGCGGTCACGCTGCTGGGTTACCGTCCTAATGCTAATGCGCAAGCGCTGGCGACGCAGATAAGCGACACCATCGGCGTGGTGGTGATGGACGTGTCAGATGCGTTTTTTGGCGCACTGGTCAAAGCGGTGGATGTGGTTGCCCAACAGCACAACAAATATGTGCTGATCGGCAACAGTTATCATGAGGCTGAAAAAGAGCGTCATGCCATCGAGGTTCTGATTCGACAGCGCTGTAACGCATTGATTGTTCACTCGAAAGCATTAAGTGACCAGGAGCTGGGAGCGTTTATGGACCAGATCCCAGGCATGGTGCTGATCAATCGTATTGTGCCGGGTTATGCCCACCGTTGCGTGTGCCTGGACAATATCAGCGGCGCAAAAATGGCGACCCGCATGCTGCTCAATAATGGTCATCAACGGATTGGTTATCTGGCTTCCAGCCACCGCATTGAAGATGACACGATGCGTAAAGAAGGGTGGCTGAGCGCGTTGCAGGAGCAGGGGATTACACCGCCAGAAAGCTGGATTGGCACGGGTTCCCCGGACATGCAGGGCGGTGAAGCGGCGATGGTGGAACTGCTGGGGCGAAACCTGCAACTGACCGCCGTATTCGCCTATAACGACAGCATGGCCGCTGGCGCGCTCACGGCGTTAAAAGACAATGGCATTGCCATCCCGTTACATCTTTCCATCATCGGTTTTGATGATATTCCTATTGCCCGTTACACCGACCCGCAGCTGACCACGGTGCGTTATCCCATTGCTTCGATGGCGAAAATGGCAACGGAACTGGCGTTGCAGGGCGCGGCCGGCACGCTGGATTCAACGGCGACGCACTGTTTTATGCCAACGCTGGTGCGTCGTCATTCGGTTGCGCTAAGACAGAATGCGGCCCCGATCACTAACCAGCAACGTCAGGGGATGTAACCGCTTTCAATATGTGAGTAAATTCACAGTATCTTAACAATACGATAGCTATGATGGCACCGTTTGAAGCACTGTAAATACTATGTAACGGTGAATAATCACTTTTAACGCATCGTCAGGGCATTAAACAGCAATTAAAGCATATTTTTGGAGCGTTACCGGGCACGGAAGAAAGATTTTTTAACAGTGAGCTTCGGCGTTCAGTAACACTTCATTAACGTTCTGCCCTGCCGAGCATTTTTCTCAAGTACTACCCTGCATAATAAAACCGGAGATACCATGAATAAGAAGGCGTTAACTCTGTCTGCTGTGATGGCAAGCATGTTATTTGGCGCGGCTGCGCACGCTGCTGATACTCGCATTGGTGTGACGATTTATAAATATGACGATAACTTTATGTCCGTCGTGCGTAAGGCTATCGAAAGAGACGCCCAGGCGGCGCCTGATGTGCAGTTGCTGATGAATGACTCGCAGAACGATCAGTCCAAGCAAAACGACCAGATCGACGTGCTGTTGGCAAAAGGGGTAAAAGCGCTGGCGATCAACCTGGTTGACCCGGCTGCGGCAGGTACGGTAATTGAGAAAGCGCGTGGTCAGAATGTCCCGATTGTGTTCTTCAACAAAGAACCTTCCCGCAAAGCGCTGGATAGCTATGACAAAGCCTATTACGTCGGCACTGACTCCAAAGAATCCGGTATCATCCAGGGCGATCTGATCGCTAAACACTGGCAGGCTAATCAGGGTTGGGATCTGAACAAAGATGGCCAAATCCAGTTCGTACTGCTGAAAGGCGAGCCGGGCCACCCGGATGCTGAAGCGCGTACCACTTATGTTATCAAAGAGCTGAACGACAAAGGCATCAAAACTGAGCAGCTGCAAATGGATACCGCAATGTGGGATACCGCAATGGCGAAAGACAAGATGGACGCATGGCTGTCCGGCCCGAACGCCAACAAGATTGAAGTGGTTATCGCGAATAACGACGCAATGGCGATGGGCGCGGTAGAAGCGCTGAAAGCGCACAATAAAACCAGCGTTCCGGTATTCGGCGTGGATGCGTTACCTGAAGCGCTGGCGCTGGTGAAATCCGGCGCGCTGGCAGGTACCGTGCTGAACGATGCCAACAACCAGGCGAAAGCCACCTTTGATCTGGCGAAAAACCTGGCCGATGGTAAAGGCGCGGCTGACGGCACCGACTGGAAAATCGAGAACAAAATTGTTCGCGTTCCGTACGTAGGTGTTGATAAAGACAATCTGGCTGAGTTTACCAACAAGTAATTCGTATATCGTTTTCTTTGGGCGCAATAACATTGCGCCCTTTATTAACGCACTCTGCGAGGCCAACAAGGTATAATTATGGTCAGCACTACTACTCCGTCGTCAGGCGAATACTTGTTGGAAATGAGCGGCATCAACAAGTCTTTTCCCGGCGTAAAGGCACTTGATAATGTTAATTTAAAAGTCCGCCCGCACTCGATTCACGCCTTAATGGGGGAGAATGGCGCAGGAAAATCAACATTATTAAAATGCCTTTTTGGGATCTATCAAAAAGATTCCGGTAGCATTTTATTTCAGGGGAAAGAGATCGATTTTCATTCTGCCAAAGAAGCTCTGGAGAATGGTATTTCGATGGTTCACCAGGAGCTAAACCTGGTGTTACAGCGCTCCGTCATGGATAACATGTGGTTAGGGCGTTACCCAACCAAAGGTATGTTTGTCGATCAGGATAAAATGTACCGGGATACCAAAGCGATATTTGATGAGCTGGATATTGATATCGATCCGCGTGCGCGTGTCGGGACATTATCCGTTTCACAAATGCAGATGATCGAAATTGCGAAGGCGTTTTCCTACAATGCCAAGATTGTGATCATGGATGAGCCGACCTCTTCATTAACGGAGAAAGAGGTTAACCATCTGTTCACTATTATTCGCAAACTGAAAGAGCGCGGCTGCGGTATTGTGTATATCTCGCATAAAATGGAAGAGATTTTCCAGCTGTGCGATGAAGTCACCGTCTTGCGCGACGGCCAGTGGATTGCGACGCAGCCGCTGGAAGGGCTGGATATGGACAAGATCATCGCCATGATGGTGGGTCGTTCCCTGAACCAGCGTTTCCCGGACAAGCAAAATAAGCCGGGAGAGGTCATTCTGGAAGTGCGTAACCTGACGTCTCTGCGCCAGCCGTCGATCCGCGACGTCTCTTTTGATCTGCATAAAGGGGAAATTCTCGGGATTGCGGGTCTGGTAGGGGCAAAGCGTACCGATATTGTTGAAACGCTTTTTGGTATCCGGGAAAAATCATCGGGTACGATTACGCTGCACGGCAAAAAGATTAATAACCACAACGCGAACGAAGCCATTAATCACGGTTTCGCGCTGGTAACGGAAGAACGTCGTTCAACCGGGATCTACGCGTATCTGGATATTGGTTTTAACTCTTTAATTTCCAACATCCGCAATTACAGAAATAAAGTCGGTTTACTGGATAATTCCCGCATGAAGAGCGATACCCAGTGGGTTATTGACTCAATGCGCGTGAAAACGCCAGGTCATCGCACGCAAATTGGCTCTCTTTCGGGGGGCAACCAGCAGAAGGTCATTATCGGCCGGTGGCTGTTAACGCAGCCAGAAATATTAATGCTGGATGAGCCAACGCGCGGTATTGATGTCGGCGCAAAATTTGAAATCTATCAACTGATTGCGGAACTGGCGAAAAAAGAGAAGGGGATTATTATCATTTCTTCCGAAATGCCGGAATTGTTAGGGATTACAGATCGTATTCTGGTAATGAGCAATGGCCTTGTTGCCGGGATTGTTGACACAAAAACAACAACGCAAAACGAAATTCTGCGTCTTGCGTCTTTGCACCTTTAAGATCAGGGGCTCCTCATGAGTGCGTTAAATAAGAAAAGTTTTCTTACTTATCTGAAAGAAGGCGGAATTTACGTTGTTCTTTTAGTCTTGCTGGCCATTATTATTTTCCAGGACCCTACATTTTTAAGTCTGCTGAACTTAAGTAACATTCTGACGCAGTCCTCCGTGCGTATTATCATCGCGCTGGGTGTGGCAGGGTTGATTGTCACCCAGGGGACTGACCTGTCTGCGGGACGTCAGGTTGGCCTGGCGGCCGTGGTCGCCGCAACGCTGTTGCAGTCCGTGGAAAACGCCAATAAGGTCTTCCCGGAAATGGCCACCATGCCGATTCCGCTGGTGATCCTGATTGTCTGCGCAATTGGGGCCGTCATTGGTCTGCTTAACGGCATTATCATTGCGTACCTCAATGTGACGCCGTTCATCACGACCCTGGGCACGATGATTATCGTTTATGGCATCAACTCCCTGTATTACGACTTCGTCGGGGCGTCGCCGATTTCGGGGTTTGATAGCGGGTTCTCGACGTTTGCGCAGGGCTTTATTGCGCTGGGCAGTTTCCGGCTCTCCTACATTACCTTCTATGCGCTGATTGCGGTGGCGTTTGTCTGGATCCTGTGGAATAAAACCCGTTTCGGTAAGAACATTTTCGCTATCGGCGGCAACCCGGAAGCGGCAAAAGTGTCCGGCGTTAACGTGGGGCTGAACCTGCTGATGATCTATGCGTTGTCCGGTGTGTTCTACGCATTCGGCGGTTTGCTGGAAGCGGGGCGTATCGGTTCTGCGACCAACAACCTCGGCTTTATGTATGAGCTGGATGCGATTGCCGCCTGCGTGGTCGGCGGCGTGTCGTTTAGCGGCGGCGTCGGGACGGTATTCGGCGTTGTGACCGGTGTGATTATCTTTACCGTCATCAACTACGGCCTGACCTATATCGGCGTGAACCCTTACTGGCAGTACATCATTAAAGGCGGCATCATTATCTTCGCGGTGGCGCTGGACTCGCTGAAATACGCCCGTAAGAAGTAATTACCGGCATGAAAAAGCCCGAAGCAGGCAACTGTTTCGGGCTTTTTTATTTCTGCGCGTTATCTAAAGAACAGAAAATAAATGCCTGCGGCGAGCGTACAAACCGACATGCACAGATATAACCCGATGTAGCTCCAGTAAAGGAGAGGGGTTTCTGCACGGTAGGCGTATACGGGTTCGCGGGCGTTCCTGACGATTTTATCCACGGCGCCAGAGCGCCAGCCTTTGTAGGCTTCCCGTAAGCTAAACAGCATCACCATCAGGACGGCGATGACCACAAAGATCGTTTTCCCTTCCACGCTTATTTTCCTTGTTTCTTTTGCAGTTCCAGCAATTGCTCAGGCGTTACTGCCGGGTAGCCCTGGGCGTCATCCGGCACCTGATGCATTGTTGGAATGGGAACTAACGGGCCTAAGAAGCGAGGTTCCCGTTTGAAAATATAGAGATCCGCCAGCGCGCCGAATCGGGCGCCAAATTCACGTACGCGTACCGTTAACATATCTTTTGGCGACGGCACCGCATAGCACTGAGCCTGAATTCCCATATGCAGCGCAATAAACAGCGCGCGTTCACAGTGGAAACGCTGGGTAATGATGATGAAGTCGTTGGTATCAAACACTTTGCGCGTGCGCACAATGGAGTCCAGCGTGCGAAAACCGGCATAATCGAGCACGATGTCGGCAGGATCAACGCCCCCGGCGATCAGATCCTTACGCATCGTCATCGGTTCGTTATAGCTTTGCAGCGCGTTATCGCCGCTGAGCAGCAGATAATTGACCTTGCCGCTGTTGTAGGCGTTTAACGCGCCCTGAATGCGGTAGCGGTAATACTGATTAATGACGCCGGTGCGATAGTATTTTGCGGTGCCTAATACCACTCCCACCTGGCGGTAGGGGAGATCCTGTAATTCGTCGTAAATATAGGGCGCGGTTTTCCAGCTCATCCATCTGTCGAGACCAAGCACAGTCAACAGCAGCAAGCCGATCAGGACTAACAGGCTGTAAAACACGCGCTTTAACATGCAGAGAACTCGATAAAGGGATGAAATTTCAATCAGGCTACTGTACCCGCTGTCGAAGCGCAAGAAACAGCAGTCTGATTGGGGGGATTTTAGACATTCTTGCCATTTGCATGTTGCCCGATGGCGCTGCGCTTATCGGGCCTACGCACATTGCGTGTTCCAGGGCTTAACCCAGTAGTACGCGGTCGATATTATTGCAGCCTAATGCTTTCAGCGTGGCGGCAGTGGCGTCCCATTGGATTAACGGCGCGTCGGCTTTCTCCGCCAGAATTGCGCGCTGAATATCTGGATAGTCATACCCGTTCAGGTTCAGCAGATTCAGTGCGCCCTGCAAAGGCGGCAGCGTAGGGTTAAAGGCGGCGTTCTCGGCATAGCTGCCGGTGAAAATACGCCCGTCTTTGCATTCCAGCGCCACGCCGCTTGGGGAGTGGCTGTAAGGCATATGACATTTATTGGCGGCGGTAATCGCTGCCTGAGTCAGCGCGTCGCCCTCCAGCGCGAAACCGTGATCCTGCTCGTCCATCAGCAGCGTTTTGATCTCCAGGTCTTTCGGGCCGAAAGCGTCAGGCAGATAGTCGCGTAAGGTATGCGGTACGCGCCCCGGCAGGTGGATACGCAGATCCAGGCCGCTGTTCAGTTCGTTCATAAACTGACGGCAATGACCGCAAGGGGTGTAGTTAACCGTGATGGCGGCGAGCCCTTTTTCACCGCGCAGCCAGGCATGGCCGATCGCGCTTTGCTCGGCATGAACGGTTTGCTGCATCGTCGCGCCCAGGAACTCCATATTCCCACCGAAATACCAGGCCCCACTGATGCCGCGCGCGATAGCGCCAACGTTGAAGTGGGAAAGGTCGGTGCGTGCGCAGGCGGCAGCCAGCGGCAGGAGCGCGAAAGCCAGCGCGTCTTCGTCCAGCCCCGATTCACGCTTAAGCGTCGAGACCTGCTCCGCAGTCAGCATGGCGGGAAAATGCTCATCCGCCAGAATCGGCGCCAGCGCTGATTGCAGACTATCCGCAAGTTGGCCAAAAGCAGTTTGAAAACGTGGATGCATGGCGTTGCCTCATAACAATGTAATGGAATCGTAGTTTACGGAGCTGTTACGGCTTTATATGTGATCCAAATCTCATTGTTATTGCAACTTGTGAAACTTAAATTAAAAATGCGCGACGCATCGCAAATTTTAACCCGCTACCGCCAGAATAATCGGGAAGAGAAACGGCGCCAGCAGCGAGGTGATGATCCCGCAGATCACCAGCGCCAGCGAACTGAACGCCCCTTCCTGGTAATCCAGCTCGGCGCAGCGCGCAGTGCCCAGGGCGTGCGAGGCGGTTCCCATTGCCAGACCGCGTGCGGCTTTGGTACGGATACGCATGAGGTTGAGCAGGGTATGACCAAATACGGCGCCCAGTATCCCGACGAAAATAACGCAGACGGCGCTAATGGCGGGGATGCCGCCGATGCTGCCGCCCACCGCCATTGCGATTGGGGTTGTGACCGATTTCGGTAATACCGATGCGGCGATTTCCGGCGTGGCGCCCATCAGTAAGGCGACAGTGGTTCCGGTCACCATAGCGACCACGCTGCCGACGAAGCAGATCGTGATGATGGATTTCCAGCGGGCGCGGATTTGGTGCAGTTGTTCATATAAAGGGTACGCCAGCGCCACGACGGCGGGTTGCAGCAGGTCGTTGAGCACCTCGCTGCCTTTGAAATAGTGATCGTAAGGAATGCCGGTCAGCATCAGAAACGGGATGATGACCACCATGGCAACCAGCAACGGGTTAAGCAACGGCATCTTAAAGCGCGCAGCCAGTTTGCGGGCGGCGAAAAAGACCGCCAGCGTCAGGGGTAACGACCACCAGATATACGACATCATTTTTTCGATCCTTTCTGCCCTAACACTTTTCGTTCACCGTGTACGATATGCGAACTCCAGCTCACGACCAGGAAAACAACCAGCGTACTGATCGCACAGGAGACCACCACCGGGCCAAACTGCGCGCGCAGCAAATCGAAGTACTGCATGACGCCGACGCCAATCGGCACAAACAGCAGCGCCATGTAACGGATCAGGACATAGCATCCCGGGTTTACCCACTTCGCTGGCAGAATTTGTAGCGCCAGTAAAACAAACAGAATCAACATGCCGATGATGCTGCCGGGAATCGTAATAGGAAGCAGCGATGCAATGAAAATACCCGCATACAAACAGGCATATATCAGTACAAATGCGCGTAAATACTGCCAGATGATATTCAGTGATTTACTCATGGTAAAAGCCCTTGATGAAACAGATTCATCATACAATTAAACTTTAAAACGTGCTACCGATCACATCATGAATTCTGAGCATAGTGGAAATAGACAACGGGAACATCGGGCAACGCCCCGTTGCCCGCGCTAAACCTGCGCCAGAAAATGCAGAAAACGACTCAACGCGAGAGAAGGGGTCTCGTTCTTGCGCCAGAACATGCCCACGCTTCCTTTCTGTTCTATTTTCGGCAGGTTTAAGATAGCCAACTGGCCCTGGCTGGCATAGCGTTGCGCCAGGCGTAGAGAAAGAATAGAGATCATATCGCTGCTTTGCAGCAAATTGGTGCTGACGTTCATCGAGGCGGATTCGATGGTGTTTTCCGGCAGCATCACGCCGTTGTCCACCAGGGCGTTATCAATGCTGATGCGAATCGGCGTACCGGTCGGCCAGACAATCCAGCGCCAGTGGGCGAGGTCGTTCCAGGAAAGCGTGGCGTGTGAGGCCAGGGGATGATGGGGGCGGGCGACAAAGCAGACCGGTTCGGTGTAGAGCACCTGATAGTTTAACGGCAGCTGGAGCGCCCGACCGCCCACGCGACCTACCACCACGTCCAGCGACCCGGCGAGCAGATCGTGTAAAAGCGGGGTCATGACTTTCTCTTCAATGTTCAGGTGCAGCGTCGGCATCTCATTGAGCAGGCAGAGGATCGCCTGCGACACGCAATCTGTCGCGACCGGTGAACAGCCGATTTTCAGGCTTCCCACCAGCCCACCTTGCTTAAAGCGCGCGATCTCATACTGCGAACGTTCCATATCGTTGATGAGCCGCTGCGCATGCTGGAGCAACAGCTTGCCCCCTTCTGAAGGGCGTAACCCCTTGCTGTGGCGTTCAAAAAGCGTGATTCCGATCTCATCTTCAAGCTGTGACAGCCACTTCGACAGCGCGGTCTGGGTGATGTTCATCATTCGCGCAACGTGGGTCAGATTCCCTTGTTCCCCCAGCGCGACCAGCATTTGCAGGTGGTGCAGCTTCAATTTTTGCGCCCAATTCGCCATTTGATATAACCCCCAGGTTATGCCTCTGCCCGAAATGCCATTGTACATTTCATCGCCATGATTACAAACTTGCAACATACAAAAAACAAAAATGACATCTACCTTACCTGCACCGAGGCATTCACTATGACTCAACGACGTGATCTACAAGCACTGATTGACGCCGCCCCCGTCGGCAAAATGCAGTGGCGCGTTATCATCTGCTGCTTTCTGGTGGTAATGCTCGACGGTTTTGATACGGCCGCAATTGGCTTTATTGCGCCGGATATCCGTACGCACTGGCAATTGAGCGTCAGCGATCTGGCCCCGCTGTTCGGCGCGGGTCTGCTGGGGCTGACGGCAGGGGCGCTATTGTGCGGCCCGCTGTCAGACCGTTTTGGCCGTAAACGGGTGATTGAACTGTGCGTGGCGCTGTTTGGCGCCTTGAGCCTGCTTTCCGCCTTCTCGCCGGATTTGCAAACGCTGGTGATACTGCGCTTTTTAACCGGGCTGGGACTGGGCGGCGCGATGCCGAATACCATCACGATGACGTCGGAATACCTTCCCGCCCGCCGTCGCGGCGCGCTGGTAACGCTGATGTTCTGCGGGTTTACCCTCGGTTCGGCGATGGGCGGCATCGTCAGCGCGCAACTGGTGCCGCTGATTGGCTGGCACGGCATTCTGGTGCTCGGCGGCGTATTGCCCTTAATGCTGTTCTTCGCCTTGCTGTTTGTTCTGCCCGAGTCGCCACGCTGGCAGGTGCGTCGTCAGCGCCCGCAGGCGGCGATTGCCAGAACGGTTGCCGCCATCACCGGTGAACGCTACGACAATACGCATTTCTATCTTCATGAAGCCGCCGCCATTTCAAAAGGCAGTATCCGCCAGCTTTTTGTTGGGCGTCAGCTTCCCATTACCCTGATGTTATGGGTCGTGTTCTTCATGAGCCTGCTCATTATCTACCTGCTCTCCAGCTGGATGCCGACGCTCCTGAATCACCGGGGAATCGATTTGCAGCATGCCTCCTGGGTCACTGCCGCATTCCAGGTCGGCGGTACGCTCGGCGCGCTGTTACTCGGCGTACTGATGGACAAACACAATCCGTTCCGGGTGCTGGCCGTGAGCTACGCGCTGGGCGCGGTCTGCATCGTGATGATTGGCCTGAGTGAAAACGGACTGTGGCTGATGGCGCTGGCGATTTTTGGTACGGGCATTGGCATCAGCGGATCGCAGGTGGGGCTGAATGCCTTAACTGCGACGCTGTACCCGACTCAAAGCCGTGCAACCGGCGTGAGCTGGTCCAATGCCGTCGGGCGCTGCGGCGCCATTGTCGGCTCGCTCTCCGGCGGCATGATGATGGCGATGAATTTCTCTTTCGATACGCTGTTTTTCGTCATCGCGATTCCGGCTGCCATTAGCGCGGTGATGCTCGCCATGTTGACGGCGGTTGTCCGCCACTCAGCCTCTGAACCTGACGTGCTGCCCCGGGCAGGCGTCGTGAACGAATAAGGAGAACCTCCATGTCTGAAGTGAATCAGGATGTTAAACACAACCGTCAGCAGTTTTATCAGCACATTTCCGGGCAAAACCTGACGCCGCTCTGGGAGTCGCTGCACCACCTGGTGCCGCAAACGCCGAACGCCAATTGCGTGCCTGCGTACTGGAACTATCAGGAGATCCGCCCGCTGTTGCTGGAAAGCGGCAACCTGATTGGCGCGAAAGAGGCTGTCCGCCGGGTGCTGGTGCTGGAAAACCCGGCGCTGCGCGGACAGTCGTCAATTACCGCGACGCTGTACGCAGGGCTGCAATTGATTTTACCGGGCGAGGTGGCGCCGAGTCATCGCCACAACCAGTCGGCGCTGCGTTTTATTGTGGAAGGGCAAGGCGCGTTCACCGCCGTTGACGGCGAGCGGACGCAGATGCACCCGGGCGACTTTATTCTGACGCCGCAGTGGCGCTGGCACGATCACGGCAACCCTGGCGACGAGCCGGTGGTATGGCTGGACGGTCTGGATCTGCCGCTGGTGAATACGCTGGGCTGCGGGTTTGCGGAAGATTACCCGGAAGAACAGCAGCCGGTGACGCGCAAAGAAGGCGATTACCTGCCGCGCTACGCCGCCAACATGCTGCCGCTACGCCACCAGGTCGGCAATTCCTCGCCGATTTTCAACTACCGCTACGACCGTAGCCGTGAAGCGCTGCATGGCCTGACCCGGATGGGGGAACCTGACGAGTGGGATGGCTACAAGATGCGCTACGTCAACCCGGTCACCGGGGGCTATCCGATGCCTTCGATGGGCGCGTTTTTGCAACTGTTGCCGAAAGGGTTTGCGTCGCGCGTGGCGCGCACGACCGACAGCACCATTTATCACGTTGTGGAAGGTTCCGGGCAGGTCACCATTGGCAATGAGACGTTCCACTTCACGGCGAAAGATATCTTTGTGGTGCCGACATGGCACGGGGTGTCGTTCCAGACCACGGAAGATACCGTTTTATTCAGTTTTTCGGACAAACCGGTTCAGGAAGCCCTCGGCTTGTTCCGCGAAGCGCGTTATTAAATTGGGAGAGAAAAGATGAGCAAATATGTATTCGAACCTCAGGTGCCAGTTGCGGTGCCGGTTGTTGGCAGCGATGAGCAATTCCCGGTTCGCCGCGTCTACTGCGTTGGCCGTAACTACGCCGCCCATGCCCGTGAGATGGGGTTCGATCCCGATCGTGAGCCGCCGTTCTTCTTCTGCAAACCGGCCGATGCGGTCGTACCGGTTGCGGCTGGCGAAACGCTGGCGCTGGCCTATCCGTCGCAGACCGATAACTATCACTATGAAATTGAACTGGTGGTGGCGATAGGCAAACAGGGCAGCGATATTCCGCTTGAGCAGGCGCATGAGTATGTCTGGGGCTATGCCACCGGGCTGGATATGACCCGCCGCGACCGTCAGATGGAAATGCGTCAGATGGGGCGCCCGTGGGAAATTGGCAAAGCGTTTGATTTGTCCGCGCCGATTGCGCCGCTGCATAAAGCAACCGATGTGGCAGACGTCAACAACGCGCCGATTTGGTTACAGGTAAACGGGGAAGATCATCAGCGCAGCGATATTCGCCATCTGATCTGGTCCGTCAATGAAACCATCAGCTACCTGTCCGGCTTTTTTGAACTGCAACCGGGCGACCTGATTTTCACCGGTACGCCGGAAGGGGTCGGGGCAGTGGTGAAAGGGGATGTGATTACCGGCAATGTGGAAGGGTTAACGCCGATCGCCGTGAAGATTGTCTGAGGTGAATGATGAAGCTGTACAGTTTTTTTAATAGCTCGGCGTCTTATCGCGTGCGTATCGCGCTGGCATTAAAAGGCATCGATTATGAGACGGTGGGCGTCAACATTCGTATCGGCCAGCAGAATGCGCTGAGTTACCGACGGATGAACCCGATCGGGCTGGTGCCGACGCTGGTGACTGATGACGGTGAATCTCTCGGGCAATCGCTGGCAATCATCGACTGGCTGGATCGCCACTTCCCGCAGACGCCGTTGCTGCCGCTGGTCGATCCGGCGCGCAGCCAGTCGCTGGAAATTGTCTATGCCATTGCCTGTGATATTCACCCGGTGAATAACCTGCGCGTATTGCGCTACCTGACTGACGAGCTGAAGATCGGCGAAGAAGACAAGAAACGCTGGTACGCCCACTGGGTGCAACAAGGGCTTAGCGCGGTGGAACAGCTGTTGCGCCAGGGGCAGTCCGGGCAGTTTTGCGTGGGGGATGCGCCCACGCTGGCGGATTGCTGCCTGATTCCACAATGGGCCAATGCGCTGCGAATGGGATGCGACCTGAGCGGTTATCCGCGCTGCAAGGCGGTTTATGACGCCTGCACCCGGCTTCCGGCCTTTATCGCCGCTGCCCCCGAAAATCAACAAGACAAAATTTCAGCCTGATAAGGAGAACGACAATGGCTAAAGTGACAAGCGCAATTATCGTGGGTGGCGGTATTGGCGGCGCAGCGACCGCGCTGTCGCTGGCGCGCCAGGGCATTAAAGTGATGCTGCTGGAAAAGGCTCATGAAATTGGTGAGATTGGGGCGGGGATTCAGCTCGGGCCGAATGCGTTTTCCGCGCTGGACAGCCTCGGCGTTGGCGAAGTGGCTCGCCAGCGCGCGGTCTTTACCGATCATATTACGATGATGGACGCCGTGAATGCCGAAGAGGTCGTGCGCATTGAAACCGGCCAGGCCTTTCGCGACCATTTTGGCGGCCCGTATGCCGTGATTCACCGGGTGGATATTCATGCCACCGTCTGGGAAGCGGCGCTGACCCATCCGGGCGTGGAGTACCGGACTTCAACGAATATTGTCGATATCCGCCAGACGCCGGATGATGTAACGGTGTTTGACGAGCAGGGGAATAGCTGGACGGCAGATATTCTGCTGGGCTGCGATGGCGTGAAATCGGTCGTGCGCCAGAGTCTACTTGGCGATACGCCGCGCGTGACCGGGCATGTGGTGTACCGGGCCGTGGTGGAGTGCGACGACATGCCGGAAGATTTGCGCATCAACGCGCCGGTACTGTGGGCCGGGCCGCACTGCCATCTGGTGCATTATCCGTTGCGCGGCGGGAAACAGTACAATCTGGTGGTGACGTTCCATAGCCGTCAGCAGGAGGAGTGGGGCGTGAAAGACGGAAGCAAAGAAGAGGTGCTCTCTTATTTTGCCGGGATTCACCCGCGTCCGCGTCAAATGCTCGACAAACCCACCTCCTGGCGCCGCTGGGCGACCGCTGACCGGGAACCGGTAGAGAAATGGGGGACCGACCGCATCACGCTGGTGGGCGACGCCGCGCACCCGGTTGCGCAATATATGGCGCAGGGCGCCTGCATGGCGCTGGAAGATGCCGTTACGCTGGGTAAAGCGCTGGAGCGTTGTCATGGTGATGCGCAGCAGGCCTTTGCGTTGTATGAGTCGGTGCGTATTCCCCGCACGGCGCGAATTGTCTGGTCAACCCGCGAGATGGGGCGCGTCTACCATGCCGCAGGCGTGGAGCGACAGGTGCGTAATCTGCTGTGGAAAGGCAAATCCCAGCAGGAGTTTTATCGCGGCATTGAGTGGCTGTATGGCTGGAAGGAAGATAACTGCCTTGAGCCGCGCTGAGAGACTTTAAACCGCACCACAGAGGCGCTACCATAGCGCCTCTTTTTTTGCAGGTAACGAAATGCTATGCGTGTTTTACTGGCGCCGATGGAAGGCGTGCTCGACTCTCTGGTGCGCGAGCTACTGACCGAGGTTAATGATTACGATCTGTGCATCACGGAGTTTTTACGCGTGGTGGATCAGCTTCTGCCGGTAAAAGTGTTTCATCGCATCTGCCCGGAACTGCACAATGCCAGCCGCACGGCGTCCGGCACAGTCGTGCGTATTCAACTGCTGGGGCAATACCCGCAGTGGCTGGCGGAAAACGCCGCCCGCGCGGTGGAGCTGGGCTCATACGGCGTGGATTTAAACTGCGGCTGTCCGTCGAAAATGGTGAACGGCAGCGGAGGCGGGGCGACGTTGCTCAAAGATCCTGAGCTTATCTATCAGGGGGCAAAAGCGATGCGCGAAGCCGTGCCTGCGCATTTACCGGTCACGGTGAAGGTGCGTCTGGGCTGGGACAGCGGCGAAAGAAAATTTGAAATTGCCGATGCCGTCCAGCAGGCAGGGGCGACAGAGCTTGTCGTGCATGGGCGCACCAAAGAGCAGGGTTATAAAGCCGAACATATTGACTGGCAGGCGATTGGCGAGATCCGCCAGCGACTCACTATTCCGGTTATCGCCAATGGTGAAATCTGGGACTGGCAGAGCGCGCAAGAGTGTATGGCGGTCAGCGGCTGCGACGCGGTGATGATGGGACGTGGAGCGTTAAACATCCCGAATCTCAGCCGCGTGGTGAAATATAACGAACCGCGTATGCCCTGGCCGGAAGTGGTTTTACTGCTGCAAAAATACACCCGGCTGGAAAAGCAGGGGGATACCGGGCTGTATCATGTCGCGCGTATTAAGCAGTGGCTGGGGTATTTGCGTAAGGAATATACGGAAGCCACCGCGCTATTTCAGGAAATCCGAGCGCTTAATAATTCCCCCGATATTGCTCGCGCCATTCAGTCCATTGATATTTAAATCGCCTTATCTGGCCGCGTGCCTGATGGCGCTTCGCTTATCCGGCCTACACAGTCTGTGTAGGCCGGATAAGACGGTACGTCGCCATCCGGCAGCGGTCAGCGGTTCGACAGGGAACTACGCAAAGGGTAAATATCATTCCATGAAATACTTTAATTATAATTATTTGTTTCAATTATAATTTTCTAATTATATTTTTCCTTTTCCAAAGATGTATTGCCACGCGTAACTAAAAAACAGGACGCAACACCACGTAATCTCTGCGCACCTTTTCTTACCAGAACGTCTCCATGAACCGCGATTCTCTCCTGGCCACAACGGTGTGCCTGTCTCTTTTTACGCTGCTGGCGGGTTGCGCGCCGATGCACGATACCCGCCAGTCGCTGACGCGACAAACGCCTGCTGCACAGGTTGATTCACCATTACCGACGGCAATAAAAAACGGTTGGCCGGACAGTCAGTGGTGGAAGGCGTACCACGATCCCCAGCTTGATGCCTTAATTAACAACGCATTACAGCATTCTCCTGATATGCAGGTGGCTGAACAGCGTATACAACTCGCCGAGGCGCAGGCGAAGGAGGTTGAAGCGCAGGATGGCCCCCGGCTGGATTTCTCTGCGGATGTTGAGCGCCAGAAAATGTCTGCGGAAGGGCTGATGGGGCCGTTTGCCATCACCGATCCGGCGGCGGGAACCACCGGGCCGTGGTACACCAACGGGACGTTCGGCTTAACCGCCGGTTGGGATCTGGATCTCTGGGGCAAGAACCGGGCTGAAGTCAGCGCGAGAATCGGCGTAGTGAAAGCGCGTGAAGCGGAACAGGCGCAAACCCGGCAACTGCTGGCAAGCGGCGTCGCGCGTTTATACTGGGAATGGCAGACGCAGGCGGCGCTTAAAGCGGTGCTGACGCAAATCGAACATGAACAGCAAAACGTTATTACGGTTGATCGCCAGCTGTATCAAAACGGTATTACCTCCTCGGTCGAAGGGGTGGAAACCGATATTGATGCCGGTAAAACGCAGCAGCAGCTAAATGATGTGGCCGGTAAAATGAAGATTATTGAGGCGCGTCTGAGTGCGCTGACCAATGCGCAATCGGCCTCGCTGACCCTGCATACGGTTGCTCTGCCAGTGACTGAAAGCCAGTTGCCCGCTCAGTTGAGCTATGAACTTCTGGCTCGCCGACCCGATTTACAGGCGGCGCACTGGTACATTGAGTCCTCTTTAGGCAGCGTTGACGCCGCAAAAGCAGCGTTTTATCCCGATATCAACCTGATGGCGTTTCTGCAACAGGACGCCCTGCACCTGAGCGATCTGTTTCGCCATTCCGCACAGCAGATGGGCGTCACCGCCGGGCTGACGCTGCCGATCTTTGACAGCGGCAGGCTGAACGCCAGTCTTGATATCGCGAAAGCGCAAAGTAATCTCTCTGTCGCGAATTACAACAAAGCGGTGGTGGATGCGGTGAATGATGTGGCGCGCGCCGCCAGTCAGGTTGAAACGGTGGCTGAAAAAAATCAGCACCAACGGCAGATTGAGCATGACGCACAGCGGGTGGTTGGTCTGGCACAGGCGCGGTTTAATGCCGGAATTATTGCGGGCTCCCGCGTCAGCCAGGCGAAGATCCCGGCGCTGCGGGAACATTGCAACGGCCTGATTTTGCAAGGGCAATGGCTGGATGCGTCCATCCAGCTCACCAGCGCGCTGGGCGGCGGTTATCATCTTTGAGCGTCGTGCCGGATGGCGCTTTAATGCAGGCCAAATAAGCCTGAAGCGCTACGGCGCATCAGGCTTATTGCGTCGTTTTAACCACCAGCGAGCGCCAAAAACCAGCCCAACCACCAGCGCCAGCCAAATCACATGCTTTATATGCTGGTCGAAACTGTGCAGCCACGGCGCGATCACCTCGCCGCCAATATAGCCCAGGGTGGTAAACAGCAAAGCCCAGATCATCGCCCCCAGAATATTCAGCGGCAGAAAGATTTTAGGCGGCAGGTGGCTGGCGCCAATCAATAGCGGCCCAATAATGCGAAAGCCGTACATAAATCGGGAACCGATCACAAACAGGTACGGGCGACGCTGGATCATTTTCTGCGCCAGATGAATTTTGGCGCGGTGTCGGGAAAAGCGCCGCAAAATTTTGCCGCCATAGCGACGACCCAACAAATAGAGCACCTGATCGCCAATCATGCCGCCGAGTGCGACAGAGAGCACCACCAGAGGGAATTTAAGCAATCCCTGATGGGCTGCCACGCCGCCTAACAGGGTGATGGTCTCGCCTTCCGCCATACTGCCAATAATCAGCGCGGCGTAACCGTAATGCGTGATAAGACTGTTGATATCCATACGTGAAAACGACCTCCCGCCTTTAGCATACACCCTATCAATGTTTATGGCCGGAAAAGGCGCGACGTTAGCGCATCGGTTTTTATGCGCTGTACATAAAATAATCGAAAGCTGAATTATACTTGAAGTGTTGAGATCCAGAGCTGACAAGCAGGGGGGCGGTATGAACCATGTCTGGGGGCTATTTTCCCATCCCGATCGTGAAATGCGCGTGATCAAAAGCGAAAACGAAACGGTGTCGCATCACTATACCCACCATGTGCTGCTGATGGCGGCGATCCCGGTGATTTGCGCCTTTATTGGCACCACGCAAATTGGCTGGAATTTTGGTGATGGCAATGTGCTGCGCTTGTCTCTGTTTACAGGGCTGGCGTTCGCGGTTCTGTTTTACGGCATGATGCTGGCCGGGGTTGCCGTGATGGGTCGGGTCATCTGGTGGATGGCGCGCAACTACCCGCAACGGCCTTCCCTGGGACACTGTATGGTCTTTGCCGGGTATGTCGCAACGCCGCTGTTTTTAAGTGGTCTGGTGGCGCTTTATCCGCTGGTGTGGCTCTGTGCGTTAGTCGGTACTGTCGCACTGTTTTATACCGGCTATCTGCTGTATCTCGGCATCCCGACATTCCTGAACATCAGTAAAGAGGAAGGTCTGAGCTTTTCCAGTTCGACGCTGGCTATCGGCGTGCTGGTACTGGAAGTGCTGCTGGCGATGACGGTGATCCTGTGGGGATATGGATACCGGTTATTCTGAGATATGAAAAGAATTCGGGTCGCAGGAGGGCGATAAATGGACAACAGCAGCGCGCCTGCGGCCCGAAACAGGGAAGAGACGGGTGTAAAAGCCAGCATGCAGCATTTCGTGACGATTCTCTTATGGCGACAACGCTGTCGGGTCGCTATGATGCCGGAGCTAGCTTGAGTAAAATCCTGGCTCAGGCGGTGTACGTTCTACGTGCGTGAATCATTATCAGAAATCTCATCATGCTGAAATTCCGAGTTTCATTATTTAGCCTTGCCCTGATGCTGGCTGTCCCTTTTGCGCCACACGCTGTGGCGAAAACCGCGGCTGCCGCCGTAGCGTCTCAACCGGAAATTGCTTCTGGAAGCGCGATGATTGTTGATCTGAACACCAACAAAGTGATCTATTCGAACCACCCGGATCTTGTGCGTCCGATTGCGTCGATCACCAAATTAATGACGGCGATGGTGGTGCTTGATGCGCGACTGCCGCTGGATGAAAAACTGAAAGTCGATATCAGCCAGACGCCGGAAATGAAAGGCGTTTACTCACGCGTGCGTCTGAACAGTGAAATCAGCCGTAAAAATATGTTGCTGCTGGCGCTGATGTCTTCGGAAAACCGGGCGGCGGCAAGCCTGGCGCATCATTATCCGGGTGGCTATAACGCTTTTATTAAAGCGATGAATGCTAAAGCCAAAGCGTTGGGCATGACCCACACCCGTTTTGTGGAGCCGACGGGACTGTCGATTCATAACGTATCGACCGCCCGTGACCTGACGAAACTGTTGATTGCCAGCAAGCAGTACCCGCTGATTGGTCAGTTAAGCACCACGCGTGAGGATATGGCGACCTTTGCAAACCCGGCGTACACCTTGCCGTTTCGCAATACGAATCACCTGGTGTACCGCGATAACTGGAATATTCAGTTGACCAAGACTGGGTTTACCAACGCTGCCGGTCACTGCCTGGTGATGCGCACGATGATCAACAACAAACCGGTGGCGTTAGTGGTGATGGATGCCTTTGGCAAATATACCCATTTTGCCGATGCCAGCCGTTTACGCACCTGGATTGAAACCGGCAAAGCGATGCCCGTTCCGGCCGCCGCGTTGAGTTATAAAAAGCAGAAAGCCGCGCAGATGGCCGCAGCAGGCGAGCAGACCGCGCAAAACGATTGAATTTTTTGATATGTGCCTGAATCCGGCCTACAGTTTGTAGGCCGGATAAGGCGCTTGCGCCGCCATCCGGCACGATATTTAAAACAGCTCCATAGCTGTAAATACGAGAAATCAATGCGTCTCGTCGGACGCCGCTTCTTTCCAGAATTTCAGCTTACTTGTTTTACCAATACCCGGATTCATGCTGTTGGTGGGGTCATTTTCACGATAAAAACGCGCCAGCGTCTCCGGCGCTTTGTACAAATGACCAACGTTATGCTCTGCCGGATATTGCGCGCCGCGCTGGCGCAGCAGTTCCAGCATTTGCTCTTTCAGCGCATGGGCATCGACGCCTTTCTTCACGATGTAATCCTGATGGAAGACATAGCACATGAAATGACCGTAATAGAGTTTATGCACCAGCTGGCTGTCAATTTCCGGCGGCAGATGCTCATACCATTCGGTGTCGTTACGCCGTAAGGCGATATCCAGTGCGAGAATATCCTCCACCTCATCGGCATGCACCGCCTGATAACGGATCGCCGCGCCTGCCGCGGCAAAACGGTGCAGGAACGCTTTGCTGCCTTCCTCCGGGGTACAGGCAAAGAAATCGCCCTCGGCGGTTTTGAAAAACTCGGTCAGCCAGCTTTGCGCTTCCGCCACTCCGTCTCCCGCCATTTTTAACAGCAGATGATGCTCATATTTGTCGCGCCAGCTTTTCATGCGCGGCGGCAGATGGTTAGGGAATAAATGGCCGAACTTCTGCATCGCGCGGTCGGTGAAATGCGGGCGGAAGATTTTTACCTTTTCCAGCATCGCGTCGGTACGGCCTTTGAGCGTAAAGAAGAACGGCATTTTGTCGGTGCCGAGCTTGTCGATCATCAGGAACGTATCTTTGCCATATTTCTCCGCGATGTCGTAAATATCGCGGTGCATATATTCACCGGCAACCGGCAGGTTGTCGAATTTCGCCAGGATATGACGACGAATCTCGGTTAGCACGTCGGGCTGATTGGTGCCGATGTAAAAGACCTGCTGGTTTTTTTCCGCCTCGAAAGTGTCCAGCCGCACGGCGAACACCGCCAGCTTACCCGCGCAGCCGGAGGATTCGAACAGGCGATCCGGGTCAGCGTTATAGCGGGCAGGGGTATCGGCCTCAATGTCCCTGACGCGAGTCACGTAATCGTAATCGTGGGCGTGGCGGCCATCGTGGCGCACATCTTCATCTTTGATGCGTTCATCATCGAGTGTGCTGAGGATCTGTTCCGGGGTCTGGCCCAGTTCGATGCCCAGGTGGTTCACCAGCTGTAATTTGCCCTGCTCATCAATGCGCGCGAACAGAGACATTTCGGTATACGCCGGGCCACGTTGTACCAGCGACCCGCCGGAGTTATTGCAGATGCCGCCAATAACTGACGCGCCGATACAGGAGGAACCGATAACCGAGTGCGGTTCGCGACCAAAAGGTTTAAGCGCTTTTTCCAGTGAGTACAGCGTGGTTCCTGGGTATGCCAGCACCTGTTCGCCTTTACTGAGGACGTGCAGCTTGTCGAGGCGTAGCGTGCTGATGATGACAATTTCGCGATCGTAATCGTTGCCGTTCGGCGTGGAACCTTCAGTCAGGCCGGTATTGGCGGCCTGCATCAGAATGATTTTATCGGCGTTTACGCAGGCGTTCAGTACGCGCCACAATTCCAGCAGCGAGCCGGGGAAGACCACGGCCAGCGCTTCGCCCTGACCAGAACGGAACCCCTTGCGGTAGCGGGCGGTTTTTGCAGGATCGGTGAGCAGGTGCGAATGACCCACCAGACGGGTGAGCTCGTTAAGAAAGGCTTTATTATCTGTCGTTGTAATGGAAGACATTCTCCACTCCTTGTGGTGGGACAAACTATCGGAACTAAGCATAGCGCTTTGTATGACAATACGCTTTCTCATGCAACTTGTCTCGGTGCAGGCTTAGCGTATTCCTGATCCTCCTCCCTGCGCAG
Source organism: Citrobacter sp. CK180 (assembly GCF_030333655.1). Taxonomy (NCBI): domain Bacteria; kingdom Pseudomonadati; phylum Pseudomonadota; class Gammaproteobacteria; order Enterobacterales; family Enterobacteriaceae; genus Citrobacter; species Citrobacter sp. CK180. The sequence goes on along the minus strand of NZ_JAOWFM010000028.1, from coordinate 18,279 downwards.
GGGACGTTAAAAAAATCAGAGAATAACCTTAGCTTTCTTCTCCTCTCCCGATTAGGCTTATGGCAAACTGCGGTTTTTGTTATATTTTTGCTGCCACGTCGGGCTAAAGAAAAAGAGAGAATCAAGATGAAATGGCTATGTTCTGTAGGTGTTGCGGTAAGCCTTGCGTTGCAGCCAGCGCTGGCGGAAGCGTTGTCTGGCAACCATCCGCTGACGCCTGAAGCTCGGGATGCGTTTGTCACTGAATTGCTCACGAAAATGACCGTCGATGAAAAAATCGGTCAGCTGCGTTTGATAAGCGTTGGGCCCGACAACCCGAAAGAAGCCATCCGGGAGATGATCAAAAACGGGCAGGTCGGGGCGATTTTTAACACCGTCACCCGCCAGGATATCCGAAAAATGCAGGATCAGGTGATGGAACTGAGCCGCCTGAAAATCCCTCTCTTTTTCGCCTATGACGTGCTGCACGGGCAGCGTACCGTTTTCCCTATCAGCCTTGGCCTGGCCTCCTCGTTTAATCTGGAGGCGGTAAAAACCGTGGGTCGCGTCTCGGCGTATGAGGCGGCTGACGATGGCCTGAACATGACCTGGGCGCCGATGGTGGATGTGTCCCGCGATCCGCGCTGGGGACGCGCATCGGAAGGCTTTGGTGAAGATACGTATCTGACGGCGATCATGGGCAAAACGATGGTCGAGGCGATGCAGGGCAAAAGCCCGGCGGATCGCTATTCGGTGATGACCAGCGTGAAACATTTCGCCGCCTATGGCGCGGTTGAGGGCGGGAAGGAATACAACACCGTCGATATGAGCCCGCAGCGCCTGTTCAACGACTATATGCCGCCGTATAAAGCCGGGCTGGACGCGGGCAGCGGCGCGGTGATGGTGGCGCTCAACTCACTGAACGGCACGCCTGCGACGTCAGATTCATGGCTGTTGAAAGAGGTGCTGCGCGACGAGTGGGGCTTTAAAGGCATCACCGTTTCCGATCACGGCGCGATCAAAGAGCTGATTAAACACGGCACGGCATCCGACCCGGAAGACGCGGTGCGCGTGGCGCTCAAGTCCGGCATCAACATGAGTATGAGCGATGAGTATTACAGCAAATACCTGCCGGGGCTGGTCAAATCAGGCAAAGTAACGATGGCGGAACTGGACGATGCCGCGCGCCATGTGCTGAACGTGAAATATGACATGGGGTTGTTTAACGATCCGTACAGCCACCTGGGCGCAAAAGAGTCCGATCCGCAGGACACGAACGCTGAGAGCCGCCTGCATCGCAAAGACGCGCGCGACGTTGCGCGCGAAAGTCTGGTGCTGCTGAAGAACCGTCTGGAAACGCTGCCGTTGAATAAATCCGGCACCATTGCGGTGGTGGGGCCGCTGGCCGACAGTCAGCGTGATGTGATGGGAAGCTGGTCTGCCGCTGGCGTCGCCAGCCAGTCCGTTACGGTGCTGACGGGGATTAAAAACGCGCTGGGCGACAAAGGCAAAGTGATATACGCCAAAGGGGCGAATGTCACTAATGACAAAGGCATTGTTGATTTCCTCAATCAGTATGAGGAGGCGGTGAAAGTAGACCCTCGTTCGCCAGAAGCGATGATTGACGAGGCCGTTAATGCCGCGAAACAGTCCGATGTGGTTGTGGCCGTTGTCGGGGAAGCGCAGGGTATGGCGCATGAGGCTTCCAGCCGCACCGACATTCAGATCCCGCAAAGCCAGCGCGATCTGATCGCGGCGTTGAAGGCGACGGGTAAACCGTTGGTGCTGGTACTGATGAACGGTCGTCCGCTGGCGCTGGTGAAAGAAGATCAGCAGGCTGACGCCATTCTGGAAACCTGGTTTGCCGGTACGGAAGGCGGTAACGCCATTGCTGACGTTCTGTTCGGCGACTATAACCCGTCGGGTAAACTGCCGATGTCCTTCCCGCGCTCTGTCGGGCAGATCCCGGTTTACTACAGCCATCTCAACACCGGTCGTCCGTATAACGCCGACAAGCCGAACAAGTACACCTCCCGCTACTTTGACGAGGCGAATGGCCCGCTGTATCCGTTTGGTTATGGTCTGAGCTACACCACGTTTACCGTTTCCGATGTGACGCTCTCTGCGCCCACCATGAAGCGCGATGGCGCGGTAACGGCCAGCGTGCGGGTGACGAATACCGGCAAGCGCGAGGGGGCGACGGTAATCCAGATGTATTTGCAGGATGTCACGGCATCGATGAGTCGTCCGGTAAAACAGCTGAAAGGTTTTGAGAAGGTAACGCTGAAGCCAGGAGAAACGCAGACCGTTAGCTTCCCGATTGATATTGAGGCGCTGAAATTCTGGAACCAGCGTATGAAGTATGACGCGGAGCCTGGCAAGTTTAACGTCTTTATTGGCGTCGATTCCGCCCGTGTGAAGCAGGGCGAGTTTGAACTGCTGTAGCCACGCGCCATACCTGTCAGCTCCGTAGGCCGGATAAGACGCGTTAGCGTCGCTATCCGGCACCGGTGCGCCTGATTGCCGGATGGCGCTTGCGCTTATCCGGCCTGCGAATTGCCTCTGCCTTTTGTCGCTCTGCTATTTTTCAACTATGCTTTTTCCTCAAGTCTCTGAAAAGGGATGTAAAAGAATGAGGAAAGCAGCATGACAATTTCAAAAACAGGGGCGGGGGCGCTGCTGCTGTTAGCGGCGGTCAGTCTGCCGTTGCAGGCCGCATCACCCGTAACGGTCGGATCAAAAATCGATACGGAAGGCGCCTTGCTTGGCAACCTGATTTTACAGGTGCTGGAAAGCCACGGCGTTAAAACGGTGAATAAAGTGCAACTGGGTACAACCCCGGTAGTACGCGGTGCGATTACCTCTGGCGAGCTGGATATTTACCCGGAATATACCGGAAACGGCGCATTCTTCTTTAAAGACGAAAACGATCCGGCATGGAAAAACGCACAGGCGGGGTTTGAAAAAGTCAAAAAACTGGATGCTGAGCAGAACAAGTTGGTCTGGTTAACGCCAGCGCCTGCAAACAATACCTGGACGATTGCGGTGCGCCAGGATGTTGCGGAAAAGAATAAACTGGTTTCGCTTGCGGATCTCGGACGCTATCTGAAAGAGGGCGGAACGTTCAAGCTGGCCGCCTCCGCCGAGTTTATCGAACGCGCCGATGCGCTGCCTGCCTTTGAAAAAGCCTACGATTTTAAACTGAATCAGAACCAGTTGCTGTCGCTGGCTGGCGGCGATACGGCGGTGACCATTAAAGCGGCCGCCCAGCAAACGTCCGGCGTAAACGCGGCAATGGCCTATGGCACCGACGGCCCGGTTGCGGCGCTGGGGCTGCAAACACTGAGCGATCCGCAAGGCGTCCAGCCTATTTATGCGCCTGCTCCGGTGGTTCGTGAGTCGGTGCTAAAAGAATATCCGCAGATGGCGGAATGGTTGCAGCCGGTCTTTGCCAGCCTGGATGAAAAAACGTTGCAACAGTTGAATGCCAGTATCGCCGTTGAAGGGCTGGATGCGAAAAAAGTCGCGGCAGATTACCTGAAGCAAAAAGGCTGGGTGAAGTAACACATTTTGTATCAGGTCAGTAAGGTGTCAAAAGTCAGTCTTAACCGTGTGTTGCTGCTGTTGGTGATCCTGACGGGGGTTGCCGCCGCGCTGCCTTTCGTCAACTACGCCCCCAATCGCCTGGTGTCAGGGGAGGGACGTCAGATCTGGGATATCTGGCCGGGTTCGGTTTCTCTGCTGGCGGGCGCCGGGTGCGCATTGCTGGTGTTGTGTTTTGTCCCTGGGAAAAAGGGCAGCGTGCTGACGCTTGTGCTGGCGCAGGCGCTGGTGATCGCCATGCTCTGGAGCGTGGGAAAAGCGGCAACGCATCTGGCGCAGGCCGGCAGCCCGCTGGCGCGCACCAGCCTGGGGAGCGGCCTGTGGCTGGGTCTTGGGCTTACCCTGCTGGCCTGTAGCGATGCCATTCGCCGTATCACTGCCCAACCGCTCTGGCGCTGGTTTCTGCATGCGCAAATTGCGCTCTTACCGCTGGCGCTGCTGCTCACCGGCGCATTCAACGATCTCTCTTTACTCAAAGAGTACGCGAACCGGCAGGATATTTTTGATAATGCGCTGGTTCAGCACCTGACGCTGCTGGCGGGAACCGTGTTGCCCGCGTTGCTGATTGGCGTACCGCTGGGCATCTGGTGCTCGTTTGCAACGGCGCGGCAGGGGCCGGTCTTTGCCGTTCTGAATGTTATCCAGACCATCCCTTCCGTTGCGCTGTTTGGCCTGCTGATTGCCCCGCTTGCCGGGCTGGTGAAGGCGTGGCCCTGGCTGGGAACGCTTGGCGTGGCGGGAACCGGGTTAACGCCCGCCCTGATTGCGCTGGTGCTCTATGCGTTACTGCCGCTGGTGCGCGGCGTGGTTGCCGGGCTTAACCAGGTGCCGCGAGACGTGCTGGAAAGCGCGCGGGCGATGGGGATGAGCGCTTCTCAACGCTTTATCCATGTACAACTGCCGCTGGCGTTGCCGGTTTTTTTACGCAGCCTGCGCGTGGTCATGGTGCAAACGGTGGGGATGGCGGTCATCGCCGCCCTGATTGGGGCGGGAGGGTTTGGCGCCCTGGTCTTTCAGGGACTGCTCAGCAGCGCCGTTGATCTGGTTCTGCTGGGGGTGATCCCGGTCATTGCGCTGGCCGTGCTGATCGACGCGCTGTTTGATTTATGGATCGCACTCCTGAAGGTAACGAATGATGATTGAATTTAGCCATGTCAGCAAAACCTTCGGTGCGCAGAAGGCCGTCAACGACCTCAATCTGCATTTTCGCGAAGGCAGCTTTTCAGTGTTGATTGGCACATCGGGGTCGGGAAAATCCACCACGCTGAAGATGATTAACCGCCTGGTGGAGCATGACAGCGGGGTGATCCGTTTTGCCGGGGAAGAGATCCGCAGCTTGCCGGTGCTGGAACTGCGTCGTCGCATGGGGTACGCCATCCAGTCGATCGGCCTTTTCCCGCACTGGACGGTGGCGCAAAACATTGCCACCGTACCGCAACTGCAAAAGTGGTCGCGCTCGCGTATTGATGACCGCACGGAAGAACTGATGGCGCTGCTGGGGCTGGACGTGAATTTGCGTCACCGTTATCCGCACCAGCTCTCTGGCGGGCAACAGCAGCGCGTTGGGGTGGCCCGTGCGCTGGCTGCCGATCCGCAGGTATTGCTGATGGATGAGCCGTTTGGCGCGCTGGACCCGGTAACGCGCGGGGCGCTTCAGCAGGAGATGACCCGTATTCACCGGCTGCTTGGCCGCACCATCGTGCTGGTGACGCACGATATCGACGAGGCGCTGCGTCTGGCGGAGCATCTGGTGCTGATGGATGGCGGCGAAGTGGTACAGCAGGGCACGCCGCTGGAAATGCTGACCGCGCCGGCGAATGATTTTGTACAGGCGTTTTTTGGGCGCAGCGAACTAGGCGTGCGGCTGCTGTCGCTGCGCAGCGTGGGGGATTATGTGCGTCGTCATGAGCAAGTGGGCGGTGACGCGCTGGCGGAAGAGATGACGCTGCGCGATGCGCTGTCTGTCTTTGTGGCGCGAGGGTGCGACGTATTGCCGGTGGTGGATCAGCAGGGCGCTCCCTGCGGGACGCTCCATTTTCGCGATCTGCTTTCGGAGGCGTTGCCCGGTGAAACGACTGTCTGATCCGCTGCTCTGGCTTATTGTCGCTTTTCTGGCGCTGCTTGCGGGGCTGCCGTACAGCCAGGCGGTGTTTGGCGCGCTGTTTCCGCAGTTGCCACGACCGGTTTACCAGCAAGAAAGCTTTATGGCGCTGGCGCTGGCCCATTTCTGGCTGGTGGGCGTATCAAGCCTGATTGCTGTGGCGGTTGGCGTCGGGGCGGGGATTGCGGTCACCCGCTCATGGGGGGCAGAGTTTCGCCCGCTGGTGGAAACCATCGCCGCCGTCGGGCAGACCTTTCCGCCGGTCGCGGTGCTGGCGATAGCCGTTCCGGTGATGGGGTTTGGTCAGGAGCCAGCCATTATCGCGCTGATCCTCTACGGGGTTTTGCCGATATTGCAGGCTACGCTCGCCGGGCTGGGGGCGATTCCCGCCAGCGTCATGAGCGTGGCGCGCGGGATGGGGATGAGCCGGGGACAGCAACTGTGGAAAGTCGAACTGCCGCTGGCCGCGCCGGTGATTCTGGCGGGGATTCGCACCTCGGTGATCATCAATATTGGGACTGCGACGATCGCCTCGACGGTGGGCGCCAGCACGCTCGGCACGCCGATTATCATCGGGCTGAGCGGCTTTAACACCGCCTATGTGATTCAGGGGGCTTTACTGGTCGCGCTGGCGGCGATCATTGTCGATCGCCTGTTCGAGCGTCTGGTGCTGCGCCTTAACCGGCACGTAAAATAAACGTATAGCCAGCGAGCATCACGCCGCCGATACCGCCGATAGCCATCAGCAGGAAGAGGGTAATCACACCGATTTTAGCTGCGCGCATTGTGCACTCCTTATGTTAACAAAAGGATTGTACCGTAAAGCACGTTTGTTAATGAATCATTAAATGCGCAGAATGTCTGATCACGCATTGGTGCTGCCATCCGGTAAGGCTACAGGCCCAGCGGGTAAATATCGTGCCCCTGCGCGCGCCAGGCATTGAGTTGCTGCTGCTGCGCGGGCGTCTGCGTCTCGCCGCACCAGATAAGCAGCGTCCTGCCGTCAAACAGCTCCGGGCGAAGCTGGTTCAGCGAGTGAGCCAGCACATCGACGCGCCATCCTTGCTGGCTGGCGACCCAGCCTTCCAGCCACAGCCGGGTGGTATCGTGAATATTCCAGCCGACCACCAGCGCGTCTTTCCCCTGTTTTTTGCGCGCGGAGGCAAGACAAATCGCAATGTAATTGATCAAGATGCCGTCAAGGATGCCGAGCAGCGCCTGGAGAGTGGGTTGCTGGCACTGTAAGCGTCGTCGCAGAGGAGTAAACAGGTGCGTGGTGAGCGTCTGGGCGGGGTAATCCTGCCCACGTTCTTTAATCCATAGCCTGAGGCTATGCAGATTGTTGCTTTGCAAATAGTGCAGCAGCGTCTCCTGCTGTTCGCGCCAGCCGTTTTGCACATCGATGTTATCGTTGCTGAGCAGCACCTTGACCTTACTGACCTGCACGCCGTTATCAATCCAGCGTTTAATCTCCCGAATCCTGTCGATATCGGCGTCATTAAACAGGCGGTGCCCCCCGTCTGTTCGCTGGGGCTTTAATAATCCGTAACGCCTCTGCCACGCGCGTAACGTGACAGGGTTGATATCACAAAGCAAAGCCACTTCACCTATTGTGTAAAGCGCCATCGTTTCACCCTTGCTCGCGAGGTCCCAGTTTTACTTTAGACGCTCTTTTACGAACCAGGTAGTTTTGTCTGTTTTTTAATCAGGTCGCGGGTGAGATTGTGGCCTGACGTGCGCTTTTGAGTGATCGTTCTCACGAATTCATGTTTTTTTGCAACAGTTCAAAGAAAGATAAGCGCAGCCAATGTATGTTACGCGTTTTTAAGAGATGTGTGGTTTGCGGGTATGTACGAGTTTAATCTGGTGTTGCTGCTGCTTCAGCAGATGTGCGTGTTTCTGGTCATTGCGTGGTTAATGAGTAAAACACGTTTATTCATCCCGTTAATGCAGGTTACCGTTCGCCTGCCGCATAAATTTCTCTGTTATATCGTCTTCTCTATTTTCTGCATTATGGGCACCTGGTTTGGGTTGCACATCGAAGATTCCATTGCCAATACCCGTGCGATTGGTGCCGTGATGGGCGGCTTGCTGGGCGGGCCTGTGGTCGGCGGCCTGGTCGGACTCACCGGCGGTTTACACCGTTATTCGATGGGCGGGATGACGGCGCTGAGCTGCATGATCTCCACCATTGTCGAAGGGTTGTTAGGCGGTCTGGTGCATAGCGTGCTGATCCGTCGCGGGCGCACCGATAAAGTCTTCAGCCCGTTAACGGCCGGGGCGATTACCTTCGTCGCTGAACTGGTGCAAATGCTGATCATTTTGTTGATCGCCCGACCTTTTGAAGATGCGTTGCATCTGGTAAGCAGTATTGCCGCGCCCATGATGGTGACTAACACCGTCGGAGCGGCGCTGTTTATGCGCATTTTGCTCGACAAACGTGCGATGTTTGAAAAATACACTTCGGCGTTTTCCGCCACCGCGCTGAAAGTAGCGGCCTCCACGGAGGGTATCCTTCGTCAGGGCTTTAACGAAGTGAACAGCATGAAGGTGGCCCAGGTGTTGTATCAGGAACTGGACATCGGCGCAGTAGCGATCACCGATCGCGATAAACTGCTGGCGTTTACCGGCATTGGCGACGATCACCACCTGCCGGGGAAACCTATTTCATCAAGCTACACGCTGAAAGCGATTGAGACCGGTGAGGTGGTGTATGCCGATGGTAACGAAGTGCCTTACCGCTGCTCGTTGCATCCGCAGTGCAAATTAGGCTCAACGCTGGTGATTCCGCTGCGCGGCGAAAACCAACGCGTGATGGGCACCATCAAACTGTATGAAGCCAAAAACCGGCTCTTTAGCTCCATCAACCGAACGCTGGGCGAGGGGATTGCGCAACTGCTGTCGGCGCAGATTCTGGCCGGGCAGTATGAACGCCAGAAAGCGCTGCTCACACAGTCGGAAATTAAACTTTTGCATGCGCAGGTGAATCCTCATTTCCTGTTTAACGCGCTTAACACCATTAAAGCGGTGGTGCGCCGCGACAGCGAACAGGCCAGCCAACTGGTGCAGTATCTCTCGACCTTCTTTCGCAAGAACTTAAAGCGCCCCTCGGAGATTGTGACCCTTGCCGATGAAATTGAGCATGTGAATGCCTATTTGCAAATTGAGAAGGCGCGCTTCCAGGCGCGGTTGCAGGTGAATTTAAACGTGCCGGAGGAACTTTCGCACCAGCAACTGCCTGCGTTCACTCTGCAACCGATTGTGGAAAACGCCATTAAGCACGGCACGTCGCAACTGCTTGGCACTGGCGAAGTCTCCATTACGGCCAGACAGGATGGGCAGCACCTGATGCTGGACATTGAGGATAACGCCGGATTGTACCAGCCCACGACCAATGCCAGCGGCCTGGGGATGAACCTGGTGGATAAACGGCTGCGCGAACGCTTTGGCGATGATTACGGCATCAACGTGGCCTGCGAACCCGATCTCTTTACCCGGATAACCTTACGACTTCCCCTGGAGGAAAACGCATGATTAAAGTGCTGATTGTGGATGATGAGCCGTTAGCGCGGGAAAATCTGCGGATTCTGTTACAGGAACAAAGTGATATTGAGATTGTGGGTGAGTGCTCGAATGCGGTAGAGGCGATTGGCGCGGTGCATAAGCTGCACCCGGACGTGCTGTTTCTCGACATCCAGATGCCGCGCATCAGCGGGCTGGAAATGGTCGGGATGCTCGATCCAGAACATCGACCGTACATTGTTTTTCTGACCGCTTTTGACGAATACGCCATTAAAGCGTTTGAAGAGCACGCTTTTGACTATCTGCTTAAGCCCATTGAAGAGAAGCGGCTGGAGAAAACGTTGGCGCGTCTGCGACAGGAACGAAACATGCAGGACGTTTCGGTGCTGCCGGAAAATCAACAAGCGTTGAAATTCATTCCCTGCACCGGACACAGCCGTATTTATCTGTTGCAAATGGATGACGTGGCGTTTGTCAGCAGCCGGATGAGCGGCGTGTACGTAACCAGCAGCGAGGGGAAGGAAGGGTTTACCGAATTGACGCTGCGAACGCTGGAGAGCCGCACACCGTTATTGCGCTGCCATCGTCAGTATCTGGTGAATATGGCGCAGTTGCAGGAAATTCGTCTGGAGGATAATGGTCAGGCCGAGCTGATTTTGCGCAACGGTTTAACGGTTCCTGTCAGCCGTCGCTACCTGAAAAGTTTAAAAGAGGCGATTGGGCTGTAAAAGACTGCTAAAATGATTTTTTGCCTCATTAACACCCGAAGGCCCCATGCTGAGTAACGATATTCTGCGTAGCGTGCGCTACATCCTGAAAGCAAACAATAACGATCTGGTGCGCATTCTGGCGCTGGGTAATGCCGAAGCCACTGCGGAACAGATTGCTGTCTGGTTGCGTAAAGAAGAGGAAGAGGGCTTTCAACGTTGCCCGGATATCATCCTCTCTGCTTTCCTGAATGGGCTGATTTACGAAAAGCGTGGTAAAGATGAGTCCGCGCCAGCGCTGGAGCCGGAGCGCCGCGTTAACAATAATATTGTGCTGAAAAAGCTGCGTATCGCGTTCTCGCTGAAAACCGACGATATCCTTGCGATTCTGACGGAGCAAAAATTCCGCGTCTCGATGCCGGAAATCACGGCGATGATGCGCGCCCCGGAGCATAAAAACTTCCGCGAGTGCGGCGATCAGTTCTTGCGCTATTTCCTGCGCGGGCTGGCGGCGCGTCAGCACGAGAAGAAAGCGTAATAAGATAAGCGGTAGGCCGGATAAGGTGTTTGCACCGTCATCCGGCGTTTGCGCCTGATGGTGCTTCGCTTACCAGACCTACGGCGTGGTTCGCTGGCGTTCTGGAATAAAAAAGCCGGAGAATGTCTCCGGCTTTTTTGTTTATTTCACCTGCTGGCCTGGCTTCGCACCGTCATCCGGGCTTAACAGGAAGATATCTTTCCCGCCAGGACCGGCGGCCATCACCATCCCTTCAGAGATGCCGAAGCGCATTTTACGCGGGGCCAGGTTGGCGACCATCACCGTATGGCGACCAATCAGCGCCTGCGGGTCAGGGTACGCGGAACGGATGCCGGAGAAGACGTTGCGCTTTTCGCCGCCCAGATCCAGCGTCAGACGCAGCAGTTTGTCAGAACCCTCAACGAACTCAGCGTTTTCAATCAGCGCCACGCGCAGATCGACCTTAGCGAAATCGTCAAAGGTAATGGTTTCCTGAATCGGGTCGTCTGCCAGCGGGCCGGTAACTGGCGCCGCCGCCGCTTTCACCTCTTCTTTCGAGGCTTCAACCAGCGCATCAACCTGTTTCATGTCGATGCGGTTATACAGCGCTTTGAAGGCGTTAACCTTGTGGCCTAGCAGCGGTTGCGCGATTGCATCCCAGTTCAACTCGGTGTTCAGGAACGCTTCCACACGTTCGCTCAGCGTTGGCAGAACCGGCTTCAGGTACGTCATCAGCACGCGGAACAGGTTGATGCCCATCGAGCAGATCGCTTGCAGGTCGGCATCGCGGCCTTCCTGTTTCGCGACAACCCACGGCGCCTGTTCATCAACATAGCGGTTAGCCATGTCCGCCAGCGCCATAATTTCACGGATCGCTTTACCGAATTCGCGGCTTTCCCACGCTTCGCCGATGACCGCTGCTGCGTCGGTGAAGGTTTTGTACAGCGCGGGATCGGCCAGTTCAGCAGCCAGTACGCCATCGAAACGCTTGTTGATAAAGCCCGCGTTACGGGAAGCCAGGTTGACGACTTTGTTGACGATATCCGCGTTGACGCGCTGCACGAAGTCTTCCAGATTCAGGTCGATGTCATCGATGCGGGAAGAGAGCTTCGCCGTGTAGTAATAGCGCAGGCTGTCGGCGTCAAAATGGTTCAGCCAGGTGCTGGCCTTAATAAAGGTGCCGCGCGATTTAGACATCTTCGCGCCGTTCACCGTTACATAGCCGTGAACGAACAGGTTGGTCGGTTTGCGGAAACCGCTGCCTTCCAGCATGGCCGGCCAGAACAGGCTGTGGAAGTAAACGATATCCTTACCGATGAAATGGTACAGCTCGGCGTCAGAATCTTTCTTCCAGTAGTCGTCAAAGCTGGTCAGATCGCCGCGCTTGTTGCACAGATTCTTGAATGAACCCATGTAGCCGATCGGCGCATCTAGCCAGACGTAGAAAAATTTGCCCGGCGCATTCGGGATTTCAAAACCGAAGTATGGCGCGTCACGGGAGATATCCCACTGTTGCAGGCCGGATTCAAACCACTCCTGCATTTTGTTCGCCACCTGCTCCTGCAACGCGCCGCTGCGGGTCCACGCCTGCAACATTTCGCTGAAAGAGGGCAGGTCAAAGAAGAAGTGCTCAGAGTCGCGCATCACCGGCGTAGCGCCGGAAACCACGGATTTCGGCTCGATAAGCTCGGTCGGGCTATAGGTCGCGCCGCACACTTCGCAGTTATCGCCGTACTGATCTGGAGACTTACATTTCGGGCAGGTGCCTTTTACAAAACGATCCGGCAGGAACATGCCTTTTTCTGGATCGTAGAGCTGAGAGATGGTGCGGTTCTTAATGAAACCGTTCTCTTTCAGGCGGGTGTAAATCAGCTCGGACAGCTCGCGGTTCTCTTCGCTGTGCGTTGAGTGGTAGTTGTCATAGCTGATGTTAAAGCCTGCGAAATCAGTCTGATGCTCCTGACTCATTTCACCAATCATCTGCTCTGGCGTAATACCCAACTGCTGTGCTTTCAGCATGATAGGGGTGCCGTGTGCGTCGTCCGCGCAGATGAAGTTGACCTGGTGGCCGCGCATTCGCTGGTAACGGACCCAGACATCAGCCTGGATGTGCTCCAGCATATGGCCGAGGTGGATGGAGCCGTTGGCGTACGGCAGCGCGCACGTTACCAGAATTTTCTTCGCGACTTGAGTCATAGTAGGTATTACTTCTTCTCTAGTAAAAGGGGGTTCTGATGTTACCTGAAAGGGAATAACTACGCCAAGTGATAAGGGCATTAATCCATAAATGAATAATTATTACCGCAGGAGTAAACTAGAAAGTTACAATTGTACTTTTCATAACGATAAAAAGGAGTCGGGATGAACGCACAATCCCAGGCTAAATCACCAGAGACCCTGCGCGCGATGGTCGCCGGGACGCTGGCGAATTTTCAGCACCCAACCCTGAAGCATAACCTGACGACGTTGAAAGCGTTGCACCATGTCGCCTGGCTGGATGACACGCTGCACGTTGAGCTGGTCATGCCGTTTGTCTGGCACAGCGCGTTTGAGGTGTTAAAAGAGCAATGCAGCGCCGATTTACTGCGGATTACGGGCGCGAAAGCCATTGACTGGAAGCTGTCGCATAACATCGCGACGCTGAAGCGCGTTAAAAATCAGCCTGGCATTAACGGCGTGAAGAACATTATCGCCGTCAGTTCCGGTAAAGGCGGCGTGGGAAAATCGTCTACCGCTGTTAACCTGGCGTTAGCGCTGGCGGCGGAAGGGGCGAAAGTCGGTATTCTGGATGCTGATATCTACGGCCCGTCTATCCCGACCATGCTGGGGGCTGAGAATCAGCGCCCAACTTCGCCGGACGGCACCCATATGGCGCCGATTATGTCTCACGGTCTGGCGACCAACTCCATCGGCTATCTGGTGACGGATGACAATGCGATGGTATGGCGCGGCCCGATGGCCAGCAAAGCGCTGATGCAGATGTTGCAGGAAACGTTGTGGCCGGATCTGGATTATCTGGTACTGGATATGCCGCCGGGAACCGGTGACATTCAATTGACGCTGGCGCAGAACATTCCGGTGACAGGCGCGGTTGTCGTTACCACGCCGCAGGACATCGCGCTTATTGATGCCAAAAAAGGCATTGTGATGTTCGAGAAGGTCGAAGTACCGGTGCTCGGGATTGTTGAAAACATGAGTATGCATATCTGTAGCAACTGCGGTCACCATGAGCCAATTTTTGGCACCGGCGGCGCACAGAAACTGGCCGAGCAGTACCGTACTCAACTGCTGGGGCAGATGCCGTTGCATATCAGCCTGCGTGAAGATCTCGATCGCGGAACGCCGACGGTAATCAGCCGTCCCGACAGTGAGTTTACCGCGATATACCGCGAACTGGCAGGGCGCGTTGCGGCGCAACTGTACTGGCAGGGTGAGGTTATTCCCGGAGAAATAGCTTTCCGCGCGGTTTAATTTCGCCTGAACCGTCAGGATGACGGCTATTCACCGCATCAGAAATATATTGATGCGGTGAATATATTAATGAAATAATCATCACGCTATTATTTATTTTCCCTTCATTAATTGGGCGCTTTTCTTAAAAAATCGCCAAATACATCATTTGAATTGATCATAGCTATCTTATTAATTTATTATCTCGATTGGTCTTACGCTGAACCAGCGAGCATAATTTCCTATGAAGATAAACTGTGCTGCGCTCTCTTTTACGACAGGATTAACGCTAAACATGAAGAATCCTTTGCTGATGGGAATTATAGTTCTGGCTTATGGAATGAGTTCTCCTGTTTTTGCCTCTGATACCGCGACGCTCACGATTAGCGGAAGCGTCACGACCCCCACCTGTCACGCTGACGTTGTGGATACTCAGTTGCAACAGCGTTGCGGTAATAACACCTATCTGACAAACGCAGGAGAAACGGCCTCAATGCCGGTCAGAGGCGTTGTAACGGAAGTTATCACTCTGCCTGGAGGCTCTGCTCGCCAGATAGTCTTAAACCGCTACGACTAAAATAACGTGAATACGAGAAAGCCCACATTATTTTCATGAATGATGTGGGCTTTTTTATTTATATTTTGAATGTATTTAATGATAAATCACGATTATTAATAAATTCTAAAAATGATAATTAGTACAACTTATTTGTTGTAATTATATTGCATTCTGTAAATTGTTTTAAATCAACAAAACAACACGTTTACATTGCGATAACGTTTTGTGTGTGAGAATTTAGTTTCAAGAGTTAATCCCTCTTAACAAATAGAAATTCATTTATTAAGGAAGATACTATGAAACGTTCAATTATTGCTGCCTCCGTATTGTCTGCTATTTTTATGAGTGCCGGGGTTTTTGCGGCGGATGCAGATTATGGCGAACTGATTATTACGGGTAAAGTTGTTGGCACAACATGTAAATTTGTTGGTGATGCAACTGCAAAGATTGATATGAACCAGGTGGGGGTGGACCGTTTAAATATACTGAATGCTGGCGGCGTTTATGATGGATATTCTAACTCCACTATCACGCCGTTGAAAGTTGAGTGTACGGGTGATAATGCACCTCGTATTACCTTCTCCCGTTCACAGTTTGATAGTTCACATACCTCTGTTACACGGAATACTGCATCAAACAATGGCGCTGGTTTCTCTGTCTATTATGACGGGAATAAGGTTAATGCAGATAATGGTATTTCCCTGGATAAAAGTGATGATGGGAAATATGAGCTTAGCTTCTCAGCGCGTTATGCTAATCTGGCTGGACAAAATAATGTAACTGCGGGTGAGGTGAGCTCCTCTTTGACGCTGACGGTAGTAACTGATTAACACACCCTTTTAGTCGGCGGCGTTTTGTCGCCGCCGATTTCTCTGATAATAAGGTGAGTTAACCATGAGAAAGATAATGGTATTATTATTGGCTGGTGCTGTAATGCCTGCGTGGGCAGGTATTTATATTTACGGCACACGGATTATTTATCCAGCCCAGAAAAAAGAAATTACTGTACAGTTAATGAATGAAGGTACGCGTAGCGCGTTGGTGCAGTCATGGATTGATGATGGCGATACCAGTTTGCCACCTGAAAAAATTCAGGTGCCATTTGTTCTGTCACCGCCAGTCGCCCGAGTGATTGCGGGTTCTGGCCAACAACTGAAGATTAAATTACTTGAAAATAGATTGCCGGGTGATCGTGAAAGTCTGTTCTTTCTCAATGTGTTGGATATCCCGCCAAATTCAGCAGAAACGGAAGGGAAAAATGTAATCAAATTTGCGATGCAAAACCGTGTGAAGTTTATCTACCGTCCACAAGGAATTTCTTCTGTAGATAAAAATAGCTTTTCTCGTCTGCGGATTAGTAAATCATACAACGGCATAAACATCAAAAATAATTCAGCAAACTGGATTACCATCCCTGAAATTGTTGGAAAAACTAAAATTAATAAAGAAACTTATGTGCTTGCACCCTGGTCAGATAAATTAGTAAGCACTTCTGTTGGCGTTAATCATTATACTGTCACACTTATTGATGATCATGGTAATTATTTGAGTGAGAAAGTAAAAACGGATAGATAGCCCAAGGATTGGTTATGTTAAAGATAAACTCCATTACGTTAGCGATCCTTTCTGTGCTGGTGATATCCCCGGTATGGGGAGAAACCGAAACATTTGACACACACTTTATGTTTGGCGGATTAAAAGGTGAAAAGGTTTCCCGTTATCAGATCGACGGAGATAAACCGATGCCGGGCCTTTATGATATGGATGTTTATCTTAACAATCAGTGGCGTGGCCGTTACGAATTAAATATCCAGGATGACCCTGATGATACTTGCTTGTCTATAGCTCAGTTGCATCAGATTGGTATTAAGTCCGATGGTCTTCAAGTGGATAAGAAAGTTGATTGTGTATCGCTACGAGCCGCAGTTCAGGGGGGGGATATTAGCTATGATATCAGTCAGTTTGCTCTAAATTTGACGGTGCCTCATGCCTACGTGAATGAATACGAGCCGGGTTATATGTTACCTGAAACCTGGGATCGGGGCATTAATGCTCTATACATGTCTTATTATGCCAGTCAGTATTACAGTAATTATAAAAGTGGTGGTAATGATGAAAACAGCTACGTAAGTCTGAACAGTGGGCTAAATCTGTTTGGCTGGCAGTTACATTCGAATGCAAACTTCACGAAAAGTAATGATGACAGCGGAGAATGGAAAAATAATACATTGTATATGGAACGTGGCATCCCTGAAATATTAGGAACGCTACGTGCCGGGGATATGTATACCGGAACCGATCTGTTTGACTCTGTACGTTTCACCGGGATACGTATCTGGCGCGATATGCAAATGCTGCCCAATTCGAAACAAAACTTTACACCCATTGTTCGTGGTATTGCACAAAGTCATGCTTTAGTAACCATTGAACAGAATGGCTTTATTGTCTATCAAAAAGAGGTTCCGCCTGGCCCATTTGCGATTGCCGATCTACAGCTTGCTGGAGGTGGTGCCGATTTGGATGTCAGTGTAAAAGAAGCTGATGGTTCAGTTTCCCATTATCTTGTGCCTTATTCATCTGTACCTAATATGCTACAGTCTGGCGTATCAAAATACGATATTGCGGCAGGGCGTAGCCATATAGAAGGCGCGACAAAGCAGACGGATTTTTTGCAAGCCAATTATCAGTATGGATTAAATAATCTACTGACATTATATGGTGGCACTATGCTGTCTGACCATTACCAGGCCTTTACATTAGGCACAGGGTGGAATACACATATTGGTGCTGTTTCTGTGGATGCCACTCAGTCTCATAGTAAACAGGATAATGGTGATGTTTTTAATGGTCAAAGTTATCAGATAGCGTGGAATAAATATGTTTCACAAACAGGTACGCAGTTCGCGTTAGCAGCCTATCGTTATTCTTCACGTGATTACCGTTCATTTAATGATCATGTCTGGGCGAATAATAAAAACAGCTATCATCGGGATAACAATGATGTGTATGACATCACTGATTATTACCAAAATGATTTTGGTCGTAAGAATAGTTTTTCTGTCAATATAAACCAGGGGTTACCAGAGGGATGGGGGAACCTGGCACTGAGCGGATTATGGCGTGATTATTGGGGACGCAATGGCAGCGGAAAGGATTATCAGTTGAGTTATTCTAATGACTGGCGGCGTATTAGTTATACCTTGTCTGCGAGTCAGAGTTATGATGAGGATAATCGGGAGGATAAGCGTCTTAATATTTATATTTCCATCCCATTCTCCTGGGGCGATGGCGTCACGGCAACGAAACGCGATATCTTTGTTTCAAACTCAACGACGTTTGATAACGAAGGCTATCAGTCGAATAATACCAGCCTAAGCGGCATTGCGGGTGGTCGAGATCAATTTAGCTATGGCGCGAATCTTGCGCATCAGCGGCAAAATAATGAAACAAGCGCAGGTGGAAACCTGACGTGGCGAGCACCGGTTGCGACGGTAGGTGCCAGCTATAGCCAGTCTAATAAATACCGGCAGGCTGGTGGGAATATCCAGGGGGGAATTGTCGCCTGGTCTGATGGCATACATTTAACCAACCGCCTCTCAGATACACTTGCCATTATTAAAGCGCCTGGGTTAGAAGGGGCAGCAGTGCAAGGTCACCGTTATCTGACCACGGACAAGAATGGGTATGCCATATATGACAGTCTGACGCCATATCGTGAAAACTTTTTAACGTTGGATCTTTCCCATACCTACAGTGATGTCGGTGATGCTGCCAACTTACTGATTTAGTGTATGATGGTGTTTTTGAGGTGCTCCAGTGGCTTCTGTTTCTATCAGCTGTC
>NZ_JAOWFM010000027.1:0-73075 GCF_030333655.1 Citrobacter sp. CK180 | reverse complement strand
GATGCCAAGAGTGGCCTGACCCACAGCCTAGTCACCACCGCGGCCAACGAGCATGACCTCAATCAGCTGGGTAATCTGCTGCATGGAGAGGAGCAATTTGTCTCAGCCGATGCCGGCTACCAAGGGGCGCCACAGCGCGAGGAGCTGGCCGAGGTGGATGTGGACTGGCTGATCGCCGAGCGCCCCGGCAAGGTAAGAACCTTGAAACAGCATCCACGCAAGAACAAAACGGCCATCAACATCGAATACATGAAAGCCAGCATCCGGGCCAAGGTGGAGCACCCATTTCGCATCATCAAGCGACAGTTCGGCTTCGTGAAAGCCAGATACAAGGGGTTGCTGAAAAACGATAACCAACTGGCGATGTTATTCACGCTGGCCAACCTGTTTCGGGCGGACCAAATGATACGTCAGTGGGAGAGATCTCACTAAAAACTGGGGATAACGCCTTAAATGGCGAAGAAACGGTCTAAATAGGCTGATTCAAGGCATTTACGGGAGAAAAAATCGGCTCAAACATGAAGAAATGAAATGACTGAGTCAGCCGAGAAGAATTTCCCCACTTATTCGCACCTTCCTTAGCACTCAGAAAAACAAACATTTCATCAATCCCGGATTTCATCAGCGCGCTGGTGACAAAAATTTTCTGCGCACCGGCTTGAATCAGCCAGTTTTCCACGCATGAGATACGTGACGAATCCGCCAAATCAGATTTGGTGACGATCCCGATAACGGGTCTGTTCATTGGGCCGGTAAAACCGGGGGAGAAGGGCGACCACGGCGCATCGGCATTAAGAACCAGCGCGATAATGTCGGCTTCACAGGCGCTTGCCAGCAGCGCGCTATACAGACAGCGGTTCTCCAGATATTCGCCTGGCGTATCGATCGTGCCGGGCGACCAGACAATAGCCTGTGTTTTCTGGTAATGAAGCGCTTCGCCGTTCAGACTCTGTGTAAGAGAGGTTTTCCCGCACTGGCTGGGGCCGATTAACATAATGCGTTTCATGGCGTTATGTCCGGGTAATTGGGCAGGCGGTAAAACGCATCATTTCTCCCAATGTTCTGGTCACCTGATTTAACGCATACTCGACGGCTGAGACATCGCCGGTCAGCACGACGGCCCCGGTGAAACGGTCAAGAAAACCAATCTCGACCGCGCCGGATTTGGTGGCGATATCGCAGGCAATAATCGAGGCTTCGCTGGGCGTAATGGTCAGGATCCCAATAGCGGACACCGCATCCGGCAGACCCAGTTTTTTAAAGAGATCTTTGCCGGGGTTAGCAATCAGATGCGCCAGCGTCACCTGTTTCCCGGGAACATACTCCTGAATCATGCGTTCCGTTGTCGGTTGCTTTTCCATTATCCCTCCACGATCTGTCGCCACATGGCTTCATGCGGACGGGGGATCACGGCGCGGTAAACCAGCAGTCCTTTTTCGCCTGCGCTTTCACTGGCTACCGTAACGGCGTTGTTGACATCGGAGACATCGCCTGCCACCACCATGTAACATTTTCCGCCAATACCGAATGCCATATGGACACGCACCAGCGTCACGTTGGAGGCTTTAACGGCGCGATCGGCGGCACTGATACAGGCTGCTACGCTCCAGGTTTCCACGATCCCTACGGCCTGACGTTGATCAACGCTGTTCAACCCGCTGACCGCAGGCAGCACGCTGGCATGAATATTCGGCAGCACCAGACTATCCACGAGCATGTCTGCGGCCAGCGATGTGCCCGTTTCGATGGCCTGCTGTACCGCACCGACATCGCCGCCCAGCATCAGTAAAAATTTACCCGGACAGATTGTTTTACTGACCAGTAAATTGACGCTGGCGCTTTTCAGCATGGCATCGCCTGCTTCCATTCCTTTAGCGATGCTGGTGAGTTCTAAAATACCTATAGCCTGAGACATGGTTAACCTCTTACAACCGTGATGGCGTGTTCAGTAATGTCGCTGACAATGCCGTCAATACTGGCGTGAACGGGAGCGCCTAACGCGCCAGATGGCATATCGGCGACACACTGTCCACGGACAACGCGTTCACCTTTTTGCACGCAGGGAACGGCGCTGGCGCCAATATGCTGACGCAAGAGTAGCGTCGTTTTGTCTGTTGAAGGGGCGACGTCCGTTAACGGTGCGTCGTGATACCAGTCGCTGAGCCCCAGTTTGGTAATCAATCGCTTAACCGGCACAAGTCGATATTTCGCCATTTCATCGGCGGGATTCAGCGGGCCTTCGTAACGGAGGTTTTGCGCCCGTAGTTCACGTTTCAGCATACGGTTAATGCGCATGGGGGAGATCCCCACCGGGCATGCCACGCTTTCGCAAACGTTGCATTCTGAACACGTCAGCGCGCTAAGCAGGAGTTGCGGTGTCGCGGCCTGTTGATAGTTCACCGCGCGTACCAGCAAATGGGGAGATAACTCATGGCCGATCAAATGCCTGGGGCATAAATCAGTACATAACCGGCATTGCTCGCAAACGGTTCTTGCGACAGACAAAACGGTGCGTTCATCCTGCATTCGCCGCTGAATCAAGGAATGGTTTTTTGGTAACACCAACAGGCCGCCGGTGGTCTTTGTCACCGGTGAATCCAGCGATGTCACCAGGCTTCCCATCATGGGGCCGCCGTTAATCAATCCAGGGTCATCAACGGTGGCGCCGCCTGCAAGCGCTAAAACGTCGCGTAAAGACATACCGACAGGGACGGTGACGGTCAGCGGCCTTGCAACCGCGCCGTTAACGGTAAGAGTGCGGCGCGTTACGGGATACTGTTGTTCTACCGCACGGGCGATATTCAGTACGGTCTGAACATTATTGACCACCACGCCGACGCTCACTGGCAACGCCGCAGGCGGAACGCGTCGGCCTGTCGCCATCCAGATGGTCAGCACTTCGTCCCCGGCCGGGTAGACATCCGGTAAAATATGCAGCCTGATACTGGAAGGTAGCAGGGGGGTTAATGCCTCAATCGCATCGCGGTATTTTTCTTTTAACGCAATAATCCCCTCGCGTGCGCCGGTTGCCTTCATGGCGTACTGCACGCCGCGAATCAGGCGCGCGGGCTGCTGCGCCATTAATTGCTGATCAACCTTGAGCATCGGTTCACATTCAGCAGCATTAACCAAAAAGATCTCAACCTGCGCCTGTAGTTTGACATGGGCGGGGAAACCCGCCCCCCCGGCGCCAACCACGCCCGCAGCACGTACTCGATCGCATATGGTTTGCGCATCATAGCTATCCTGTTCAATGGCGCTGACGGTATTCATGACAACGCCTCAAGAAGTTCCCGGATCGCGCTGGCATTGGCGGTACGTGGGTTGGTTCTTAACGTCACATCAGCCAGCGCCGCCTGAGCCATGACCGGGATTCGTTGTGAATACGCCTGTCGTCCCTCTTTAAGCGCCTGGGCGAATGAAGGGATTGCACACTGTGTTTTGAGCTGCTCAATCTGATGAATCAGCGCATTGAGGCATGACGTCTCGTTTGCGCTGGCGGGGCAGAGTTGACAGGCTTTCGCGAGTCTTGCGTATCGTTTTGCCGCCCGGGGATCGTGGGCGTTAAAGCGGATGACCGATGTCAGCAGCAGTGCATTGGCAAGCCCGTGCGGCAGATGAAACTGGCCGCCTAACTGATGGGCAATAGCATGGTTCAGCCCCAGTCCTGCTTGGCTAAACGCCATTCCCGCCAGCGTTGAGGCGTTGTGCATCTTCCCACGGGTAGCCAGACAATCCCCTTTCCTGACCGCAACGGGCAGATACTGAAAGACGATTTGCGCGGCTTTTTCCGCCAGCGCGTCAGTGAAGTCGCTGGCGTGCGGAGACACATATGCTTCAAGCGCATGCGTCAGGACGTCCATCCCCGTGTTGGCGGTAATATTTGCCGGAACGGTGACAACCAGCGTCGGGTCGAGAATAGCCATATCTGGATACAACGCTTTATTAAATAACGGATATTTAATGCCCTTTTCTGGATCGCTAATGACGCATGCGCTGGTGACTTCGGAACCGGTGCCGCTGGTGGTGGGAATTGCAACACAGGTTTCAATTTCGATGCCGAACTGACGGCTGAACCAGACGATGGCTTTTGCCGCGTCGAGCGCCGATCCTCCGCCAAAGCCGATGACCATATCCGGTCGCAGGGCATGCATTTGCGCAATACCTTGCACTACCGTACCGATGGTAGGGTCCGGGGTGATGTCGCTGAATATGCTGATGCGATTATCCGTTGGAAGGGCGTCGCGCAGCGTATTGATCAGCGGTGATTGCGCCAGAAATCCATCACAGATAATCCAGATATGACGGTTTGTAAAACGCGTCAGCACATCCAGACTTCCTCTGCCACTGTACAATCGGGTTGGTAGTGAAAACGTATTCATAACGACCTCATTAGCGAATTGAAAAGCCGTTGGTCAGTACGCAGCGACGGGAACGGGCAAATGTGCGTGCTGAGGTTGTCCCTTCGCCGGTCGGGGTGGCGATGGTAAAGGTGGTAAACCCTTCGCCGCCAACGCCGATACCGGCATAGGAAGGGCCGTTTTTCACAAAAATAGAGGTCTGTAAGGTGCGCGCCGCCAGATTCAGGCGAGAGACATTCTGCGAGTGCATAATGGCGGTATGGTGCAGGCCTTCTTCAACTTTTAGCGCCAGTGCCAGCGCGCTGTCGAAATTATCAACCTTCACGACGGGTAGCATTGGCATCAACTGTTCGCTGGTTACCCACGGATCGTCGGCACTGACGATACCGATAAGCAAACGCGGCGGTTTTGCGGGAACGGCAATACCGGCGGCTTCCAGCATGGCGGCAGGGCTTTTCCCGACCAGTTTTTTATTCGCGTGACCTTCCGGGAGGCAGACGGCGCGTAATTTATCGATATCCGCAGCGTTTAACAGCAATGCGCCGAAAGCCTGCATTTGCTGAACCAGGCGCTCAGCGACGCTCTCTACGACAATCAGACTTTTTTCTGCGATACAGGGCAGGTTGTAATCGAACGCTGCGCCGTTGATGATATCTTCGGCCGCTTTGACGATATCGGCGGTCTCATCAACGATGCAGGGCGGATTGCCTGCCCCGGCGCCAATGACCTTTTTACCGCTTTTCATTCCCATCGCAACAATGCCGGGGCCGCCAGTAATAGCCAGCACCGCAATATTGGGATGCGCCATCATTTGCTGAGTTGCCTCAAAGGTCGGTTCTGCGACAGTGACGACCAGATTACGGATGCCGCAGCAGCGGAAGGCGATATCTTCGATCATGCCGATCAATTTGAGTGAGACGTTCTTCGCGCCAGGATGCGGGCTGAAATAAACGCTGTTGCCCGCAGCCAGCATACTGATGCTGTTGTTAATAATGGTTTCGGTAGGGTTGGTGCTGGGCGCGACGGAACCAATGACGCCGAACGGTGAATATTCAAACAGCACCATGCCGCCATCGCCGGTGAGGGCCGTGGTTGTCAAATCCTCAATGCCTGGCGTGTTATCCAGCGCGGCTTTGTTTTTAAGAAATTTATCTTCTTTGTTTCCCATCCCCGTTTCCGCTGCGCTCTCCGCCGCCAGCGTGGCAAGATGCGGAGTAAGCTCCTGGCGCAGGGCGCTGATAATGGCGCTGCGCGTTTTGAGCGGACACTGCTGATAACGTAAGAAAGCCTGATGCGCCGCGTCTATCGCTTCGCCGACGGACTGAAAAATACCGTGTCCTTGCGTTTCGGCCTGCGCAGGCGCCAACTGTTCGCTTAAAATATTACGGATGAGGGTTTCCAGTTCAGAAGTATTCATTGATGTGTTCTCACGTTAATTGCCGCTATGGCGGCTTGTGCAATATCCATGTCCTGTTCAACGCTCCCGCCGCTGATGCCAAGACCCCCAATGAGCAGACCATCACGCCATAACGCGAATCCGCCGCCAAAAGTGACGACTTTCCCCTGCATATGGCTTTCCAGACCGTAGAGCGAAGCGCCCGGCTGAACGGCGCAAGCCAGTTCGTGGGTGGCTGTTTTCATGGCGACGGCGGTCCAGGCTTTTTTCGGCGCCAGTTCACTGCTCACCAGCAGAGCGTCCGGCATACGCCAGGTCACGGTTTCGGTGCCGTTGGCATCCACAATGCTGACGACCACAGGAACCTGAAGCGCCTCCGCCCGCGCCACCGCTGAACGAGTTAACTGATGAAGCTCGTGAAAAGAGAGGGCCATAGAGGACTCCTTGACGACAGAGGCCGGGTTTGAGGCCAGGTAGCGCTCAGTGACCTCCCGAATGATGTTGTTCTGATGAGC
Organism: Citrobacter sp. CK180; assembly: GCF_030333655.1. Taxonomy (NCBI): domain Bacteria; kingdom Pseudomonadati; phylum Pseudomonadota; class Gammaproteobacteria; order Enterobacterales; family Enterobacteriaceae; genus Citrobacter; species Citrobacter sp. CK180. The sequence continues at coordinate 66,803 of NZ_JAOWFM010000027.1, read as the reverse complement.
GTCATGATCTTCGGCGCGCGCCAGCGCATACAAGCAATCAGATAAGCGGTTGATGTAGCGCATCAGGACGTGCCTGACGCTGGCGGTTGCCGACAGCTCGACCAGACGTCTTTCAGCCCGGCGGGCAAGCGTGCGGGCAAAGTGCAGGCGACTCGCGGCTTCGCAACGGCCAGGTAAAATAAAACTGTGTAAAGGCGTAACGCGTCCCATCGCGGTATCAATAGCCGCTTCAAGCGCGGCAATATCTTCCGCGCTGATATAGCGCTGCTCCGGCGACGGCTGCTCGCTTTCGCTGGCGAGTTCGGCGCTAAACCAGAATATCTGCATCTGAATAGATTCGAGCAACGTGCGGTGTTGCGCGCAGGTTGTGGCGCAAACGCATAAACTTAGCGCTGCATTGAGTTCATCCAGCGTGCCGTAGGTTTCGACGCGTGGATGCGTTTTACTGACCCGTTGGCCGGTAAATAAGGCCGTAGTGCCGGAATCTCCTGTTCGGGTATAAATCGCCATCATCCGCTCCTTAATGAGAAAGCGTGTCTACGATGCCGACAATGGCCAGATCGATGGCCTCGTTCGGGCTGGAAAAAACATGTCTGGCGCTGGAGCCGCTGCTGAGTAAAACCAGTTCACCCACGCCAGCGCCGACGGAATCGACGGCAACCTCATCTCCGGTAATAGGCGAGTCGGGAAGCTCTCCATCGGCACTTACCCGACGTACCAGCAAAAGTTTTTTCCCAACCAGAGAGGGCGATTTTTGCGTGGATACCACCGCGCCTGTGACTCGTGCCAGATGCATGGTTCACTCCTGCTTAATAAGTTGAATATTCCGCGCGCTGGCGGCTTCACGGGCCAGAGCGGTGACGACACAGCGACGACGCAGCACCAGTAATTGCCCCGCGAGTAGGGCGACGTCGGCGTAACTCAAAAGAGTGGTCGGATGCAGGCAGATTGTTTGCCCTCGTTCATCGACCAGCCTGATGGGCAGACGCGCCAGCTTTTTCACCGGCAGCGACGGCAACAGGCGATGGTGCAGGGATATCTGTAGACAAATACCTGATGCCAGTGCGTCATGGACTTTCTTCGCTACAGGGTCGTCAGCATCCTGTTCTGCGATATACGTCAGCGAAGGCAGGTCCGCCTGCACAATATGCAGCGCCGCATACTGACAAAACAGCGCGCGGGAATCGGCCTCCCGCAGTTGCGAAATACTGAGCGTGGCCGTGCTTTCCGCCCGACGCTGCAAGCGGGAGATGACCTCCTCAATAATGCGCTGCAACATCTCGCCGTTCATCGCGGTGTAACCAGAGTGGCAAATGCGTCCGGGCTGTCGGCGCCTGCGGCATTGGCTTCGTCTGTGTCGATGTGCATTTCAAGACGCATATCCGCAGAGACGCGAATCGCGACGTTGTCGAAAATCAGCCTGCGCGCATTGCCTTCAATAGCGACAGAGACTTTATCGCCATGCGCAACGCGAAATATCAACGCATCAAGCGGCGACATATGAATGTGGCGTTGGGCGACAATCACGCCGGATGCGAGATCCAGCTCGGCGAAGGGGCTGACAAGACGAATGCCTGGCGTTCCTTTAAGGTCTCCCGACATGCGCAGCGGCGCAGCGATGCCCAATGTTCTGGCATCGGTGCGGGAAATCTCAACCTGGCTGGTACGGCGAAGGGGGCCGAGCAGGCGCACATTCTTTAGCTGACCTTTAGGGCCAATAAGCGTGACGGTCTGGTCGGCCGCATATTGCCCAGGCTGGAGCAGCGCTTTTTTCTCGCTGATTGGCTGACCAGGGAAAAGCCGGGCATAGTCTTCAGCGCTAAGATGGATATGACGGTTGGAAACACCCAGAGGAATAGGGCGCTCACGCATTTCATCCAGCACTTTGCTGACGGTTGTTTCCAGAAGCTGTTTATCCATTACGCTTTACCTCACTTACCTGAATGCAGGCAGAGTGACCGGGGCTCGCCTTTTTGCCGCTTACAGGCAGGGTCAAGACAGAGATTGCAACTGACCATTCCGGCTTCGGGTTCTGCTTCCGGTACTGACTCTTCTACAACAACGACGTCAGGTTCAGATTCAGGTTCTGTTTCAGGTTCCGGGGCTGGCATGGGTGCGGGCGGAATAACCGTCGCGCGGGAAAGAATCCCCTCCCCAGGCCTGGCGATAACTTTATGGGCGATCAGCCCCTGCTGTTGATCGGCAAAACTGGCACCGGTGATGATGGCGGACTGCACGGAGGCCACATCACCGGTGATTTTGATCACCGTCCAGCCAGAACCGTTGGTTCTCTCAAGCCCCACCAGCGTGATGGAAGCGGCTTTCGCCATGACATCCGCGCAACTGATGGCTAATGCCAGACCACTAACTTCAAGTAATCCCAGTGATTGCTTCACGCTGTGCTCCTTGGTTGCGGCCGTTTAGGCTGACTTGGGTAAAATGGCCTCAACGTCGCTGTGCGGACGTGGAATAACGTGGCAAGATTTCACCTCGCCCACGGCGCTTGCTGCGGCGCTTCCCGCATCGACTGCCGCTTTAACCGCGCCAACATCACCGCGAACCATAACGGTGACCAGGCCGGAGCCGATTTTTTCATAGCCCACCAGTTGCACGTTGGCGGACTTCACCATGGCGTCAGCGGCTTCGATAGCGCCGACTAACCCTTTTGTTTCAACCAGTCCCAGTGCGTTGTTCATACTGCGATTCTCCTGTTGCTTAGGTATTCAGATCCCGAAAGGGGATCCCTTTGACTAACCTTGCCGCGTTGTTACCAGCACTTCGCCGGGCATGGCTGTCCTGGTGATACATCAGCGTAAAAAGCGGCGCTGATGCGGGTAAATTCTTGTAATGCACAACCAGCTTTTCTTTGTCGCAGGCTATGCCGACGAGTAGTGGAGACCGACGCGCCGCCTGCCAGGCGCAATGGGTCACGTCACCGTCAGTCTGCGTCTGGATAACAAAGGGGATGCCTTCTTCTTCAATACCGAGAAGCACCTCTTTCCAGACCGCGATACCGTCATTGATGGTCGAAATAACGATAGCCGGGGTACTGGCGTTACTGTCCATGCGCGAACTCCTTATGCCAGGAGAGAATCAGCCCGGTTGCGACTGCATTTCTCGGGCCTTCTGTGCCGCGAATGTTTCCGCGACCGGCCACCAGGCGATAGTGCGCCAGCGCATCGGTGACGAGTTGCGGGATCTCGAAATCCAGAGACGATCCGCCAACCAGCACAACAAAAGGAATGTCACGAATGTTGCCGGTCGGGCTGACCTGGCGCAGCGCGCGCAGGGCGTTAGTGACAAAAACCCGTTCTTTGGCGCTGCGGCGAATAGCGCGTACTTTTTCCAGCGCTAAATCGCCGGGTAATGGAACCAGTTCATCAGGCTTCACCACACATACGCGGGCAAATACGGCTGGCGGCAGCGGGGTGGGGAAAAACTGGACGCTGCCATCTTCGTGACGCAGATGAAAAAGGCTTTCCACCTTCGCGAGCGGATATTTTTTAATCTCTTCTGCCAGATAGCGGTCATCCAGACCCAGTTCACGGGCAATAATCATCGTGACCATATCGCCAGCTCCTGCGAGGTGGGTGGCAATGATCTCCCCTTTGGGATTGATGATGGAGGCATCTGTCGAACCTGCGCCCAAATCGAGAATCGCCAGCGGACGCGTGGTGCCGGGAGTCGTCAACGCGCCTAAAATCGCCGCTTCAGCCTCAGCACCGCCAACCTGAACGTCAACACTCAGCTTTTGTTTGATTTCGCGGGCGATCATCGCCATTTGCAGACGGTCGGATTTCACCATTGAGGCGATGCCCACGGCCTGCTCCAGAGAAAATTCGCCTGCCAGCCCGCCGGTAACGCTCACCGGAACGGAAGTATCGACAGCCAGCAAATCCTGAATGAAGATCTCGTTGCTGGGCTTATTGGTCAGTTCCGCCATGGTCTGGCGTACATGTTCCAGCATGCCGCCAATATTGGTGCCGGCTTCGCCGGTCACGTTGTCCAGCTTGCGGCATTCGCCCACCGCTTTCATGATGGCTTCAGCACCGGCGGCAACATCCACACGGAGCGTGCGTCCCTGAGAAAGCAGTTCCAGATTCCCGGCGGGAATGGCGCGTGCTTTGACATCCCCTGATGGCGTTTTCACGACGACGGCGGAGCGATTGCCAATCAGCGCGCGCGCCATAGGGACGATATTTTTGGTTTCTTCGGCATTAAGGCCGAAAACCGTGGCAATACCGTAAGGGTTAGAGAGCGTTTCAATCACTTTCCCTGGTACGGCAACCTCAATTGCGGCCAGCATGCCCAGCGGAATCCGGTCGATATAGAGCACTTCATCGACGATCGGTAAAGGCTGTTCCAGGCGGTTGCTGACAAGGACGCCGTCGTCTTGCTGCAAAATGACGCCGGTGAGTTGATATCCGGCGCGTACGGAGGCGTTAATCATAGTGGCGACATCGGCGAAATCGAACGCCGATGACACGACCAGGATATAAGGCGTATCCGCCGGGCGGGTTAATAACTCTTGCGGCGTAATGGTCACTCCCACACCCAGACCGACCCCGCCTGGGGTTTTAGGGTTATGGCCGATCATTGTGGACTCGGTAATGATGGTTTCCGTGATGGTTTCCATCGCGACATCGCCAATGACCGGTGTGGCTTCGTTGATGCGGATAAGCGAAATATCGCTGACATTGATGCCTGCGTTTTTTGCCGCAAGCGTAAGCGCCTCCTGAATACCAAACACATTTCGTAATGTGCCTTTAATTCCGGTGGTTTCCGCCAGCGCGCTGCCGGTAATGGTCAGCGCGCCAGCCTCATCCAGCCGCGCCAGCGCGACTTCTGTTGATGAGTTGCCAATATCAATGCCAGCTATGTATCGCATCGTATTTCCCTAAAATTAATCGTCACCTTTGAGTTTTTGACGCTCGACGTATAACGTTGCCGCTTCACGCACGAAAGCTGCGCAAATCTTCGCCTGATAGCGATTTTCCAGATCGTCTGCGATAGCCATCAGCTCTTCTTTCGTCGAGCGGTATGGACGCAGGGCGTTGTAGATCTCAAGGATTCGATCGTCTGGTACGGCGGTCAGTTCCGCTGCGCGCTCAAAGTTCATCGCCAGGCGGTCACGTCCGGCATCTCTGGCGATAGCCGCCTGAATGCGCAGCGTATCCGGCGTGATACGCATATCCTGTGCGGTCACTTTGTCGCTGAGGACGTTTTCCAGCGTGAATTCATCCAGCGTTTTATTGGTGGCGGTTTTTACCCATTCTGGATGTTTATTCGCCAGCGGATAATCCGTCACTTTTGCGGTATGCGTTGATGCGCTTGCTGTGGCCGGAGCAGGTGCGTTGCCCTGCAAGCTGTTCATGCGGCTCAACACGTCCCGAACCATCGATTCAATTGCGTCGGTATTCATGGAGGTATCCTTTGTTAAAGCGCCACGCGCAGTTCCTGCGGGTTTTTGCCCGTCACGACATACTTCGTCTCTTTAATGTGCAGAATGGCGGATTTCGCCTGGTACTTCGGGCGCGCCATTTGGTCATTTAAGGTCGGAACCGGTTGTGGTGACTCACGCTTCGCATAGCGCGCGGCGTTCTTGCCAATCTGACGATACGTTTCCAGCGTCAGCAGCGGTGCCTGAGGGAATAACTCCAGATTGGAGAGCGGCGGCAGCCCTTGCTGATGGATAACGGTAGTGCCTTTTGACTGAATGCCGATTGAAATGCCGGAGCCGCTGAGGCGGTTGCCTTCAACGGCGACGAACGCCACGTCAGAGGATTTAAAGCAGCGGATCACGCGGGCTTTAATGCCTTCTTCTTCAATACCGGCGATCACTTCACGCAGGATATTTTTGTGCGGCAAGCCGACGATATTCACGGTCTGCGACAGGCCAAATGCCGGGCCCACGGCAATGATCACTTCATCCTGCTGCGTACCTTGTCTGGCCTCGCCAATTTCCGTTAGAAAACCGTCGCCTTGCGGTGCTGCGGTTTGCGACGAAGTTGATGCTGTCGGTGCGCGAAAGGAGACGGGCTTATCGCTGGTTTGCATGTCGGACAGCACGTCTTCGATTATCTGGCGCAGCAGCTTTTCATTAATTTCCATTTTTCACCCCTTAGCCAAGTTCGTTGGGATCGAGTGCGCCAGGGATGTTTTTAATCTCTTCCCAGCGTTCGCCTTGCAGGCGATAACCTGTTGCCGGACCGGCATAATCGTTGACGTCATTCACCGCAGAGAGCACCTGCCCGTCGCCGACGATAATGGCGGAGGTATGCAGATAGTCTCCGGTTAACTTGGCTTTCTGGATGTTGAGCATGTCTTGCGCGACGTCGGTGAAACCGCCTTTTGCAAGGGCTTTCACCACTTCCAGACCGTTACGGTTTTTGTTGATGATCTCTTGCGCGAACTTGATGTCTTCGACGATGTTACGTTCAGGCATATCTTTCGAGCCGTGAGCGTAGGTTGCGGCTTCAACCTCTTCATCGGTAATCGGCGGCAGCCCCATTCCGGCAAACACGGCTTGCAGCGCGCGCGCGGCTTTATTACGGATGGCGATAACGTCTTCTTCGCGAACCGGACGCAGACCACCGTCCACTTTCAGGTCACGCTGGATAACGTTGTAGTCGTCGAAGTCCTCCGCATCTTCGTTTGAACCGGCAAACATGTTGTCGTAGTTCGGTACGGCGGAATAACCCGAGGAGATGAAGTCAGTACCCGGCAGGAACTGCATCAGCAGACGCGCGGTACGACGCATATCGGAGTGGGTGAAGGTCTGGTCGTTACTGGAGGCGCATTCCAGATCCAGCGCGGAGCAGATCAGGTTTTCCGCCAGTACGGCGCGAATGCCTGACGGTACGGCGGAAGGAACGCCGATGCAGCTGACAGAACCGTTCTGTAGACCCTGAACGCCTGCGGCTTTGGTGATATAGATACAGCGGGCTTCCAGATAGAGCATTGATTTGCCTTCAGCATAGCCCATCTGTACCTCGGAACCCGACCCCGAGGTAAAGCGCATTTTCAGGCCGCGAGAGGCATAGGAAGAGGCGAGGAAACCTTTTGACCAGGGGGTATCGTCGCCATCGGTAAAGACCGGTTCAGTACCATAGACGGAAATGGTTTCGGCGTAGCAGGTGTGGCCCAGCATACCGAGCTTCAGTTCGGTGGCTTCTTCCAGTGAACACTGCGTTAATACGCCTGGGCGACCGACCTGGGAACCCACCAGCAGAGCGATAGCATTGAACGGGGCGTAGCGCGCAACCGCAACCGTTGTCTCTTGCTCATCAAACCCACGCCACGCGCCTTCTGCGGCATCGGCGGCAATCTGAACCGGGTTGTCTTTCACGTTGGTGACATGCGCCTGCTGAGAAGGCGTGCGGCGGGCGCGCATTTTTTGCATCGCCATCATCATCTCTACCACGTTCATGTGTGAGACGACTTCAACGATTTTTGCTGGCGTCATCGCCGTGGTGAGCGGAACGATGTCGCTGCGTTTGACGTTTGGATCGCACAGCATATTGGCGAGTTTGACCGAGTCCATCGCCATCACTTCTTCCGCGCGCGCCAGGTTAATACCGTAACGGGCGATAAAGTGGTCGATCAGGTCAAATTCGCTGGCGGCTTTGCCGTCCAGCTCGGTGACCGCGCCGTTAACGATTTTAATCGACGGTTTGGGGTCGTTCGGGCTTTCCATCGCAATGAAGCCTTCTTCGATCCACTCCTTAACGAAGCCGTCCTGATTCACAGGGCGTTTCGCCAGTGCTTCAAATCTTTTCGATCTCATGAATCAGCCTCACGGATATCAGATGTAGGACGGACGATCGTTTTTCGGCGTCGCGCCGAGGGTGGACAGAACGGTTTTGCCGATTTCACGGGCTGAAATAACCGCCTGACGTACAGCGCCGGAATCCCCGGAAATCACCAGAATGGCTTCGTTACTGAAGCTGGTGCCGTGTGCCGGAGAGCTGTAAGCCACGACCTCAACATTGGCGGATTTCAGCGCGGTATCCGCCATCAGTACGCCAACGGAGGCGGGGGCGCCGACAATCACGCCGCAGGCGCGGCCAATTGGCGCGCCAAAGGCTTTTTCAAGCGCATAGCTGGCGCGAGCGGTGTATTGCAGCTCGATATGTCCGGCTTCATTGGCGTATACGTCGCCAAACGTCCGGTCGAGTTCTTTCAGCGCAACTTCAATGCCGCGCTTCACGTCCGAAACATCGTTGCCGCCTAAAATAATCAGCGAGCCGTGGCCTGCGCCGCCTTTGGTATCGCGGGGAAGCTCAATGCTGACCACTTCGGTATTGGTCGCTTTTACTGCTTCATCGGCAGCCATAATGTGCGGGCCTGCGCCAGTTCGCGCGCCAAGGATTCCGATGGAGCGGTAGCGCTTTTCCAGCTTCATCGCTTCCAGTAAGGCACTGTCCACATTTGCGATCACCAGACCGACGGTGTCGCCAATCGCGGTGCCGACAAATTCCGTTAAACTGCAACTTTTCTCTGCCATAGCCGTCTCTCGTATTGGGTGGGTTTCTTCAGGAATGGCCGTTTGTTCTGGCGTTGCCACACGGGCAATCACCTGCGCCATGATCTGTTCCACCAGTTCATTGCTGCTCATTGGCTAATTCCCTTCGGTAAGATTTTTTCTACATCGGTATGAGGGCGTGGAATAACGTGTACGGCTTTCACTTCTCCCACGTTGCGTGCGGCAGCGGCGCCCGCATCGGTTGCCGCTTTTACTGCGCCAACGTCACCGCGAACGATGACCGTTACCAGCCCGGAGCCAATTTTTTCATAGCCGACTAACATCACATTGGCTGACTTCACCATTGCGTCTGCGGCCTCTATGGCTGCGGTTAAGCCTTTGGTTTCTACCATTCCTAATGCTTCTTGTTGCATAAAGACCTCGCCTGGGTTGTCCCGATGTTGATGACTATAAAAAGAAGCGAGGAAAAAGAATGGCTGACTTTAAAAAGAGAATGAAAAAATAATGGGTGCTCAATAGCATTAAATTGCTGTGATTTTTTATAACTCGTTGAATTTAAAGGTTAGATGTGTTGTTTTTGATATGATTATTTCGTTTTCGCTATTCCATTTTTACATTTTGCAGGATGACAAAATAAATAACTTTTGCTACGCGAAAAATGGAATTGTGATATTTGTTTGAAAACGAATATCTGGTGATCGCAATTTTTTATTATTCCTAATCTGGCATTTTATTCGTTAGAGTACGCTCCATGATTGCCCTGGAGAATAAACAGAGAGCAATATTTTGCTATAGCAACACGATTTTTCGGGGCAGGTTAACGGCAGATTGCCAACAATTTACAGGTGCCGCTTTTTATAGTGATGCTCGTTGTACTCTACTGCCAGTACGGCGTTGTGCTGGTAAAGACACGAACTCTGCTTAGAAGGTGTCACAATGAACGATTCACTAAAAGCACAATGTATTGCCGAGTTTTTGGGCACCGGGCTGTTTTTGTTCTTTGGTATCGGTTGCCTGAGTGCATTAAAGGTTGCGGGTGCGAGTCTGGGATTATGGGAGATCTGCATCATTTGGGGGCTTGGGATCTCGCTTGCCGTTTATCTCACGGCCGGGATATCGGGCGCGCACCTGAACCCGGCGATTACCATTGCGCTGTGGTTGTTTGCTTGTTTCCCTGGGCGAAAGGTCTTGCCTTATTCCATCGCTCAGGTTGCCGGAGCGTTCGGCGGCGCGCTGTTGGCCTATCTGCTCTACGGTAGCTTATTTACCGAGTTTGAAGCGGCGAACCATATGGTGCGCGGCAGCGTGGAGAGTCTGCAACTTGCCAGTATTTTCAGTACCTACCCGGCAGCCGCGCTGAGCGTATGGCAGGCGGCGCTGGTCGAAGTGGTCATTACCTCGATTCTGATGGGGATGATCATGGCGCTGACCGATGATGGCAATGGGGTTCCTAAAGGGCCGCTGGCGCCTTTGCTTATCGGTATTTTGGTTGCCGTTATCGGGGCGTCTACCGGGCCGCTTACGGGGTTTGCGATGAATCCGGCGCGTGATTTTGGTCCAAAATTATTCGCGTGGTTTGCCGGTTGGGGAGACATTGCCATGACCGGTGGGCGCGATATTCCTTATTTTATTGTGCCGATTATTGCGCCGATTGTCGGAGCTTGCGCCGGAGCTGCGGTTTATCGCTACCTGATTGGTAAAAATTTACCGTGCAATACCTGTAAGCTGGAGGAAAATGGACGTTAACACGACGGGATGTATGTATTTTTGAAACACGTAAAATCATTTCGTGATCTGGTTTCACGAACTGGTCAAAACGTCTCCCACGGATGGGAGACTTTTGTTATTGTCCCTTATACTTTTTTATCACTAATACAGTATGGTGATGATGAAAGGTAAATGTGAAATAAATGTTCTATTTGCAACAATAAATTAACTGAGGGGTTTTATCATGATTTCTGCGAGTGCCCTGAACTCAGAACTCATTAATAAAATCGCACAGGATTTTGCACAAGCCACCAGTCTGGCGGTCGTGGTTGTCAATATTCACGGTGATGAAATTTCTGAGTTATTCAATTTCACGCCTTTTTGTCAGCTAATGCGTCAACATCCTCAACACAGTATTCGTTGCCGTATGAGCGATCGCTGCGGGGGGCTGGAAGCGTCAAAATCAGATCAGCCCTGTATTTATCGTTGCCATGCCGGGCTAACCGATTTCTCCATTCCTTTGGTGATTGCCGGTCATCTGGTGGGGTTTGTGTTATGCGGTCAGGTACGTTTGAGCGATGATGTCGGACTGGTTGATATTCTTAATGTCGATGATCGCTGGCAGGCCGATCCTGAACTGTTGAATGAGTTCCGAAACGTCCCCGAAATGGACTACGCGCGGGTGATAGCCTCTGCGGATCTGCTGAAGCTGATTGTGGAAAATTGCCTTAAAAAACAACTTAATTTTGTTGTTATTAAAGACAATCCGCCGCAAGCGGAACCTGCTCGTTCGCAACGTGGGCCCAATCCCCACGACAGCAAAATGAAGAAAGCGTTACGCTACATTGATGCGCATTTATCGGACGATCTTCGCCTTGAGGATGTCGCTTCTCACGTCTACCTCAGCCCGTACTACTTTAGTAAGTTATTCAAGAAATATCAGGGAATCGGTTTTAATGCCTGGGTAAACCAACAGCGCATGGCCAGCGCCAGAGAACTGCTTTGTCACAGTGACTGGAGTATCGCCAGCATTGCACGTAATTTAGGCTTTTCTCAAACCAGTTATTTTTGCAAAGTGTTCCGTCAGACCTACCAGATCACGCCACAGGCTTTCCGTCAGCAAATAAATGATAATTCGTCCGCCGAGTCCGCATAAATAGCAATATTTTGCTATTGCCGATTTTTGATATCGTATTGTATGTCAGTCATTATAAAATGAAAAAAACTATAGCAGAGCAATAAATTGTCATAGCGCAACAAAATAATGTTATCTGAAGGATAAACTGAGCCAGTTTTTATTTTTGTGATGAGATACAGTGTCATTATGAATAGGTTTCATTATTCTTTTGCGCAGTGTTTCATTCAAAACAGGCGTCATTACACCATTGCGTTGGCATAATGGCGCGTAACAGGTAATTAAAATTTAATTGTCGTTATGAGCGAGAAAGTGATGCTCATAACATCAGCCGACAGGTTTGGCACATTTGTGTCAGGGAAGGGGGTGAGAATCCCCCGCAGCCCCCGCTGCTGTGATGCTGACGACCCCGTAAGACCACTGATCGCAAGATTGGGAAGGACGGGCGAGGAGGACGCTAAGCCAGAAGACCTGCCTGTCGGTATTTACCAACAACTTCGGTGGGAAGTGGGTTGCTCAGTAGCGTACAGTCGAAAGACTGGGGTAATACGCAGCTAAACAATACCTCTACCACCCTGAACAGGATCAGGGTATGGCGGCAAAGCTTCACGCATTTATTCTCGCAGGAACCGGAAGCGGCTGTGGTAAAACCACCGTCACGCTTGGTCTGCTGAGTCTGCTGAAAAGACGTGGAATGCGTGTTCAGCCATGCAAAGTCGGCCCTGATTATCTCGATACTGGCTGGCATACGGCAGTATGCGGCAGTGCGTCCCGTAACCTCGACAGCTTTATGCTCCCGGAGCCCGTGCTTAACGCGCTGTTTTGTGAACACATGCAGCAGGCGGACGTCGCAGTGATCGAAGGCGTGATGGGACTCTATGACGGCTATGGCACCGACCCGAACTACTGTAGTACGGCGGCGATGGCGAAACAGCTGGGCTGCCCCGTGATTTTGCTGGTGGACGGTAAAGCCGTTTCTACCTCCATTGCCGCGACGGTAATGGGATTTCAGCACTTTGATCCTGACCTCAATATCGCTGGCGTGATTGTTAATCGCGTTAATAGCGAAACTCACTACCAACTCCTGAAAACGGCGATTGAACGCTATTGTTCGCTACCGGTGCTTGGCTATGTTCCCGGAGTGGAAGGCGTGGCGTTGCCGGAGCGTCATCTGGGGCTGATTACCGCGCGTGAGTCCATCGTTAATCAACAGCTGTGGCAGGATTTTGCCGATACGCTTGAACGAACGCTGGACATTGATGCGCTTCTTTCCCTGAGTCAGCTAACCGCGCTGCCTGCTGGCGAGTGGCCAGCGTTACCCGACCCGCAGGCGGGAAAAGGACTTACCGTTGCTATCGCGGATGACGAAGCGTTTAACTTTTACTATCCCGATAACATCAAACTGCTGGAACGTACCGGCGTAACGATGACGCGTTTCAGTCCACTGCATGACAGCACGCTGCCGGAATGCCAGATGATCTGGCTGGGAGGCGGATACCCCGAGCTACACGCCGCCGCGTTGGCGGCGAACACCCCAATGCTGGTGCAAATGCGCGCCGCCCATCAGCGCGGCGTGGCGATTTACGCAGAGTGCGGCGGGCTGATGTACCTCGGCAGTACCCTGGAGGACGCCAGTGGAGAGATTCATCGGATGGTGGATGTGATTCCGGGGCACAGCAAAATGGGGAAACGGTTGACCCGCTTCGGCTACTGCGAAGCGCAGGCCAGAGAGCAAACGCTGCTGGCGGCAGCAGGCGAAGTGCTGCGTGGACATGAGTTCCACTATTCTGATTTTCTCCCGGAAAACCCGGCGGTGATGGCGTGCCGTAAAGTCCGCGATGGTAAGACATTGCAGGAATGGTCTGGCGGCTGGCAGGTGGGAAATACCTTTGCAAGCTACCTTCACGTTCATTTCGCACAACGTCCTGCAATGCTGAACCACTGGCTGGCGGCAGGAAGGGAGGCGCTATGACCGTGCTTGCGTGGTGTATCGCCTGGCTTCTTGATTTCGTTATTGGCGATCCGCAGAACTGGCCGCATCCGGTACGCTGGATTGGCAATTTAATTTCAGCAACTCAACGTGTTGTGCGGCGTTACTGCCATAGCGACAGATCGCTGCGCATTGGCGGAGCGGTGATGTGGCTGGTGGTGGTCGGCGTGACGTGGGCGGTTTCCTGGGGCGTGCTGGCGCTGGCGAGCGCGATCCATCCCTGGTTTGGCTGGCTGGTAGAGATCTGGATGATTTTTACCGTGCTGGCTGGCCGCTGTCTTGCGAATGCTGCCCGCGATGTTGAACGCCCGCTGCGGGCGGGCGATTTAGCTGAAAGCCGCGAGAAGCTGTCATGGATTGTCGGACGGGATACCTCACAGTTACAGCCTGAACAGGTTAATCGTGCCGTGGTGGAAACGGTCGCTGAGAACACCGTAGACGGCATCATCGCCCCGCTTTTTTTCCTCTTTTTGGGCGGCGCGCCGCTAGCAATGGCGTACAAAGCCGTAAATACCCTCGATTCAATGGTTGGCTATAAACACGAAAAATATCGCGCCATTGGTATGGTCAGCGCCCGTCTGGATGATATTGCGAACGTTATCCCGGCGCGTCTGAGCTGGCTGCTGCTGAGCATTGCCGCGACGTTGTGTCGTTACGACGGCTATCGCGCCCTGCATATCGGCTGGCGGGATCGCTACAACCACAGCAGTCCTAACTGCGCGTGGTCAGAAGCCTCTGTTGCTGGTGCGCTGGGTATTCGTCTTGGCGGCCCGAATGACTACTTTGGCGAGCGTGTTGAAAAACCCTGGATAGGCGACGCGCAGCGCGGCATTTCAGTAGATGACATTTCCCGAACGATTCGATTGATGTGGGTAGCCTCGACCCTGGCACTGGCGCTGTTTATCGCCGTACGGTGCCTGCTGGTTGGCGCAGCCTGAGGATAACAGACGATGCAATATATTCAGCAGCCCCAGGCGATTGAGGCCAAAAGTTTCGACATCATTGGCGAGATCATTCGCGAGACACGCCCGGAGTATCAGTTTGCCAGCCCGCTTCACGAAGCGATCATCAAGCGGGTGATTCACACCACCGCCGACTTTGACTGGCTGGATATTCTCTGGTTTTCCGATGACGCGCTGGAGCGACTCTGCGCGGCGCTGAGTCGCCCATCCATTATCTATACCGATACCACAATGGCGCTTTCCGGCATCAATAAAACATTGCTGGCGACGTTTGGCGGTGAATGCCGTTGCTATATCAGCGATCCGCGAGTTGTGGCGGAAGCAAAAGCGCAGGGGATTACCCGATCAATGGCGGCGGTGGATATCGCCGTGACGGAAGAGAGTGAAAAGGTGTTTGTGTTCGGCAATGCGCCGACGGCGCTGTTCCGGTTGCTTGAGCATGATGTTGCCGTGAGCGGCGTGGTAGGCGTACCGGTCGGGTTCGTCGGGGCGGCGGAGTCTAAAGATGCGCTGACGAAAAGCGCGTTGCCAGCTATCGCAGCGCTGGGGCGCAAAGGAGGAAGCAACGTCGCCGCCGCGATCGTAAACGCCATGCTCTATTACTTGCAGGGGGCGCGATGAGCGATCAATCCTTCGACGCGCCTGTCTGGCACAACGGCAAAGCGTTGCGAAAAGGGTATACCACCGGATCGTGCGCGACCGCTGCGGCAAAGGTCGCCGCGTTGATGGTGTTACGCCAGCATCTGATTCATCAGGTCTCCATCGTTACGCCGTCCGGGGTGACATTGTGCCTGAACGTCGAGTCGCCGCACATTGAAGGGCGGCAGGCGATTGCCGCGATCCGTAAGGACGGCGGCGATGATGTCGATGCCACGCACGGAATGCTGATTTTTGCCCGCGTAACGCTGAACGATAGCGGCGAGATTACGTTGCAGGGCGGAGAAGGCGTGGGAACCGTGACGCGTAAGGGAATTGGACTGCCGGTGGGCAGCGCGGCGATTAATCGTACTCCGCGCCATACCATTGAGTCTGTAGTACGCGAAGCGATAGGCCCGGCGCGGGGAGCGGACATTGAAATTTTTGCCCCGGAGGGGGAAGAACGGGCGCAGAAAACCTATAACGCGCGCCTCGGTATTCTGGGCGGTATTTCGATCATTGGAACCACCGGCATTGTCACTCCGATGTCGGAGGAGAGCTGGAAACGCTCGCTGTCGCTGGAGCTGGAAATCAAACGCGCCGCCGGTCTGGAGCGCGTTGTGCTGGTGCCGGGAAACCACGGCGAGCGTTTTGTGCGTGAACAGATGGGTATCGACACGCAGGTTGTCGTCACCATGAGCAATTTTGTCGGCTACATGATTGAAGAAGCGGTACGTCTGGGATACCGCCATATCGTGTTGATCGGCCATCCCGGTAAGTTGATTAAAATAGCCGCGGGGATTTTCCACACTCACAGCCACATCGCAGATGCCCGCATGGAAACCCTGGTGGCGCATCTGGCGCTGCTTGGCGCGCCGCTTGAGTTACTGACTCGGGTCAGCGACTGCGATATCACCGAAGCGGCAATGGAGCACATTGAAGCATACGGTTTTCAACATATTTACAACCATCTTGCGCAACGCATCTGTATGCGCGTGATGCAGATGCTGCGCTTCACGAAAACGCCACCTACCTGCGACGCCATCATGTTCTCTTTTGATAACCAGATCCTCGGTAGCAATCGCCCGATCGAAGAGATTGTGGAGGAGATGCAATGCTAACGGTGGTGGGCATGGGGCCGGCAGGGCTGCATTTGATGACGCCAGCGGCACGCGAGGCCGTGGCGGATGCCGATGTGCTGGTGGGGGGAAAGCGCCATTTATTGCAGTTTCCTGCGTTCACCGGCGAACAGTTTGTTCTGGGCGCCAATATTGCGGAATTGCTCAACTGGATTGCCGGGCAGCAGGACAAACGCATCGTGGTGCTGGCGTCCGGCGATCCGCTGTTTTACGGCATCGGGACGCGCATGGTGGCCCATTTTGGCATTGAGCGGGTGCGCATTATTCCCGGTATCAGCGCAGTGCAATATCTGTGCGCGCAATCGGGTATCGATATGAACGATATGTGGCTGACCAGCAGCCACGGTCGCAGCGTCTGTTTTGATGAGCTGGCGCGTCATCGCAAGGTCGCGATGGTGACGGATGCCCGCTGCGGGCCGCGAGAAATTGCGACGCAGTTAATGGCGCGCGACAAGGGGCATCGCTGGATGGTGATAGGCGAAAACCTGGCAATGGAAAACGAGCGGATTCACTGGCTGCGCGTCAGTGAAGTCAATGCCGACTATGACATGAACGCAGTGGTGATCCTTGATGAAAGATGAGCTTTTTCTACGTGGCGAGAACGTGCCGATGACCAAAGAAGCGGTTCGCGCGCTCGCGCTCTCAAAACTTGATTTGCACCGTGCCAGCCATCTGATTGACGTAGGCGCCGGGACCGGGAGTGTGTCGATAGAGGCGGCGTTACAGCACCCTTCGCTGCACGTTACGGCGATTGAACGTAACCCGGCAGCGCTGCGGTTGCTGGATGAAAACCGCCAGCATTTTGCCTGCGGCAATATCGACATTCTGCCGGGTGAAGCGCCGATGACGATGACCGAAAAAGCGGATGCGGTGTTTATGGGCGGGAGCGGCGGCCATCTGACGACGCTGATTGACTGGGCTATGCGGCAATTGCATCCCGGCGGCCGTCTGGTGATGACCTTTATCCTTCAGGAAAACCTGAATACTGCGCTGGAATATCTGACACAGATTGGCATCCATGAGGTGGATTGCCTGCAAGTGCAGGTGTCGTCACTCACTCCCCTCGGCAGTGGCCACTATTTCAAACCGAATAATCCTGTTTTTGTTATCGCCTGTCAGAAGGAAGAGAACCATGTCTGAGACATTTGATCCCCGCTGTGTATGGTTTGTCGGCGCAGGTCCGGGCGATCGTGAACTGATCACGCTCAAAGGTTATCGCCTGTTGCAGCAGGCGCAGGTCGTTATTTATGCCGGATCGCTGATTAATACTGAGCTGCTGGACTATTGCCCGCCAGGCGCGGAGTGCCACGACAGCGCCGAACTGCATCTGGAGCAAATTCTGGATCTGATGGAAGCGGGCGTGAAAGCCGGAAAAACGGTCGTACGCCTGCAAACGGGCGATGTGTCGCTGTACGGCTCCGTGCGTGAGCAGGGCGAAGAACTTACCCGGCGCGGCATCGACTGGCAGGTAGTGCCGGGCGTCAGCGCGTTTCTCGGCGCTGCTGCGGAGCTGGGGGTGGAGTATACCGTCCCGGAAGTTTCGCAAAGCCTCATCATTACCCGCCTGGAAGGGCGTACTCCGGTGCCGGAACGTGAACAACTGGAGTCCTTCGCCAGCCACCAGACGTCAATGGCGATTTATCTCTCCGTGCAGCGTATTCACCGGGTTGCCGAGCGGCTGATTGAAGGCGGCTATCCGATCACCACGCCGGTGGCGGTTATCTACAAAGCGACCTGGCCGGAAAGCCAGACCGTGCGCGGCACGCTGGCGGATATCGGCGACAAAGTACGTGAGGCGGGTATCCGTAAAACGGCGCTCATTCTGGTCGGGAATTTCCTGGGGGATGAGTATCACTACTCAAAACTCTATGCGGCGGACTTTAGCCATGAATACCGTAAAGCCTGAATCTATAGCCCTGTTTTGTCTGACGCCCGGCGGCGTACAGCTTGCGAAGCGGCTGGCGGCGATGCTGCCGTTAACCTGCTTTACCAGTGAGAAACTGCTGGAAGACGGGTTTATGCCCTTCGAAGGCGGATTTGCACAATCGGCCCGCGATGCGTTTGCTAACTATTCGGCGCTGATTTTTATCGGTGCGACCGGCATCGCGGTACGCGTGCTGGCGCCGCTGGTAAACGACAAATTCAGCGATCCGGCGGTGGTGGTGATCGACGAGCGAGGCCAGCATGTGATCAGCCTGCTCTCTGGTCATGCGGGGGGCGCCAATGCGCTGACCCGCTATCTGGCGGGCATGCTCGGTGCCGATCCGGTTATCACGACGGCGACTGACGTTAACGATATGGCGGCGCTTGATACGCTGGCATTTCAGCTCAATGCCCGGATGACCGACTTCCGCTCGGCGGTAAAAATCGTCAACCAGATGCTGGTCAGCCACCAGCGCGTCGGGCTGTGGTGGGATGAGGAGCTGGCAGACGATGTCAGTCACTGCGATCGACGCGGGTTCATCACCGTGACCGACCTGCACCAACTTCCTGAGCTTGATGCGCTGATTTGCATCACTTTGCGCAATGAATTGCCAGAAATACCCGTCCGACACTGGAAGCTGGTGCCGCAGCGGGTGGTCGCCGGAATCGGCTGTCGCCGCGACACGCCGTTCCCGCTGCTGGCAGCGCTGCTGGCGCGACAGCTGGAGGCGCAGAAATTTGATCCGCTGGCGTTGAAAGCGATTGGCAGCGTCTCGCTCAAAAAAGATGAGCAGGGATTAATCCAGCTTGCCTCCTGCTGTCGCGTTCCCTTTGAAACCTTTACCGCTGACGCGTTGCGTGAGCATGAACATCGCTTCCCGGCCTCCAGATTTGTGCGGCAAACCGTCGGTGTGGGCAGCGTATCCGGCCCGGCGGCCTGGCTGTTAAGTCACGGAAAACTGTCTGGCGAAACCCTGCGCGAACAGGGCGTCACTATTACTTTGGGAGTTTCACACTGATGTTAAGCGTAATTGGAATTGGCCCTGGCTCGCAGGCAATGATGACGATGGAAGCCGTAGAAGCCTTACAGGCGGCGGAAATTGTCGTTGGCTATAAAACGTACACCCATCTGGTAAAAGCCTTTACCGGCGACAAGCAGGTGATCAAAACCGGAATGTGCAAAGAGATCGAACGCTGTCAGGCGGCGATTGAACTGGCGCAGGCCGGACACAATGTGGCGCTGATCAGCAGCGGCGATGCGGGGATTTATGGCATGGCGGGGCTGGTGCTGGAACTGGTCAGCAAACAGAAGCTGGATGTTGAAGTGCGGCTGATCCCCGGCATGACCGCCAGTATCGCGGCGGCCTCCCTGCTGGGCGCGCCGTTGATGCACGATTTCTGTCATATCAGCCTGAGCGATCTCCTGACGCCGTGGCCGGTCATCGAAAAACGGATTATCGCCGCCGGAGAAGCAGACTTCGTGATCTGTTTCTATAACCCGCGCAGCCGTGGCCGTGAAGGTCATCTGGCGCGTGCTTTTGAACTGCTGTCCGCCAGCAAAAACGCGCAAACGCCGGTTGGCGTGGTGAAGTCGGCCGGGCGTAAAAAGCAGGAAAAATGGCTGACCACGCTCGGCGATATGGATTTTGAGCCTGTCGATATGACCAGCCTGGTGATTGTCGGCAACAAAGCCACTTACGTACAGAGTGGTCTGATGATCACGCCGCGAGGTTACGTACTGTGAGTTACGGCGACGTGCTGGTTATGGGCGGCACCAGCGATGCCCGGATGCTGTGTCAGCAACTGGATGCCGCAAAGGTGGCATACACCCTGTCGGTTGCCACGCCGACAGGAAAGCAGCTGGCTGGCGACATTAAAGGTCAGATCCGCTGCGGGCGTCTGGAGCCAGAGGAGATGGTGGCCTGGCTGAAAGCGCACCGCACGCGTTGGGTCATTGATGCGTCGCACCCGTATGCCGAGGTCGTCAGCCGCAACATTATGCACGCCTGTGAACGCGCGGGGGTGTTGCTGAGCCGCTACCAGCGCCCGGAACAGCTCAGCGAGCTTACGCACCCGCTGTTGCACCATGTCCACACGATTGCTGAGGCCTGCGATGTGGCGCAGCGCTTTGGCGAACGCGTTCTGTTAACGACCGGAAGTAAAGATCTGGCGACCTGGCGAGCCGGGTTGCCGCACAAAAAACTGCTGGCCCGCGTCTTACCTGTTCCTGAGGTCATTCAGCAATGTGCCGACCTGGGATTTGGCGTTGGTGAGATTTTTGCCCTGTGCGGGCCGTTCAGCGCTGAATTTAACGCGGCGTTTTATCGTCAGTGCCAGGCCGATGTCGTGGTGACAAAAGCATCGGGGGCGGAGGGCGGTTATCAGGAAAAAGTTCAACCCTGTCTGGATGCCGGTATCCCCTGCATCGTGATTACCCGCCCGGCAACGCTTGTAACGGGTGATGAGTTACTGGAAAGTCAGGCCGCATTTGCGCAGCGTTTGGCGCGCTGGCTGGCCGCTGCTTAAGGAGTAAGAGATGAAAAAAGCGCTTCTGGTGGTGAGTTTTGGCACCAGCTATCACGACACCTGTGAGAAGAACATTGTGGCCTGCGAACGCGATCTGGCAGCCAGCTGCCCGGATCGCGATCTGTTTCGCGCGTTCACCTCCGGGATGATTATCCGCAAGCTCAAACAGCGTGACGGCATTGAAATCGATACGCCGCTTCAGGCATTGCAGAAGCTTGCTGAACAGGGGTATCAGGATGTGGCGATTCAGTCCCTGCACATTATTAACGGCGACGAATACGAAAAAATTGTGCGTGAAGTTCAGACCCTGCGCCCGTTATTTACCCGTCTTACGCTCGGCGTGCCGCTGTTGAGCAGCCATGCCGATTACGCGCAGCTGATGCAGGCTTTACAGCAGCAGATGCCAACGCTTGGCGCGACGGAGAAAGTGGTGTTTATGGGGCACGGCGCCAGCCACCACGCGTTTGCGGCCTATGCGTGTCTGGACCATATGATGACGGCGCAGCGTTTTCCGGTGCGTGTGGGAGCGGTCGAGAGTTACCCGGAGGTGGATATTCTCATCGGGAGCTTACGTCAGGAAGGCGTAACGGCGGTGCATCTGATGCCGCTGATGCTTGTCGCCGGCGATCATGCCATCAACGATATGGCTTCCGATGAAGAGGACTCCTGGAAAACGCAGTTCAACGCCGCAGGCATCCCGGCGACGCCGTGGCTGAGCGGTCTGGGGGAGAATCCGGCGGTACGCGCCATGTTCGTGGCGCATCTGCAACAGGCGCTGAATACGGCCATGGAGGAAGCGGCATGAGTGGAAAGCTGTATGCGTTAAGCACCGGGCCGGGCGCAGCCGATCTGATCACCGTGCGCGCGGCGCGAATACTTGGCTCGCTCGATATCCTTTACGCTCCGGCAGGGCGCAAAGGCGGCGACAGTCTGGCGCTCTCTATTGTGCGTGAATATCTGGGTGAGCAGACGGAAGTCCGCTGCTGCCACTTTCCAATGAGCGCTGACAGCGCGGAAAAAGAAGCCGTCTGGAATGAGGTAGCCGCAGCGCTGGTTCAGGAAGTGGAGGCGGGTAAACAGGTGGGGTTCATCACCCTCGGCGATGCCATGCTGTTCAGCACCTGGGTCTTTTTACTCCAGCGGATCGGCAACCCGGCGTGGCTGGAAATCGTTCCTGGCGTCACCTCGTTTGCCGCCATTGCCGCCCGCGCAAAAACGCCGCTGGCGATGGAACAACAATCGCTGGCGGTGATCTCCTGCACCGCGGCGGAAGAGACAATTCAGCAGGCGTTAAGGCAGCATGACAGTCTGGTACTGATGAAAGTCTACGGTCGTTTCGCGCGTATTAAAGCATTGCTGCAACAGGAAGGTTTGCTGGAGTGCGCCCTGATGATGGCGGAAGCCACGCTGCCCGGTGAGCAGTGCTGGCGTCACCTGAATGAGGTCAGCGACGAGCAGCCGCTGCCCTATTTTTCGACCATTCTGGTCAACAAACAGTGGGAGTATGCAGAATGAAACTTGAACAACAGCTAAAACAGCTGTCTTTCAGCGGGTTAGCTGCGGCGTTATTGCTGATGGTTGTCCCGGAGCAGGCGTTCGCCATGCATATCATGGAGGGATTCCTGCCGCCGATGTGGGCGTTGGCCTGGTGGGTGCTGTTTTTACCGTGCCTGTGGTACGGACTGGTGCGCCTGCGCCGTATCGTGCAGGAAGATAACAACCAGAAGGTGCTGCTGGCATTGTGCGGGGCGTTTATCTTCGTGCTGTCGGCGCTGAAAATTCCTTCTGTTACAGGCAGTTGCTCGCACCCGACAGGGGTAGGGCTTGCGGTGATTTTATTTGGCCCAGGCGTTGTGGCGATCCTCGGGGCGATTGTGCTGCTGTTTCAGGCGCTGCTGCTGGCGCATGGCGGCCTGACCACGCTGGGTGCGAACGGGATGTCGATGGCGGTTATCGGCCCCGTTGTCGGGTATCTGGTATGGCAAATGGCCTGCCGCGCCGGGCTGC
Source organism: Citrobacter sp. CK180 (assembly GCF_030333655.1). Classification (NCBI taxonomy): domain Bacteria; kingdom Pseudomonadati; phylum Pseudomonadota; class Gammaproteobacteria; order Enterobacterales; family Enterobacteriaceae; genus Citrobacter; species Citrobacter sp. CK180. The sequence continues at coordinate 44,293 of NZ_JAOWFM010000027.1, read as the reverse complement.
GCCGCGATGTCGGCGTCTTTCTTTGCGCCATGCTGGCGGATCTGGTGACGTACTTCGTGACGTCGGTGCAGCTTGGGGTGGCGTTCCCGGACCCGCAGGCAGGGGCAATGGGTTCAGTGATTAAATTTATGGGGATTTTCTGCCTGACGCAGATCCCCATTGCGATCGCGGAGGGGCTGCTGACCGTCATGATTTACGACCAGTTGACCAAACGCCGGTTGATTACCGCACAAGGACATTAAGATGAAAAAGACGCTGATATTGTTAGCTATGGTGATTGCCCTGGTGATCCTGCCGTTTTTTATCGATCATGGCGGTGAGTTCGGTGGCTCTGACGGCGAAGCGGAAAGCCAGATCCAGGTGGTGGCGCCGCACTATGAACCGTGGTTCCAGCCATTGTATGAACCGGCCAGCGGTGAAATTGAAAGTCTGCTGTTTACGCTGCAAGGTTCGCTTGGCGCGGCGGTGATTTTCTATATTCTCGGTTACAGCAAAGGCAGACAGCGCCGTGATGACCGGGCTTGATCGACTCAGCTACCAGAGCCGCTGGCTTCATGTTACGCCGGTGCGTAAGTTTTTGCTCTGGTTGCTGATGATGATTCTGGCCTTTACCCTGCCTCCTTTGGGGCAGGGTATTGAACTGGCGCTCATCGCCGGGCTGAGCTGCTGGCTGCTGCGGATTTCGTTCTGGCGCTGGTGTCGCTGGATGGCGATACCGTTTGGCTTTTTAAGCGTGGGTGTGGTGACGATTTTATTCAGCGTGAGCCGCGATCCCCACTCGTTACTGGCAAGCGTTCCGGTTGGCGATTACTGGCTGGGGGTGACCTCGTCAGGGCTGAATACCGCCAATGAAACCTTCTGGCGCAGCCTAAGCGCGCTGGCGGCGACGTTCTGGCTGGTGTTGAATCTGCCGTTTCCGCAACTGATTATTTTGCTTAAGCGCGCGCATGTGCCACGGCTGCTGACCGAGCAGATCCTGCTGACATGGCGCTTTATTTTTATCCTGTTAGACGAAGCGCTGGCCATTCATCGCGCGCAAACGCTGCGTTTTGGCTATCGTAGTTTGCCGAAAGGCTATCGTTCTCTGGCAATGCTGGTGGGTTTGCTGTTTACGCGTGTGCTTATCCGCTATCAGCAAATGACCACCGTGCTTGATATCAAACTGTATCAGGGTGATTTTCACCTGTAAGGATTCGTATGCTTGCCACCTCCGGTCTCTGGTTTCGCTATCAGGATGAGCAGGTGCTCAAGGGGCTAACGCTGGATTTCTCCCCCCATGCGGTTACCGGGCTGGTGGGCGCGAACGGCTGCGGAAAATCGACGCTATTTATGAACCTGAGCGGTTTACTGCGCCCGCAAAAAGGCGAGGTTTTGTGGCAGGGAAAAGCGCTGGATTACAGTAAGCGCGGGCTGCTGGCGCTGCGCCAACAGGTGGCAACCGTTTTTCAGGACCCCGATCAACAAATTTTTTATACCGATATCGACAGCGATATCGCTTTTAGTCTGCGAAATCTAGGCGTGGCTGAGGATGAGATTGCCCGCCGCGTGGACGATGCGTTGACCCTGGTTGATGCGCAGCATTTCCGTCATCAGCCGATCCAGTGTTTAAGCCACGGGCAAAAAAAACGCGTGGCGATTGCGGGCGCGATGGTGTTGCAGGCCCGCTACCTGCTGCTGGATGAACCCACTGCCGGGCTTGATCCTGCCGGGCGCACGCAGATGATCGCGATCATCAAGCGGATTGTGGCGCAGGGGAATCATGTGGTTATTTCCAGCCATGATATTGATCTCATTTATGAAGTCAGCGATGCCGTTTACGTGCTGCGCCGTGGCGAGGTACTGGCATACGGTGAGCCGGGGGAGGTGTTTGCACGCACTGAACTGATCGAACAAGCCGGGCTGACGCAACCGTGGCTGGTCAAACTGCATGCGCAACTGGGGTTGCCGCTGTGTAAAACGGAAGAAGAATTTTTTGGGCGTATGCGAGAGAACGCGCTGAAGGAGGCGTCATGACGCAGGCAGTAATGTTGCAGGGAACGGCATCAGATGTAGGTAAAAGTGTGCTGGTGGCGGGGCTGTGCCGCATCTTTTATCAGGATGGCCTGCGCACGGCGCCATTTAAGTCACAGAATATGGCGCTGAATTCCGGCATCACGCCGGACGGCAAAGAGATGGGACGCGCGCAGATTTTCCAGGCGGAAGCGGCGGGGATTGCGCCGGATGTGCGGATGAATCCGGTTCTGCTGAAACCGACCAGCGATCGGAAAGCGCAGGTGGTGTTGATGGGCAAAGTCGCCACCGATATGGACGCGGTTAGCTACCATGAATATAAGCCGCGTCTGCGTGAGCAGATCCTCATGGTTTACAATAGCCTGGCGCAAGAATATGACGTTCTGGTGCTGGAGGGCGCCGGTAGCCCGGCGGAAATAAACCTGCGTGACCGCGACATCGTCAATATGGGGATGGCGGAAATGGCGCAATGCCCGGTCATTCTGGTGGCGGATATCGATCGCGGCGGCGTTTTTGCCTCTATCTACGGTACGCTGGCGCTGCTGCATGATAGTGAACGCGCCAGAGTGAAAGGGGTGATCATCAATAAGTTTCGCGGCGACGTGACGCTGCTCTACTCCGGCATTGAACAAATTGAAGCGCTGACCGGCGTGCCGGTTCTGGGCGTGATGCCCTGGCTGGAGGTCGATCTTGAAGATGAGGATGGCGTGGCGCTGCAAAAAGGCAAATACCTGCGTACCGATAGGCGTGATATCGACATTGCCGTTGTTCAGGTGCCGCACATCTCGAATTTCACCGATTTCAACGCGCTGGCGGCGCAGCCGGATGTTCGCGTGCGCTATGTGCGCCATCCTGAAGAACTGGCGGGCACGGACCTGATAATCCTGCCGGGCAGCAAAAATACGCTTGGCGATCTGGTCTGGCTGCGTGAAAGCGCAATGGCGCATGGCGTGTTGCAGGCGCATCGTCAGGGCGTACCGGTGGCAGGCATCTGTGGCGGCTATCAGATGCTGGGCGACACCATTATTGATGAGGTGGAGTCCGGGCTGGGCACGCTTCCCGGTCTTGGTCTGCTTAATACCGTCACGCATTTCGCGCAGGATAAAACCACCACGCAGGTTGAAGGGCAGATGGCCTCTGCGCTGCCGGGATGGCTGGCGGCGGCGTCTGGCCTGGCGGTGCGCGGGTATGAAATTCATATGGGCGAGACGACACTGAATGCACAATGCCAGCCAGCCATGACGTTACGCAAAGGCGAAAACGCTATCGCTGACGGCGCGGTAACGGACGACGGACTGGTCTTTGGCACCTATCTTCATGGCTTATTCGACAGCGATGCGTTCACGCGGGCGCTGGTCAATGGCCTGCGCGTGCGTAAGGGGCTGACGCCGCTGGATCACGCCTTCCATTACGCGCAATATAAATCGCAGCAGTTTGATCTGCTGGCGGATGCGATGCGACAACACATCGATATTGAGAAAATTTATACCATCATGCAACAGCACCAGGAGCCCGTATGATGATTCTGGTGACCGGCGGCGCGCGCAGCGGGAAAAGCCGCCATGCGGAGGCGTTAATCGCGGATTCGCCGCAGGTGCTGTACATCGCCACGTCGCAGATTTTTGACGAGGAGATGGCGGCGCGGATTCAGCACCATCGGGATGGCAGACCGCCGCACTGGCGGACAGCGGAATGCTGGCGGCATCTTGATGCGCTGATTACGCCAGATAACGCCCCCGAAGAGGCCATTCTGCTGGAGTGTATCACGACCATGGTGACCAATTTATTGTTCGCGATGGGCGGCGATACTGACCCGGATAACTGGGATTACGCGGCGATGGAGCAGGCGATTGAAGATGAAATTCGCACGTTGATCGACGCCTGTCAGCGCTGTCCGGCTCAGGTGGTTCTGGTGACCAATGAGGTGGGCATGGGCATTGTCCCGGAAAATCGTCTGGCGCGACATTTTCGCGACATCGCCGGGCGGGTCAATCAGCGTCTGGCTGCGGCGGCGGATGAGGTCTGGCTGGTGGTATCGGGTATTGGAGTCAAAATTAAATGAGTAAGTTGTTCTGGGCGATGCTCGCTTTTATTTCGCGTTTGCCTGTTCCGACCCGTTGGTCTCAGGGGCTGGATTTTGAGGAGTATTCCCGCGGTATTGTGACATTCCCGCTAATCGGCATGCTGCTGGGCGCGATTGGCGGCCTGGTGTTTGTGGCGCTTCAGTCCTGGTGCGGCATTCCACTGGCGGCCCTGTTTTGCGTTTTGACGCTGGCGCTGCTGACCGGCGGTTTTCACCTCGACGGTCTGGCGGATACCTGTGACGGTATTTTTTCCGCCCGCCGCCGGGAGCGGATGCTGGAAATTATGCGTGACAGCCGCCTGGGCACCCACGGCGGGCTGGCGTTGATTTTTGTCCTGCTGGCGAAAGTGCTGGTGATTAGCGAACTGGCGCTGAGAGGCACGCCGATGCTGGCGGCGCTGGCGATGGCCTGCGCGGCGGGGCGCGGTGTCGCCGTATTGCTGATGTATCGTCATCGCTATGCCCGTGAAGAAGGGCTGGGCAACGTGTTTATCGGCAAAGTTACCGGGCGACAGACCTGCGTCACGCTGGGATTAACCGCTATTCTCGCGGCGATACTCATGCCGGGGATGCGCGGGGTCGCTGCGCTGGTGATCACTCTGGCGGCAATTTTTATTCTTGGGCAATTATTAAAACGCACATTGGGTGGGCAAACCGGCGATACGCTGGGTGCGGCGATTGAACTTGGCGAGTTGATCTTCCTGCTGGCTCTGCTGTGAGCCAGCCAACACGATGAGAACCCTTATGCAGACGTTAATCTCTTTACTCCGTGACATTCCCAAACCGGACAGCGGCGCAATGGCGCGCGCCCGGCAGCACATCGACGGCTTGCTCAAGCCGCCGGGCAGCCTCGGGCGCCTGGAAGCGCTGGCCGTACAGTTAGCGGGGATGCCCGGTCTCAACGGCACTCCGCATGTCGGTAAGAAGGCGATGCTGGTGATGTGCGCCGATCATGGCGTGTGGGATGAAGGGGTTGCGGTCTCGCCGAAAGTTGTCACCGCCATTCAGGCGGCCAACATGACGCAGGGAACAACCGGTGTTTGCGTACTGGCTGCTCAGGCCGGGGCAAAAGTCCATGTGATTGACGTCGGGATTGATGCCGACCCGATCCCCGGCGTGGTGAATATGCGCGTGGCGCGTGGGTGCGGGAATATCGCGACAGGCCCGGCGATGAGCCGCGTTCAGGCCGAAGAACTGCTGCTGGAAGTGATGCGCTACACCCGCGAACTGGCGCAAAGCGGCGTGACGCTGTTTGGCGTTGGCGAACTGGGAATGGCGAATACCACCCCTGCGGCGGCGATTGTGAGTGTACTGACCGGTAGCGATGCCGAAGATGTGGTGGGGATTGGCGCGAATCTTCCGCTCTCCAGAATTGGCAATAAAGTTGAGGTTGTGCGCCGCGCTATTGCGGTGAACCGGCCCGATCCGCGTGATGGCGTTGAGGTGCTGGCGAAGGTGGGCGGTTTTGACCTGGTCGGTATGGCGGGCGTGATGCTGGGCGCCGCGTCATGTGGATTGCCGGTTGTGCTGGATGGTTTTCTCTCCTATTCTGCGGCGCTGGCGGCGTGTCAGGTTGCGCCGGAAATTAAACCGTATCTGATTCCGTCGCATTTCTCGGCAGAGAAGGGCGCGCGGATTGCGCTGGAGCACCTGGAGCTGGAGCCGTATCTGCATATGGGAATGCGTCTCGGCGAAGGCAGCGGCGCAGCGCTGGCAATGCCCATCGTTGAAGCCGCCTGCGCGATGTACCGCAACATGGGGCAACTGGCGGCAAGTAATATTGTCCTGCCGGATGGTAAATAAAGATAAGCCGTATCGTTTCCCTTCGGTGGCGCTTATTCGCTGTTAACGTCGGAAAGGCGATAAAAAAGCTATAATTAACCGACATCTGCTGCGATTTGAGGAAAGGGAAATGATGCCTCGTGTGAAATTGTTTTGTTCTTTTATTCTGCTGTTCGCAAGCCAGAGCGCGCTGGCGGTAAGTTATCCACTACCGCCAGAAGGGAGTCGTCTGGTCGGCAACCCGCTGACGATAACCGTCCCGGACAATAATACTCAACCGCTGGAAGCATTTGCGGCGCAGTACGGACAGGGGCTGAGCAATATGCTCGAAGCGAATCCCGATGTGGACGTCTTTTTGCCGAAGTCCGGTTCGACGCTGGTGGTGCCGCAGCAGCTTATTTTGCCGGATACCGTGCGTGAAGGCATTGTGGTTAACGTGGCGGAAATGCGTCTTTACTACTATCCGAAAGGGGGCGATACCGTTGATGTCCTGCCGATTGGCATTGGCGAGGCGGGGCGAGAAACTCCACGTAACTGGGTGACTGCGGTAGAGCGTAAGCAGGAAGCGCCGAGCTGGACGCCGACGGCGAATACCCGACGTGAATATGCTAAACGAGGCGAAAGTCTGCCCGCGTTTGTCCCCGCCGGGCCGGATAACCCGATGGGGCTGTATGCAATTTATATCGGTAAGCTGTATGCCATTCATGGCACAAATGCGAACTTCGGTATTGGGCTGCGCGTGAGCCAGGGGTGCATCCGGTTGCGTAACGATGACATCAAATACCTGTTTGACAATGTGCCGGTGGGCACTCGCGTGCAGATTATCGATCAACCGCTGAAAACCACCGTCGAAGCGGACGGCAGTCGCTGGATTGAAGTGCATGAGCCGTTATCGCGTAATCGCACTGAATTTGAATCCGACAAAAAAGTACCGCTGCCGATCACGCCGGTGATGCGTACTTTTATGAAGGGCGACGGCGTTGACATTCATCGCGTCAACGAGGCGGTGGAGCGCCGCTCCGGGATGCCGACAAATATCAGCGCGGGTCTGACGGGGTTCTGACGTTTCTCCGCGCAATCTCCAGAAAAGCCTTTACCGCGCCGTTATTGTCGTTCTTTCTGCTGAGCAGCATCAGATTGGCCGATAATTCCGGCGCGTCGAGAGGGCGATAGACCAGGCCGGGAATGGCGATGTGCATCAGCGGTTCAGGCACCAGCGCCAGCCCTTGCCCGGCGGCGGCCAGAGCCAGTACGCTGAGCGTGCTGGAGGTGCAATGGGCGACGTGCGGAACATGACCCATAATCTCTGTGAGCATCATATAAAGCGGCTCATCCGCACGGTGGGTGTCGTAGAAAATGAGGGGCTCTTCAGCCAGCATATCTACCGTCAAATGGGTTTCACAAGCCAGCGGATGATCGTCGGCGATGGCGACCATCCGGCCCCAGAGGCCTATTTTTTCAGCCGCTAACTCTGGCTGGCGTACGTTATGGTGATCGGGTGTGTAACCAATGTCGAGCTGGCCGCTCAAAATGGCATCCGCTTGTAGCAACGGTGCGATTTCGCACACAACCAGTTCCGCATCGGGATAGGCCTGGCGAAAGGCGCGCAGATCTTCTGTCAATTTGCCGCTGAACACCGCGTTGCCAGCAAAGCCAACGCGCACAAGACCCGTTTCTCCGCGCATCGACCGTTGTACTGTCAGACGGGCATGTTCCGCCTGCTCAAGCGTGCGTTGCGCTTCGGTCTGCAACAATTTTCCCGCTTCGGTTAACTCAACTTTCCGGCTGGTACGAATAAACAGCGGGCCGCCTAACTCTTCTTCCAGCGCCTTGATCTGCATGCTCAGCGCGGGAGGAACAATATTGAGTTTTTCGGCGGCGCGGCCAAAGTGTCCTTCTTGTGCAACGGCAAGAAAATAGCGTAAGTGGCGCAGATCCATACGATGGCCTCATCATTCATCTAAACTGAATAATCTGTAAGATTTATCTATTGGATTTTAACGTTAATGGCGAGGAAACTGAATCCACTTAACTGGCTGGAGTAAAAATTATGCACAATCACCTGGCGGATCGTCAGCAAATTACCGATCTTCTCACTGGCTGGATGCATCGCGATCTGGGCGAATGGGAGCAACTTCGCGGGCTGTTTCACCCGGATGGCACCATTGAGATAACCTGGTTTGAAGGGCTGGCGAGCGATTTTGTTGACGGCTCAATGCGTATGGGCGCCTCTGATATCCGCACCAAGCATTTGATTGGCACGCCGGTAGTGACCTTCAATAGCAGCGTCAACCGCGCCATTGTAGAAACCAATGCCATGATCATCGGCGAGAATGTGAAGCTGAATCTGGGGATGGTGACCCATAATCGCTTTTACGATATGGCAGAAAAACGCGATGGCGTGTGGAAGCTCTTCAGACGCCAGAGCATTTATGACATGGGGAGTTTTACCTTCCCGCTGGGCGTGGTCGATATTGATCAAAGCGCGGTAGCAAAATACCCGCGAGAATACGCCGCGCTGGCATACCTGCTGGAAAAAAGCGGATTTCCGGTCACGCGTGTATTCGCAACGCGCGGTAGTGCGCTCGAACAGCAGATGAAAACCGAAGGGCAGCGCTGGCTGTCTGAACCCGTTGTTTAAGCTTCATCAGCGACTGCGATCATCATGATTCTCAAAAGGATAAGAGAAATGCTCACCACTATACCAGGACGAAAATGCATCGCCGTTCTGTTTGCGATGCTAATGTTTCCCGGTGCAGCTTCGGCTGCGCAAACCCTAATCTACAGCGACCATGAACCGCTGGGTGGAATGCGCACTCGTTTTATCAATGACGTATTTTTCCCCGCAATCGAAAAAGAGTCGCGTGGTCGCCTGAAGGTAGAGGCGCACTGGGGAGGTGAGCTAAGTGATGGTTATACGGCTCTGGCTCTGGCGGGAAAGGGGGACAAAGCGGATATGGCCGTTGTTGTACCTGAATATGCGGCTAAGGCATTACCATTGCAGCAAATCTTTAAAAGCTTCCCCGTCGGCCCTGCCGGGGAAAAGCAGGTTGCTTTCTTTCGCCGCGTTTATGCGGATATCCCGGATTTTTCGGCAGAACTCAAGAAAGAAAATGTGGTGAATGTTTTCATTGCGACCGGCTATCCGCTGGCTTTTTTTAGCACTACCGCGCTGAGTAATCCTGAAGGACTTAAGGGGGGAACGTGGCGCTCCGCCAGTTTCTGGCACCAGGGGTTTCTGAAAAATGTCGGCGCTAAAGCTGTGACCATGCCCTGGGGAGATGAAACCTACAAGGCCTTACAAAGCGGAAGTCTCGACGGATTAATGTTGAATGTGGATAGCGGCTATGCGTTAAATGCTCAGCGATTCGCGCCTGATGTGCTGGTTTCGCGGGATCTCTGGCTTGGGCATGTTTACCTGCTGGTGATGAATAAAAATACCTGGGATAACCTTTCCCGCGACGATCGGGCGGCGATTCAACGGGCCGCTGACGTTGCTTATCAATCCCTGGGTTCCGTAATGGATAAAAGTTTCACCACACAAGTCGCCGATCTGGAAAAAAGCGGTGCGACGGTCAGGGTCCTGCACTCTGAAGACGTTGCGCAATGGAAAGCCGCCACCCGATACCAGGAGATTCAGTCTGAGTGGGTGAAGGAACAGGAAAAGAACGGGCTTACCGAAGCGGGAAGGGTGATGAAACAGGTCAGTAGCATTCTGGACGAGATGATGTCTCCGGCCCCTTAAGCGAGAAGGCAAAACGTAACGCTCGGGAACGTATTACTACAATTGCCTGATAAAAGGGCCGAATAACCATTTTCGGCCCTGGCGTGCATCATTTTTTATAATTCTTTGGTGCTGATAGCAGCATTTTTCGCATACGTTCCATGACGGTGTTTAAGTCCACCGCGCGTTTAATCATACTGCGTATTCTGTCTGAATCATTGATGCCCTTTTTGACATACCGGGTAATATATTGCAGAACGTACTTATCCTCATCACTGTGGGTGCGTAATGACAGGTTCTCTACGGTCTGCAATATCTGACCCGCCAGCGACTGACGCTGGCGGGAGTGGGCTCTTATATCCTTAAACGACGGCTGAATCATAAAACATTCTGTAGCGCTGACGTTGTTGAATCCACCTGAGGACGAAAGAAAAGCATAATGACTGTTAAGGACGGCCGCGAATTGGGATTAATTTAGCGGCCGTCATAATCTCCCTATTTAATTGGTGGTTGCAGCATGTTGCTTCGCTTTCTCAATGGCGTGCGCGTCAAATATGTAATGCTCATAACCGGCGGTAACATTCTTTACTCTGTATATTTTCCACTTGCCGCCCTCTCTTTTTAGGTAGACTCCAATTTGATACGTCTGATTGTTTTGTCGACCCAACCAAACATCGACGTATTCACCACCAAAACAGTTTTTAGCTTTTCCAACTTTCAATAAGGGGATCCAATCTGCTGAATAATCTTGCGCATATGTATAGTAATCGGTGTCGATAATCTCCTGCTCATAAATATGAGAGATAATATTTAGTTGGGCTAGCGTATCCTTCGAAATATATTCATCCATCTTTTCAGGCGCAGGCTTTATTTTCCCTTCACTATTTGCAAACACGTTTAGATAGTAAGTGTAGAAATCTGAAACACGCCGTTCTGCGTTATCGCGTCCTGAGCTGCACGCGGTAATTGCAAATATCATGAGAACAACATAAAGGGCTTTCATCAATCCTTCCTGTACATTTGATGCGCTGGCTTTGACGAACGGTATCCAGGACCGCCCCAAAAATCCCGCTGTTTAAAGTCTGAATACCAATCCTGGCCGTCGTAAATAGACATGTGACCGGCGGCGTGTCCTCCCGCGTAAGGCTGAATCACTACCACGTCGCCAGCTCTGGGGGATTGCGTTGAAGATATTTTTCTAAACCCCGCAGACTCCAGCATTGGGCCGTAATCTTTGGCGTTTTGCGTGTTTGTTACGATCACGCCCCCTGCCTTTATGGCCTTGCGCGCATACGATGCACAGTTATTCGTTGGCCCCGGTTCGGCGTGATGTTTTGCCCAGTTTCCGGCGCTTCTTGTGTCCCATCCCATGATTATCATCCATTTCAGTTAGAGAAATTGCTAATAGATACCCAATTAGTTAGGAGGGTTAATCATTTAGTGCCACAGAAAGCGTAACGTGATAAGCGAGGCAAGTGCACTTGACGCTGAGAGCAGGCGGAATCAATAGCGAAGGGATTGCCTAAACGAATTCCGAAAATAAAAGAATGCGGGTATCGGAATATGAGCGGGAAACAGGTCTGTAGCATTCTGGACGAGATGGTGTCTCCGACCCCTTAAGCGAGAAGGCAAAACGTAACGCTCGGGAACGTATTACTACAGTTGCCTGATAAAAGGGCCGAATAACCATTTTCGGCCCTGGTGTGCATCATTTTTTATAATTCTTTGGCGCTGATAACAGCATTTTTCGCATACGTTCCATGACGGTGTTTAAGTCCACCGCGCGTTTAATCATACTGCGTATTCTGTCTGAATCATTGATGCCCTTTTTGACATACCGGGCAATATATTGCAGAACGTACTTATCCTCATCACTGTGGGTGCGTAATGACAGGTTCTCTACGGTCTGCAATATCTGACTCGCCAGCGACTGACGCTGCCTGGTTAACGTGTTGACGTAGCTGGCCTGTAAGCCATCGCGCCGGGCGTTAAAGATATTGTATTTTTCAATAGCATGATGTTTTTTGACGATATTCGTCCGGTTGGCTAACAGATACTGAGCCAGTATTTTGCTATAGCCTGTGAGCATTGCGGCATGAAATATTGTCAGCGGCATATCGCATATTCTGATTTCAATTGTGCCCAGAGCAGGCTGTGGCCTGACGTACCAGTAAATATCTTTGATACTTTTAATGATCCCGACATCGACCATCTCGTTATAAAATACGACGAACTCGTCCCAGTTATAGATGTTTTCAATCAGTTCACTGTTCAGAAAGGCGTTCTGCCCGGTAAAGCGGGAACTTGAAAAAGAGGTATCCACGCCATCCAGCCACGGCGAAGAGGCGCTGAGTGCAACTAAATGGGGCAGGTAGGGAATAAGCGCATGACACAGATAAATGGCGTCATCGCCATCCTGAACGCCAATATGAATATGCTGCCCAAATACGCAGGCCATTTTGGTGATGTAGCCATAGCGTACGGCCAGATTTTGATGACGTTGTAAATCGCTAATCACCTGTTCTCGCCAGTCGCCATCTAAATGGCGGCCGCCGCCGGTAACATCGCAGCCGTGTTTTCTGGCGACTTCCCTGACGTTACAGGCTAATAAAGATAATTCTTCATGCAGTTTAAACACCGAAGAGTGTACTGAGCTGTTCAGTTCAATCATTGACTTGGTTAGCTCATGCTTTATTTGCTGAGTGTGCGCCATATCGGCCAGCACGATATCCGCTTTATCCACCAGCCTGGTATCGTTTCTGTCGATTAACTGGAGTTCCAGCTCGGTGCCCGTCGTAAACCGCAGTGAGCGGGTAAAAGGTAGAGATACCATAATGTCCTCTGCACTGAGTTGTTGTGGTTGGCCTGAAATTCTATTGTTAAAAGTGTAGGTCAGACGGTCATGCCTGCCAGAGGTGAATCGCGGAACCCTGATTACGGTCATAAAACCATTTTATTAGTATGGTTAATTTTTTGCGATATGACGAGAGAGAGTATGCTGTAGTGCGAGGACTGCTCAGGTATTGCCGCAGCAGTGTGGCCTGTTTTTGTGGAACACTTTAACAGGAGTCATCTTATGAGCTTAGCTATCACTAAAGTTGATTATCCGGTCAGTCAGGTTCGCCGGTATTTAGAACCGGGCCCGGTTGTGTTGGTGTCATCCAAATGGAACGGAAAGACCAATATCATGACGCTGGGCTGGCATACCGTTCTGGAATTTTCTCCCTCGCTGGTCGGGCTGATGATTTCGGGCGGCAACCACAGTTTTGAGATGATCCGTCATAGCCGGGAATGCGTGATCAACGTTCCGCTGACGGATTTGGCCGAGACGGTCGTGCGAATCGGCAACACGTCTGGCGCTGACATCGATAAGTTTGCCGAATTTAATCTTACGGCACAGGAAGCCGATGAGGTTGATGCCCCGCTGATCCAGCAATGTTATGCGAATTTTGAGTGCTGTTTGTATGATGATGTGCTGGTGGAACGCTACAATTTTTTCATTTTTGAGGTCGTGAAGGCGCATGTGGCCACATCACCGGAACACCCTGAGACGATTCACTATACAGGGAAGGGGGAGTTTATGGTGTCGGGCAAGACAATGAATCTGAGCGCGCTGTTCAGGCCGGAAATGCTTATCTGAGCGTTTGCGGTGGCGCTCGTCACGGATAAATGGCAGAAAGCCCGCTTTTTAGCGGGCTTTCTGCCAGGGATCGCCTTCGTCAGTATTTTATCGGGAAGTCCGTGAAATCAGGAACAGAAATACCGGAACCCCGAGCATCGCCGTCAGGATGCCGACGGGTAATTCACGGGGCGCAAACAGCGTTCGGGCAAGCGTATCAGCCAGAACGGTAAAAGTCGCGCCGCACAGCATGGATGCCGGCAGCAGCGAACGATGGCGATGACCAATGAATATGCGGGCGATATGAGGCACGGTCAGCCCAATAAAACCTATTGCTCCGCAACATGCCACAATGACCGCAGTCAATAAGGTCAATAAACAATACAGGGCGAGCCTGATTGCGCCAACGTCCACACCAAGCGACGCCGCCGTCACATTGCCAAACGTGAGCACATCCAGCTCTATTGCCCGCCACCAGCAGAGCAGAAATATCGGCAACAGCACCAGTGCGCAAAGCAGTACCTGAAGCCAGGATGCCTGTGCAAAGCTTCCCAGCAGCCAGAACATCACCCCTCGCGTGGTGTCTGCATCCGTTTTCCAGAGCGTGGTTAATGATGTGGCGGCGGAGAGAAGCTGTGTCACGGCGACGCCGGTCAGGATAAAACGGCTGGACTGGCCGGATAGCGATTTCCGCGCCATGAAAAGCACCAGTGCGAAAGCCAGCATCGCGCCGCAGAACGCCCCGGCAGGTACAGCGGCCCAGCCCGCACTGAGACCAAGCGCAATGACCAGTACCGCGCCAAACCCTGCGCCGGATGAGATCCCCAACACCCAGGGGTCGGCAAGAGGATTACGTGTCAACGACTGGAGCACCGTTCCGGCCAGCGCTAATGCGGCACCCGCCAGCGCAGCAAGCAGGGTGCGCGGCATACGCAGAGACCATACGATCCGCTGATGAAGCGTTCCCGCTGTATCGCTATGCCAGTAGCCTGCCAGTATGGCATTTGCCACGTCCTTCATGGAAAAAGTCACCGGGCCATACATAATGGCAATGCAAAACGCCAGCATCAGGGCCGGAAACAGCATGGAAAGGCGAAAAACAGGAGAACGCAGCATGATTATTTCCAGCCAGCGATCACATAATCATCCAGGAATTGCCAGAGAGTACCCGTTTCGCTAAAACCCGCCTGGCGCAGGGCGGCGAGCTGGAATTCGACCGTGGTGGGCAGCGGTGTCGGGCGGTCTTTAAAGATAGCGGTGCGCGCGTCCATCAAATCAGCCAGCTCATGATGACGGGTGGCCGATGCAAACCAGCTATCCCAGTCCTGCACTCCCGCTGTCCAGGCTTTTTTCTGCGTATCTTCGTCATGAAGCTGGGCAATCCGTTTCTGGCATGGATTGCAATTATCAAATCGCTGATGATCGGCGTTCATGAATAAGCCATGTTCATCCAGCAGGTTAAAGATGTTGCGATAAAGCGCGACCTGCTGTTCCGGCAGCAGCCAGTGGATGGCCGTGCTGGAAACAACGGCCTGCGGTTTGTCGGTAATAGCGGCAAAGCAATCCGCTGTTGCAATATCGCCGCTGAAGAACTGAATACGGTCACTGTATTCAGATAAGGCTTCTTTGGCCAGCGTAAGCAGAAGCGGGTCGAGGTCAATAGCCGTTACTCTTATCGCCGGAAAGCGATTCAGAAGACGCATGCTGAATGAGCCTGGACCACAGGCCAGATCCACCACATGGAATTCTTCGCCATATAGCATTGCCAGAACATCCAGCGCGGCGTTATAGCGTTCTTCACGGTGAGCGATGTAGGCGCTTTGTTGTTCGTCCCAGTTTTTCAGTAATTCGCGGGCTGGAAAGGTCATGTTGTTCCTTAGCGTGTATTTGTGTGACTAGTCGGTGAAGGGCCAGAACTGAACGCGCAGATGCGTCCATGTCATAGCCAGGTAAAATGATGTAACGTTTTGCTTTAACCGCCTTCATGCCTGCGGTGAGGGGATTACGTTCAAGAAAATCGATTTTGCTCCGGGCGCTGTCGACATCTCCCCCCCTTTGCAGATCGCCCAGGATCAGGTAGTCAGGGTCCCGTTCGGCAATGACCTCCCAGCTCATGGCGGGCCACAGTTCAGCACTGTTATCAAAGATATTTTTACTGCCGATGGTTTTGGTTAACAGCTCAGAAGCGCCATAACCGCCCGCCACATAAGGTGTTGCCGTACCGGAATACCACCACATGAGCGTTCTGCGTGGCAGTTTTATGCGGCTGTCAGCAGCGACCTGTTGCTTCAGTTCATTGATAAGCGCCTCTGCGCGCGGCTCCACGCCATATATGCGCGCAATATTACGCAACTCGTCGTAGATGCTGTCGAAGGTTACAGGCGCAGGAGGGCCACTTTGCAGGCCATTGCACATCCCTTCAATGAGCCAGCTTCCAATTCCCCATTCAGCCATCCTTTCACGACCGGCGGTCTCCGGGCTGTTAAACCAGTAGTAGCTGCCAGAATAGATAAAATCTGGCCGGGAACTCAGCAAAGCCTCTCCCGACCAGGGCGAACTGTCGAGACGTGCTTTTAGCGGTTTGTACCAGGGGGAGGGCGCGGTATCTTCATCTGGCCGATAACCGACAGCACTGATCACGGAATCTCCCAGACGTAATGCGAGCATGTTTTCCATTGCGGTCGGCATATAGACGATTGCCCGCTGTGGTACATGCTCAAACGTCCAGGATCTTCCGCAATTCTGTAACGTAACGGGATGTGCAAAGCTGGCGAAGGTTGCCAGCAATGCGAGGGAGGCCAGGCGTTTCATCAGAAGCGCATGTTGACATAGGCTTCGTAAGTTCGACCTGGCGCAATCATTTCTTGCCCTGTATAAGTACGCTGCCAGGTGTAGAAGCGATCCGTCAGGTTACGCACGCGGGTGCCTACGGTAACGTCCTTAATCACTTCATAATCGGCGTTCAGGTCGACAGTCGTGTAATCGCCCATTTTGTTTTTGTTGGCATCATCGTTATAGCTACTGCCAACATAGTGGAGCTGCGCGCCCAGCCCCAGTTTGCTAATCGGCATATAACGGCCAGAAAGGTTAGCCGTCCACTCCGGGATATAGCGCGGCTGATTGCCGGAAAGGTCCTGCGTACCTTGTTTGAAATTGTCAAAGCGCGCATGGGTATAAGCCACATTACCCGCCAGCGTGACGCTATCCAGCGGTTTAATCAATCCGCTGAACTCAATGCCGCGCGAAGTCTGCTTGCCAACCGCATTCCATACACCGGCCTGGACAGCCGATTGCTGATAAAGATTTTTTTTCTGGAGATCGTAAACGGCCAGCTTCATTTCGCCGTGGTCGAATGTCCCTTTTACACCGGCTTCATATTGCTGAACTTCTGTAAGTGGCAGGGACGTTTGTTCAGGGCTGATAAAGAAGATATCGCTGCCGGGCTCTTTACCTGTGGAATAGTTGGCATACACCGTCCAGTTTTCGTTAATGGCCCAGCTCGGCCCAATACCAACACTCATAAAGCTATAGCTACGATTGATGGTTTTATTGTCCTGCTGGTAATTCCAGTGCATGTCCAGGTTGGTATAGCGCAACTGGCTTAACAGGGCGACAGCATCAGTGATATTCAGATTGTCTTCCAGCAGCAAGGCATACTGGTTCTGAGTGATGTGACGAACAGGTGAGCGCATCTTGCCACCCGCACCGGTGCGAAAGTCATTGGAGGCGGGGTTGGTCAGCAGAACATCTTCGCCCCCCGGGAAGCCGTTAGAATAGTACTGGAATTCGCGTTTTGAAAAATCGACACCCGCAGTCACGCGGTTGGCGAATGATGCAATCGGGTGATCCCAGGTGACCATAGTACGGTTGCCCGTCAGCTTGTCATCATGAGCAAGATCGCCATAAGAATCACGGGTAACATAGCCCGCTTTGTTTGACGGGTAATAGCGTTCAACGTTCTGCCATTCGCGGAAACCTTTGTAATAGTAGAACTGGTTATCAAAGGTTAAATCAGGCGTCGCATACCAGGACTGGGTTGACTGGAATGAGGTTGCCTGGCTGCGGATATGCGCATCCTGAATGTTGTTGTAGTTTACATGGCGCAAGTCGCGATCAACGTTGCCGTTGATGACAGGCGTCCCGAAATAGGGATTGCGCATATCCGTTAAGCTACGATCGATGTCAAAAGTAACCTGTGTGTTATCGGTCGGCGTCAGCAGGAGCTGTGCGCTGACACGCTTCGGGCGGCTGCGATCTTTATCAACCTGAGTGCCGGTATTTGATGCGCTTACATCCACGCGGCCAGCAGCTATACCCTCAACAAGCGTACCGCCCGCGCCGATGTGGGCGCGATGGCTGTTATAGCTTGACCAGCTATAGTCAGCTTCCACTGGCTGTCGACCAAAGGTTGCTTTACGTGATATCAGGTTGACGCTGCCACCGGCAGAACTCAGACCATTTAAAACGGAGCCTGTGCCATACAGGATGTCCACGTTTTCATAATGAACCGGGTCGGCGATTTGAATGGTGCTACCGGGTACGGCCACGCCGTTTAGCAGCCAGGAAACGCCGGAGAAGCCGCGCAGTGAAACGCTGTTTGAGAGCGTAGGTGAGCTGGTGCCGGACATGCCCGGGGCGGTCTCAACGACTTCGGTGAGCGTGCGTTTGCCCTTAGCCGTAATGGTTCTGGCGCTGATGGTTTCAGTATGGCGTGGCGTTTGCTTATCGGTCAGACCGAGACGTGAGGCTGAGCCGGATGAAAGACGTGCCGAGTCGGATTCGGCGGAATAGTCGGATACGTCACTGCCGGTGACGACGATGGTTTCATCTGCTGCATAGGCCAGAGGCGAAGTATTTACTGCTACTGCGAGAGCTATCAAAGAAGGCTTAAGTTTCATAGGTTGGCATTACATTATAATGGATATGTTATAACATAACATATCTCATAAAGAAAAAAGTAGGCAAATGAGAACAAGTGGGAAGGGGGCAGGAGAGGTCTGTGGGGGTGTCCAAAAACTACAGGCGTCAAAAAAGCCGGCAATCCTTATCAGGACAACCGGTTCAATTTAACTGCTGCTTTTAAAACGCCTCAAGACTCACTGAGATATCTCAAGACTAAAATCTGGCTCCTCTGACTGGACTCGAACCAGTGACATACGGATTAACAGTCCGCCGTTCTACCGACTGAACTACAGAGGAATCGTTGTGGAGGCTTATCTTAGCGGCGAAAAATCTTTTGTCAAACCTCATTTCCCTGGTGGCGGTTCAATTGCTGCTTCTCTCAACAGTTTGTTGCAATTGCAGACATTTTACAGGGAAAAAACTTTGCAGCTTTTTGGATTCTCCCTCATTATTTGAAATGAGGTTTCAACTTTCTTCATTAAGGTCCACTTTGAACGTCTCCGCAGCCTTACGCCAGGTCGTCTCTCGTACGCCCTGGTATGCCAAACGTAAGAGTTATAAGGTTCTTTTCTGGCGTGAAATCACCCCGCTTGCCGTGCCTATCTTTCTGGAAAATACCTGCGTACTGCTAATGGGGGTGCTGAGCACCTTTCTGGTCAGTTGGTTGGGTAAAGAGGCGATGGCCGGGGTGGGGCTTGCCGATAGCTTCAACATGGTCATTATGGCGTTTTTTGCTGCTATCGATCTGGGGACGACCGTGGTTGTGGCGTTTAGCCTGGGAAAACGTGATCGTCGTCGCGCCAGGGCTGCCGCGAGACAGTCACTGGTGATTATGACGCTTTTTGCCATCGTGCTGGCGGCGGTTATTCACTATTTTGGCGAACAGATTATTGATGTCGTGGCCGGGGAGGCGTCTTCCGAGGTGAAGGCTCTGGCGCTGACATACCTGGAACTGACGGTGATCAGCTATCCCGCTGCGGCCATCGCCCTGATTGGCAGCGGCGCATTGCGTGGAGCCGGAAATACCAAAATTCCGCTGTTGATCAATGGCGGTATGAATATTCTTAACATCATGATCAGCAGCGTCCTGATTTATGGCGTTTTTTCCTGGCAGGGGCTGGGTTTTGTCGGGGCGGGACTCGGGCTGACCATCTCTCGCTATATCGGAGCCGTCGCCATTATCTGGGTGTTGATGATTGGTTTTAACCCGGCATTGCGCATTACGTTGAAGAGCTATTTTAAGCCGCTGAACTTCACCATTATCTGGGAAGTGATGGGGATTGGTATCCCTGCGAGTATCGAATCTGTTTTGTTCAACGGTGGGAAATTGTTAACGCAGATGTTCGTGGCGGGGATGGGGACCAGCGTTATTGCCGGTAACTTCATCGCTTTTTCAATTGCCGCGCTGATCAACCTGCCCGGAAACGCGCTGGGTTCTGCATCGACAATCATCACTGGCCGACGACTGGGGAATGGTCAGATTTCCCAGGCAGAGATTCAGCTTCGTCATGTGTTTTGGCTATCGACCATTGGACTGACCGCAATTGCATGGTTAAGCGCGCCGTTTGCGGGACTGATGGCCTCGTTTTATACCCACGATCAGGATGTAAAAGATGTTGTCGTGGTTCTGATTTGGCTGAATGCGGCGTTTATGCCGATTTGGTCTGCGTCCTGGGTGTTGCCCTCAGGGTTTAAAGGGGCGCGGGATGCACGTTTTGCAATGTGGGTTTCGATGTTGGGGATGTGGGGCTGCCGTGTGGTTGCAGGTTACACGTTGGGGATCGTGCTTGGCTGGGGCGTTGTCGGAGTCTGGCTGGGGATGTTCTTTGACTGGGCAGTGCGCGCCGCACTGTTTTACTGGCGTATGGTCAGCGGTCGTTGGCTATGGAAATACCCGCGTCCTGAGCGCATAAAATCGCCTGTTCAGCCTGAATCTCCAACGAAATGAAGAATATTTCGGCAAACGAACGTGTTTGTGCATTCAGGCTTTGACAATGCTCGTGGGCGTCGTTAATATGCGCCCCGTTCACACGATTCCTCTGTAGTTCAGTCGGTAGAACGGCGGACTGTTAATCCGTATGTCACTGGTTCGAGTCCAGTCAGAGGAGCCAGATTTAGAAAAGCCCGCTTTTTAGCGGGCTTTTTGCTTTCCGTCATAGGCATTCAGTTCTTTCAGTGCCCGGCACGCCGGACGCTGATCGACAAACGTTGATTACCACATCAAATCATCAGGCACTTTAAAATCAGCATACGGATCTTCTTCGTCCTGCTCTTCCTGACTAAGCGCACTATTTAAGACGATACTGTTAGCATCTCGCTGTGCAATTTTATCGGCTACGCTTGCGGGGATAATCGCGTATTCACATTCCCCACCGTTATCAACAACCAAACGCGCAATGGCGAGGCGACCATTAATCAACTGGGCTTGCGTCGCCTTATCCACATCTATTTTTTTAATTAAGTTATTATCTGTGAAGTTAAAACCAATATCGCCTTTTGAAATGCTGATTCTATTCATTTCAATAAGTTGCTTCACCTGCGCTTTATATTCTTTAGATAAAGCCGCTTGTTTTTGTTGCTCGCTTAGCTGTTTATCTCGCTCAAGTTGCGCTTTTTTATTTTCTTCCACAGCCTCTCTTGCTTCACGCGCCTGAACTCGTGATTTTTTAGCCGTTCTCTGGACTTTGGCCATTTTTTTACTGGTTACTAATCCCGCTTTTAGCATCTGCTCTTGTAAGGTGAGTTTTGTCATCTTCGTTTCTGAAACCGTTGAATAATGTATGTGATTATACCCGTAATTTTTGCGTCTGTACCTGGCGCACGCGAGCCGGAATTCTGTTTATGAATGGCGCAGGATTCCGGCACGGGATTCAGATGAATTACTTGAGCAGTTTCACCGTGGCCTCTATGTCTATCTCATCTTCCGAGAAGATTAACGTCGTTCCCTGGAAGGTGGTGATTGCCAGTTTTCTCAGCGAGCGCATTTCACCGGGCTTTGCGGCTGATTTGGGTCTGATACTACTCATCAGCACGCCCACAGAGAGCACCGCGTTTTCTTTATCAATTCGAGTATCGGCTGGCACTTCTTCGCTGTAAACCAGATAAGACTTGATCGACGTGAGCTTCAGGCGCTCGCCCGCAATATAGATATATTTGCTTTCCGGGATGACTTTCACAGCATAAGCGGACAAGCCTTTGTTATTGGTGGTGGGTTCAAAAGTCACCGCCGCGTCTTTCTTAATCAGCTCAGGGTTGGCAACCTTAATCACATGAAAATAGCGGTTATCACCGTTTTCATCTTTGATAAATCCAAAACCTTTATCTTTAAACCACGTTGTGATTGTTCCGTTCATCGCCTTACCGCCTGGTTAATCGTTTATCTACTCAGTTTTTACAGCGCGCAGTGTAAAGCACAATGCCCACGCAGACCATGTCTTTGGCTTAAGTTTGGGTGATAAATGTCCATCAGACCAGGGGGGCGTTGGGGGAGGGGAGGTTATCAACTCACTGTCACTTTAACTTCTCCATAGTCTTACTTCAATCATATGGAACGTGTCGCAAGAACTACGTCAACATTGTCTCTGGGGACACAATAACAGTGTATTGTGCCCCAGGGGTTGCTACGAGCGAAAACCGGATATCAGTGATTTTCGCTCACGACAAAAAGGCTCCAGTGACAACTAATCTTCGCGTTTTTCCGCCCATTTCAGCATTGCATCAAGGGCCGGGCACAGTTCTTGCCCCCACTCGGTCAGGCGATATTCCACTTTCGGCGGCACCTGAGGGTACACCGTGCGTGATACGATGCCGTCGGCTTCCAGTTGTCGCAGTTGCTGAGCCAGCATCTTCTGTGAAATACCCGGGATCAGTTTTTCAAAATCAGAATAGCGCTGTACCTTTCCATCGAACAGATGAAAAAGAATAATTAATTTCCAGCGACCTTCCAGCAGTCGCAGCACATGCTCCACGCCGCTTGCGGCAGATTCTGGAGTGTATAACTTACTCATAATTCAGTTGCTCACTTTTTCGTGCGTACTTGTCAATTTCACAGTCTATGTTGAAAATTCCTGTACTGTAAACAACGGGAGTAAAGCGCCATGTCATTAGCCCTACCGCACGCTATTTCTGACTATTTTGCGATCAGCAACGGAGCAGATATTGCCAACGTTAAGCACTGTTTTACCGCCGATGCTGTCGTGACAGACGAAGGTAAAACGCATAAGGGACACGCAGCGATCGAGGCATGGCAACGTGCCGCACAGGCCGCGTTTGACTACAGCGTTGAGCCGGTTCAGTTCCTCACCGAAGGCCACCGGGTGACGGTCACCTCAAACGTCGTCGGTAATTTTCCCGGCAGCCCGGTCGTGCTTAAACATGCTTTCGGCCTGGTCGGCGACAAGATCAACACACTGGAGATTATCTGATGTCGTTAGATCTTGATTTTCAGGACAAACGCATACTGGTTACTGCCGGCACCAAAGGCGTCGGCAAAGCGGTCGTTGGATTATTAAAGCAACTGGGAGCCAGGGTGTTAACCACCGCGCGTCATACGCCCACAGAATGTATCGCCGACGCCTTCGTGGCGGCGGACCTGACCACGGTCAACGGGTGTGCTTCAGTAGCTGAAGCCGTTCAGATGCATCTGGGAGGTGTCGACGTCATCATCCATGTTGCGGGCGGTTCTACCTCACCTGGTGGTGGCTTTGCAGCACTGGGCGAAACGGAGTGGCAGCAGGAACTCAACCTTAATCTGCTGCCAGCGGTACGCTTAGATCGTGCGCTGTTGCCAGGGATGCTGGCACAGGGCAGCGGGGTTATCATTCACGTCACCTCTATCCAGCGTGAACTGCCGTTACCGGAATCGACCACCGGTTATGCGGCGGCAAAAGCTGCGCTGTCGGCGTACAGCAAGAGCCTGTCGAAAGAGGTATCCCCGAAGGGGGTCCGTGTGGTTCGTGTTGCGCCCGGCTGGATCGAAACCGAAGCTTCGGTAGCTATGGCAGAGCGACTGGCGAAGCAGGCGGGAACGGATTACGAAGGCGGTAAGCAAATCATCATGAATGCACTCGGGGGTATTCCTCTTGGTCGTCCGTCAAAGCCCATTGAGGTGGCGAAGCTCATTGCTTTCCTCGCGTCGTCTCATGCTGCCGCCATCACCGGCACCGAATATGTGATAGATGGCGGCACCATCCCGACGGTGTAATCATGTATCTTAATCGGCCCGAATTATGAGCCGATTAAGATCGCCAGAGGCAGAAAATGGTTAATCGTGGCGTCCGTTTTGACGCAACACAGTCTGACGTAAGTGAATAGTCTGCTATAAGCGAGGTGCAGACGTTGATTAAAACACAGGACAGCTACATTCACATGGAGAATAATCAGGTGAGCTTACGGCGATCGCCAGTGAGTGGTCGCCGCTGTTCCCGCGCTATCTTGCAGGGCGATTGACTGTGCGTTAAAAAGTGTTAAACGCTGGCGACAACAGATATAACCATTACTCCTGCTTATTAAAACGCATCTCGTCATACCTTATCCATCGACTGCGAGTGGTTATCTTATAGCCCGTCCATAACACCAAAAATATCGGAATACTGATATAGGTGGACGCCACTCCGTACCAGTCGATTTTGTCATGCAAAAACGCTTGATAGTTCTGGCCTGGTGTTACTACCAGGTAGAGTAAGAAGGCAAAGATAGTCCCCGCAGGGAAAAACGCTGAACGATAAGGCAGGATGTCAACGTTATGGCCCTGCTGTACATATCCACGTCGAAAACGGTAGTGTGGCTGACGGCAATCCCTAACCAGGCAATAAAGCCAGTCATTCCCGTCATGTTCAGTAACCACATATAGACAGATGCGTTATCAAACATCGACGATAAAAAACACAGTGCCGACACCATGGCAGTTGCCAGCAAAGCAAGCAGCGGCACGCCGTTACGTGTCAGATGGGTAAAAATGCAGGAGCCTTTCCTTCACGCGCCAGGTTAAAGAGCATGCGGGTTGAAGCGTATAGCCCAGAGTTACCGGCTGAGACCACGGAGGTGAGGATAATCGCATTCATGATCGCCGCGGCGGATAATAACCCTGCATTCTGGAATACCAGTGTAAACGGACTCATGCTGACGTTATCTACATCGGATTGCAGCAGGTGCGGATCGGTATAAGGCACAATCAGGCTGATCACCAGAATCGCAAAAACGTAGAACAGCAAAATTCGCCAGAAAACCTGGCGCATGGCGCGCGGAATGGCTTTCTCTGGCTCTTGAGCCTCACCTGCGGCAATACCTATCAGTTCAGTCCCCTGGAAAGAAACACCAACAACCATCGCCACGCCGATCATACTGAAGATATTGCCTGCAAATGGCCCTGAACCTGTTTGCCAGTTATGCAACCCGGCGTCAGGTGCCCCACGCAGGATACCGGTAATCATCAGTAATCCCAGCACAATGAAAATTACTACCGTAGCGACCTTATAGAACCACCAATAGCGATCATCGAAAGATGGCGTGTATGCAGGGTACGCTTAAGGGTCTGCGGAGCAGTTTGAGTATTTTGCATAAAAAAATCAGGTGAGGAGGCGCTGACAACCACAGCAAACTGTCAGCGCAAACCGGAGATGAACAGAAAAAGAGTCGTGTCTGGATCGTTAAATCAGAGTGTCATCATCATTTCATGCCAGGCCATTCCACCGTGGTCTGATTCTGACGGTTTTATATACTGGTAACCAAAATGGGCATACAGATCGACGTGGCGATCTTTACACAACAGGTGAATGGTTTTTTTGTTCATTGCTTTCATATGCGCTACGAATTCACGCATCAGCAACGACGAGTATCCTTTGCCCTGGTAATCCGGGTGAACCACGACAGACATAATCACGGCATTGGGTGCATCCGGATCGTGTCCAACCAGTTCTTTAAACTCTTCATCAGACATCACGACTTCCCATGCGCAGCCTGCATTGATGAAACCAATAACGTCGCCGTTCAGCTCCATACACAGGAAACCTTCCGGATAGCGGTTAATACGGGTGGCAATTTTCTCGCGCGTTGCGGCTTCATCCCCTTCGTAGGATGTGATTTCAATATCATAGCAACGATCGACATCGGCGGCAGTGGCCTGACGGAATACAGGGGTAGACATAGTTTTGCCTCTTCAGAATCATTTTGTTGGAAATATACTATCTTTTTTTAATCATGCTTTCGCTGCATTTTATGCAACAATAAAATGTATAATATTCATTAATCGCTGTTTTCAAATTTGCCCCGGAAAAAAGAACCATGATGTCGACGTTGCGCAAGACCGATCTGAATTTATTGCTTATCTTCGATTCTCTTTATCGGCATGGGAGCGTAACGGAAGCAGCTAACGAAATGGCGCTAAGTCCATCGGCGCTGAGCCATGCGCTCAATCGTTTACGTGCCTCACTGGATGATCCCTTATTTGTGCGCACCGGCGGACGCATGGTGCCAACGTCAAAAGCAGAGAGCATTGCCGCCAACGTTTCCGCCGCTCTGAGCAGTCTCTCGACTTGCCTGCATGAGCCTGAACACTTTGAGCCGGAAAAAAGCCGGGAGACGTTTACTTTTGCCGCCACGGACTACACTGCCGCTGTGATTCTGCCTGGCCTGATCGCGAGAGTTAACAGCCTCGCGCCGGGCATTACCATTAAGCTTATCTACTCACGCGATTTTAACGCCGATGAAGATCTGCTTTCGGGTAAAGTCGATTTTGCCCTTGGTTTTGAAGAAGAGCAGAAAAACCCCCGACGAGGTATTGAGTCCATTACCTGCTTTACTGATGATTACGTGGTTGCTGTGCGACGCGGTCATCCTGAAATTCATGATTCCCTTACCCATGAGCGCTATCTTAGCGCCGGACACGTGGTAGTACGCCCATGGCTGGAATCCCGTGGTGCTATCGACCGTTATCTGGAAAGTCAGCAGGTACGCCGCCGAATTGTTGTTGAATTGCCAAGTCTGATGATTGCCCCGCTCATTGTTTCAAATACTGATCTGGTCATCACGCTTCCCAAGCGGGGCATCTCATCTGTTTTTGATATGAAAAATCTTGTGGTGTTTGCTCCTCCATTCCCGACACCCCAGTATATTCTGAAGGCTTATTACAGCCCACAGCTCAGTAACTCACCTGGACATTTATGGATGAAAGAGCAAATTTTGCAGGTTTGCGAGCCGCAAAAACCGATTACGTCAATGAATGCAGCCGATTAAGCCCCTGACGCAGATCGATGATCAGGTCATCCGGATCTTCCAGGCCAATCTGGAGCCGAAGGGTTTCTCCCTTCTTGTTCCAGGTTGTCGCAGTTCGATATTCCCGGCAGTCGAAAGGAATAATCAGGCTTTCAAAACCGCCCCAGGAATACCCCATTCCGAACAGCTGCATGTCATTCAGCATGCGTGTTACCGCCTGTTTGCTGAATACGGGATCAAGCACCACAGAGAACAGCCCTGACGATCCCGTAAAGTCTCGCTTCCATATTTCATGTCCCGGACAATCCGGCATTGCGGGGTGGAGTACAGTTTTGACTTCAGGTTGTTCTGCAAGCCAGTGAGCAATTGCCAGTGCCCGTGCTTCCGCTTCTTTCAGGCGAATATGCAACGTTCTCAAACCACGTAAGGCAAGGAAACAGTCTTCTGCACCCGGTAACATGGCCATACTGTCATAGGTGGCACGTAGCGCAGGCCAGGTCTCGGCATTAGCGCTCACCATCCCCATCAGCAAGTCAGAATGTCCACTAAGGTATTTGGTCCCGGCTTCCACAGAGATATCGCAGCCGTGTTGATGTGCCTGGAAGAACAGCGGCGTTGCCCAGGTGTTATCGATGATAGTCTTAATATTCCGGCTACGTGCAATGCGGGTAAGCAGCGGGACGTCCTGAATCTCAAAGGTTTGCGAACCGGGAGACTCCAGAAATAGCGTGCTGGTTTCAGGGCGGATCAGTGCGCAGATATCTTCTCCCACCATCGGGTCGTAATAAGTGGTTGTGACGCCAAATTTTTGCAGAGTGAGATCGCAAAAATTACGCGTTGGGCGGTATACGGAGTCCGGCATCAGGAGATGATCTCCTGCCTTGAGTGTCGTCATTAGCGCCAGGGCCACGGCGCCCAGTCCAGAAGGTGACATCACTGTGCCAGCAGCCCCTGCAAGCTCCGTCCATGCATCTTCCAGATTTTTAATAGTTGGCGTGCCCAGAGTACCGTAAGCAAAGGCCGCTCGATTGTTTTCGAGATCTTCAACAGTTTCAAATACAACGGTTGAACCGCGATACACCGGGCTGTTCACAAAACCGTGCTGCTCGCGAGTATTCCGCCCCATTTGTGTTAAGCGGGTTGATAATTTCAGGGGGTGACTGTTCATATTTTTCATATACACATCCATAATTTACGACCAGGTTTGTTGGTCAATTTTATTCAACAAATTTTAAAAAGGGCAAGATGCAAAGAAGAACGCCATAAAATGCAACATAATAATTTTTACCGGCTCGCAGGTTGTCCAGCGCCGAGACTCTTTTCACCAGATAGAATGGTATTAAACAGGCTACCAGTCCAAATACTGGGCCAGAAATTTGCATGAGCAGCATCACTGAAAAATCAAAACTGACCCAAACCCAGAGAAATACGACAATCGCTACGGCAATAATGATTGAAAGCAACCTGCGGTTAATGTTTTCGCTGCCTGAGATGCGGGATATCATATTAACCGTTAGTCCCATAATGGCTTCTTTGAACCCCAGATAAATACTGAAGAATGCCGTTAATATTGCAAAGATATTCAGTGTTACTGAAAGTATGCTCACTAAATTTCCCGGCATGATTTGTGATGCCAGCGCCAGAGCAGAGATATTTTGTTCAAGGGCTGACGCTGCCTCCTCTTTGGTAATAGAGAAACTAAAGGAGAAGGCGAAGAACAGCACGCTGACGACAAGTACGATGTAGGCAATGCGCGTAGCACGGATCGCTCGTAGTGAAGCAATAACCGGGTCGGACTCCAGTTTGCGATACGCGATGTTCATTGGGTTGAGGATCTGAACAAACAAAATTGAAAACAACGTAAATGGCAGCGTTAGCAAAACATCCCGTAGAAAGCTCATGACAGGAGGAAAAGCAGAGATATTGCTGATACTCCAGTACGGGGTCATTACCGCGCCAAGAAAGACAATCACGGCAAGTTTAAAGAAAATCATCGGTCCGGAGATACGAAACAACCATCTTTCACCCTGGTTAGCAATCAACACCATCACACCTAATAAAATCAGGGGATACCATGCTGTTTTGGATAAAAAATCGTCGGTAATGTGGTAGCTATGCAAATACGCAGCGCTGTCGTTTACCAGACTCATGGCATAATTCAAAATACCCATTAGCAACATTAAAAAGTAAGCGACGCCTAATAATCCTCCCCAGTTTTTACCAAGATACTGGGTTATAATTTCTGCATAGCTGTCACAGGCTGGGGTCTGGGTTAAGGTTTTAAGGTACAAGTCCTGAAGCCAGTAGATTGCTGGATAGCTTAATGAAATAGAGGCAACAAATACCCATATTCCCTTTACACCAGCCTGAATCGGCATGTAGATAATACCTGCGCCTATCGCCATGCCGATGCACAATACTACCCATCCGAGATCGTAGGTGGTGAATGGGATTCTATGTTTAATCACTGCATCTTCACTGTTTACCATCATTTTCAACCTCTTAAAAGAGACTTATATTTTCTGGCTTTCTGTCGAACCATAAATATGTGTGTAGGGTTTTAGTCATTACAGAATCTATTTCTGTAAGATCATCTTTTAACGAAGATGTTGGTAAAACAATATTGTCCCGATGACAGCATCGCTGAATTGTGATTCGCAGTGATATATAACAATAACTGTGAATGTTATTCACAGATAGTGTCGTCAATGATCAACGCGCCATCACATTTTTTCCCGTAATGCAGTCTTCAGAAAGTCCAGGAAATGAATAATAGTTTTGTCCTCCTGTACTGAAGGCGAGACAATGGCCTGCAAACGATGTGTGACGCCAGGATCGTGAGCTGGCAACACACGTATTAACTTCCCGGAATCCAGATAATGGCTCACCAGATAATCCGGCAGACAGGCAACCCCACCATGGGCTAACGCTCTTTGCAGCAATAGCAGGCTGGAATTACACGAAAAATAGGGCATTACTTTTACCGTTTCACTCTTGACTCCGTGGTGAAATGTCCATCGTCCCTCGCTGGTCATTTGCGGGTAGACCAGACACTGATGAAAACGTAAATCGGCGGGGGTGTAAATCGGCGGATGACACTTCAGGTATTCCGGAGAGGCACAGTAGAACCAGCTGATATCCATCAGGCACGTATCATCGTCTTCATATTGTGCCGCTTCCGAAGAGATCCTTAAGGCGATATCAAACTCATCGCGCGCCAGATTAATCAGACGGTCGTCAAGTGTGACGTTAATGCACACACCAGGGTGTAACTGCTGAAAGGCATTTGAAATATGCGGAATGTGGGTGCAACCAAACGCCACTGAACAGTTGATACGCAGTGTTTCAGTTTCTACGCTGGCAGCCAGTCCTTCAATGTCAGCAATCACCCGTCGTGCCACCTGAAGTATTCGTCTCCCGCTTGCCGTTAACTGAATTGGACGCGACTCGCGAGAAATCAGCGCATTGCCAACAACCTCCTCAAGTTGGGTAAGGCTCTTGCTGACAGCTGAAGGGGTCAACCCCAGTTCTCTAGCCGCCCTTGATTGATTACCTGTTTCTGCCACTTTGATAAGCACCTGAAACTGGTTGAGATAGCTTGAAAGTTTGGGAGTATTCATCTCTTTTCCAGCTTCCAGTCTATAGATTTAAGCAATGGCCATGACGCCAGTTCCAGTATCGAAAATAAACAAAAGGAAAACGCGCCCATGACTAACGCTGAACTCAGGAGATGAAACAAAAATATCGAGCAGAGAAAAGGAGGGTTATCGTGAATAGTTTTCACTACTACAAGTGCAGTAAACAAAAAGACAAAGATATTTAACAAACGCATGGTAAGTCCTGAGATCAGGCCGATGACTGGTATGTGTTCAGTTTACTTGCACTATCATTTGCCTGCGCTGCATTTAATTCATTATTAAAGTGTACAATTTTCATTTCTTATCTTAGTTTTCAGAGCAACGGAGGCAGGTAGGGAGAACACGTTGATGTAACGATGAAGTTCGCAGAGTTGCTAAGGAACTGAAAACGAGATACTAAAAATACCAACGTCCCCTCCTGGCACAAACCCGACCCTCTACCCAAAAAGCCCACTTTTAGCGGGCTTTTGGTTTTCAGCATACAGGGTTAATTTGCGCGCACCCGTATGGGAGCAGTGGCGGCGAACAGCCACGGGCGGGCGTTGCTTTCTACGCGAGGGGATAATGTTTCTCTTACCTGCTGATGGTACTCATCAATCCACAGTTTTTCTGCCTCGCTAAGCAGATGCAATTCCACGAGACTTAAGTCGATCGGCACCAGCGTCAGTGTGGCGAATTTGCAGAAACTAGGGCGGCTTTCGACAATTTCGACCTGATTTTCAATGCGGATACCGTATTGTCCGGCGAGGTAATAGCCCGGCTCTATCGTAATGATGTTGCCTGCCACCAGCGGCCAGGGGTTCACTTTTTTGGCGATACGGTGCGGCTGCTCATGAATCAGTAGCTGATGGCCTACGCCGTGTCCCGCTCCGTGATCGTAATCCAGACCAAGATCCCAAAGCGCCCGGCGGGTAAAGGCGTCAAGCTGGTGTCCCTGAGTTCCGCTGGGGAATTGCAGGGTAATCAGCGACAAAAAGCCCTTCAACACAGCGGTGTAGTGTAACCGACGCTGCGGCTCCTGCGGCCCAAATGCGAGGGTACGGGTCGTGTCTGTCGTACCGTTCTGATATTGACCGCCCGAATCGTTCAGGTACATCTCCTGGGCTGTGACTGGCGCGTTTGTTTTCTCGCTTGAATGATAGTGGCACATGGCGGCATTGCCTGCCGATGCAGAAATGGTGTTAAAGCTCTGCTCAAGAAATCCCGGTTGTTGCTGGCGATAAGCCAGCTGTTTTTCCTGGGCTTCCAGCTCCGTTATCGGATTGCCTGCGGCTTCACGCAGCGGCACTTCGTGCGCCAGCCAGGCGAGGAAATTAACCCAGGCGGCGCCGTCCTGCTCATGGCATTCGCGGTATCCTGCCAGCTCGGTTTCGTTCTTGTGCGCTTTCATTAGCGTAATCGGATCTGCTGACCAGATGACGTCACCGCCATGCTGCTCAATGGCGAAGCGCAGGGCGACCGGGGCGAAATCTTTATCAACCAGGAAACGCTTTCCGGCCGCGCGTTGCTGACAGCGTGCAAGGAACTCACCCGGCGGGGAAATGGTCAGCGTGCTGAGCAAACTTTCAGGTAACTGCTGAGTTTTCTTTTCATCAACGAACCATTCCAGTTCGCCCGTGCGGTGCAATAACGCAAACGAGAAAGGAACAGGCACCATGTTGAGGTCGCTGCCGCGCACGTTCAGCGTCCAGGCGATATTATCCGGCAGGGTGATCGGCAGGTAATCCGCCTGCTGTTTTGCCAGTTCGTCGAGAATGCGCGCGCGTTTCTGCGCGCTGCTTTCACCGCTGATTTCAACGGGCATTTCCCGGATGATGCCGCAGGGGGCGGCGGGGCGGTTTTGCCATACAACGTCGAACGGATCGCTGTCTAACGCCACCAGTTCGCAGTGGGTGGCTGAGAGTGTCTCAAACTGGCTATTGACCATCAGCAGAGGTTCGAAGGCAATACGTGCGCCGGAGGCAACCTGTTCCTGCAAATACTCCGCAAGCGGCTCGTTATGCAGGTGATGAATTTCAAAATCATTACGATCGACTTCGGCGCGGGCCTGAACCTGGTAGCGGCCATCCACAAACAGCAATGCGCGGTCGCGAAGCACTAACGCCAGTCCGGCAGAACCGCTAAAGCCCGTTAACCAGGCCAGTTTATTATCGTGTGGCGTACAGTCCTCGCTTTGATGAGCATCGGCGCGAGGAACGATCATGCCATCCAGCCCCTGCGCAATCAGGAGATTACGCAGGGCGGAAAGGGGAGTTGGGTTGCTCATAGACACCTTCATGCCTTAACGGAACGGCGGTTCGTTGAATGTGCGCAGTTTACGTGAGTGCAGGCGATCGCCTTCTGCGCGTAACAGATCAATGGCGCGGATGCCGATTTGCAGGTGCTCCGAAATTGCACCTTCATAAAAACGGTTAGCCTGGCCGGGAAGTTTAATCTCACCGTGCAACGGTTTGTCGGAGACGCACAATAGCGTGCCGTAAGGTACACGGAAGCGATAGCCCTGGGCGGCAATTGTGGCGCTTTCCATATCAATGGCGACGGCGCGGCTCAGGTTGAAACGCAATGCGGAGGCGGAGTAGCGCAACTCCCAGTTACGATCATCGGTGGTGACGACCGTACCGGTACGCAGCCGCTGCTTAACCTCTTCGCCAGGCATACCGCTCACCATTTTTGTGGCGTCATACAGTGCGCGCTGAACTTCTGCGATGCTGGGGATGGGAATATCGGGCGGCAGTACGGCATCGAGCACATGATCGTCACGTAAGTAGGCGTGCGCCAGCACATAGTCGCCAATCGCCTGGCTTTCACGCAGGCCGCCGCAGTGACCAATCATCAGCCAGACGTCCGGGCGCAGTACCGCCAGGTGATCGCAAATAGTTTTGGCGTTTGACGGCCCGACGCCAATATTCACCAGCGTAATCCCCTGGCCATCAGCCGTAATCAGGTGCCAGGCTGGCATCTGGTGTTTTTTCCATGCCAGATCGGAGGTGGCTTCTTCAGGAGCCTCGGTTTCTGCGGTGATCCAGATCCCGCCAGCACAGGAAAGTGCGATATAGGGACTGTCCGGGTCCAGAATCTGGCTGCATCCCCAGCGCACAAATTCGTCTACATAGCGGGTGTAGTTGGTAAACAGAACAAAGGGCTGAAAATGTTCAACCGGCGTCCCCGTGTAGTGGCGCAGTCGCGCCAGCGAGAAATCGACACGGCGCGCGTCGAAGTGAGAGAGCGGATAAAACTCACCGGGGTGGAACAAACCGTCTGCGGTCTCGTCGCCAATCTGCGCCAGTTCAGTGGTGGGGAAAAAGCGCGTCAATCCGGCGCTCATGGAGCGGTCAAGCGACAGCTCGGAACCGTCAATGACATAAGGATACGGAATTTCATGATGGGACGGTTCAACCGCGATATGCGCGTCATAATCCTGATACAGCAGCGTTAATTGCTCTTCAAGGTAAGGGCGAAACAGCGCAGGACGGGTGATGGTTGTGGTGTAGCAGCCAGCATGGGTAAAGCGGCCATAGGCGCGGGTCTTGGGGGGATTCGTCGCATTGCCGCTCCAGGAAACGGAAAGCGATGGGTAAACAAAAAGGCCATTATTTCGGGCTGTAATGTCTGGAAGTTCCCCGTTTTTAACATACTTGCCAATTGCGTTACGCAGAGCCTGAACCGATTGCTCGTAGAGTTCGTCCAGTTTATCCAGCGCCTGAGACGGGGTCAGGCCGGCGCCCTTATTATTCATGTCTGTCTCCTTGTTCCACAGGTGTACTGCTCTCCCGATAGTATGTCACAGGAATGTGAAACAAAAGTCAGACGTTGCGTAAGAACAGACGGAGGCCAGACGGCCCCCGTACAGGGATTAGACGTGTGGTTTATTTTTCATCAACAGCGCCGTAACGGCAGAGATCAGGCAGCCTGCCAGCAGGTAAATGGCAACGCTGTGCCAGTTCCCATCGGAGAAGGTGACCAGTGCGGCGGCGATAAAGGGAGTGAACCCGCCGCCCACGACGCTGGCGACCTGATAACCGACTCCGGCACCGCTGTAGCGATAACCTGCACCGAACATGCCGGTAAACATCGGCTGCTGTACGCAGACCACCATATCATGAGCAATATTGGCCAGCATGATGGAGAAGAACACAATCCAGAAGATTGACTGGGCTTCAAGCGCCATAAAAAACGGGAATGCGCTGAGCGTACCGATTAAGGCACCTGTAATATAGACACGCCGACGACCGAAGCAGCGGTCCGCAAGCCAGGCAAAGCAGGGAATCGTCAGGCAGCTTAGTCCCCCCACCAGCAGACCGATATTCAGAAAAAGCTCACGCGGAAGGCCCAGATTTTGGGTGGAGTAGTTCAGGGCGAACGCGGTGACGATATACATCGTCAGCAGCTCGCACAGGCGCAGGCCGATGATTTTCAGAAATGCGCCAGGGTGGCGGCTCAACGCCTCCATAACCGGCAAGCGTTTTTTCGCCGGTGGTGTTTCCTGTTTTTGCTGTTCAAATTCGGCGGACTCTTCCATGCCATTGCGCACCCATAAGGCACCAAGCACCAGAATAATGCTGAACAAGAATGGGATGCGCCAGCCCCAACTCAGAAACTGTTCATCGGTCGTCAGCGTGCTGATCAGCGAGACCAGACCGGTCGAGAGCAGCAGCCCTACGCCATAACCCACCTGAACGCCGCTGCTGTAAAACGCTTTTTTGTTCTCCGGCGCGCTTTCAACCGACAGCAATGCCGCGCCACCCCATTCGCCACCGACGGCAAAACCCTGAACAGCCCGTAATATCACCAGTAGTACCGGCGCCCACCAGCCTATAGTGGCGAAAGAAGGGAGGATGCCAATCAGTGCGGTAGCGATACCCATCATCCATACGGTCAGCATCAGCATACGCTTACGGCCCAGACGATCGCCGAAGTGGCCGAAGATCACACCCCCCAGCGGGCGAAACAGAAAGCCAACGCCGAAGGTGGCAAACGCCGCGAGTGTACCCATCGCCGGGCTGATTTGCGGGAAGAATTCACGATTAAACACCAGGGCAGCGGTGATGCCATAGAGCAGAAAATCGTACCAGTCGACGACTGCGCCAGCGAAGCTTCCTAATGCGGCGCGGCGCGCGCGATTAAGCGAAGGCGTCTCATCCTGGGGACGCGTGGAGGTGAGGGTGGAATCCATAGTTATCCTGTCTGTGCTGTTTTTTTAGTTATTAGTATGGAGAAATGATGACTCATATTGCTGCCGACATATTAACGGCTTTTATGAGACTACCGCGACAGACGGAAAGAGAAAATGATTTTATCCGTCACGCGCAGACAAGATGAAAAATAGTACGGAGCCCCGGTTGAAATCGCCTTGTATCTCAGGGTTGTTAACGTTAATTGTTATGATATAACATATCTATTTAATGGTTCGATCATGGAAGAGGTTAAGTATTGTGCAATTCGTCGCATCCAGTGATCACCCGGCGAGTGCTCTAAGCGTCAATATTGCGTCGCTACAGCGGCCCGGAGGCGGAGAACTGCTTTGTGCAATTCGCTTTGAGGTTGAGGAAGGGAAATGCCTGGCCGTTATTGGGCCTAACGGCAGCGGTAAAACGTCTTTACTGAGGGCGATAAGTCAGGAACTCCCCCTTCAGAAGGGCAATATTCAGCTACTGGGCCAGTCTGTTTCGGCGCTGTCGCGGCAGCAGCGGGCAAAGCAGATCGCCGTTCTGGCGCAAAATGATACGCCCGATCTGAGGCTGGCTCTTGAGGATTATGTGGCGCTGGGGCGTATCCCGCACGCCCGGGATGCACCACGCGACAGGCATGATGCCATCGTGACGAAGGCCATTAAAGAGACGGGATTACTGGCGTTGCGAAAGCGGTCGCTGTCTGCGCTTTCTGGCGGAGAAAGGCAGCGGGCGGCGCTGGCGCGGGTGTTAGCTCAGATGCCGAGCCTGGTGCTGCTTGATGAGCCAACCAACCATCTGGATCCCTCCGGTCGGGTGGAACTGCTTTCGTTGGTGAAAAACAAGGGGATAACGGTGGTGGCGGTATTGCACGATCTGTCGCTGATTGAATCTTTTGCTGACCGCGTTCTTCTTCTGTCGCAGGGAAGAATGGTGCTCTGCGACACACCGGAGCGTGTGCTGGTGTCTGAAAACCTTTATCCCGTTTTTGGGTTGACCTGCTTTACCGTACCACACCCTGATACGGGGAAAGCGCTGCGTATTTTTGAAGTTCCTGGCTATGCATAATAAATATCTGAGGATTGTGATGAAAAAATTGCTTGCAGGCATGGTTGCTATTTTGTCGGTATCGGCAGTAGAGGCTGCGGATTTTCCTGTCACCATAGAAAGTTGTGGAACACCCGTGACGTTCACGGAACCGCCAAAGCGAGCGATTATTAATGACCTTAATATGTCTGAAATGGCGTTCGCTCTGAATTTACAGGATCGTATCGTCGGTCTGACCGGCATCAGCGGGTGGTACAAAATGACGCCGGAATTTAAAAAAGCAATGGGGTCGATCCCTGAACTGGCACCGAAATATCCCTCTCTGGAAACATTGCTGGCGGTTAATCCAGATTTCTTTTTCGCAGGCTGGAATTATGGCATGAAAGTAGGGGGTGAAGTGACGCCTTCTTCACTTAATAAATATGGCATCAAGACTTTTGTTCTGAGCGAAAGTTGCGTCTTTACTGCCGCGCATAAGCGTAAAGCCAGTATGGATCTACTTTATAATGACGTACTGACGCTGGGGAAGATTTTTGGTAAGCAAGATGACGCTCGGGCGCTGGTTAATCGCTGGAAAAAGACGCTGGAGGCGCTGCCCAAACCGCCGAAAGGAGCCCGGCCATTAAACGTGTTTGTTTATGATTCGGGAGAGGATAAACCTTTTACCAGCGGGAAATATGCGATGCCTGACGCCATTATCGAAGCGGCTGGTGGTAAAAATGCGATGGAGGCGCTGGATATCAGTTGGGGCACAACTTCCTGGGAAAGTGTGGCTGCCACTGAGCCGGACTTTATCATTCTGCTGGATTATCAAACGGGAAGTGGGGCTGATGAGCTTCGTCACTTCCTGGAAAATCACCCGTTGATGAAACTCACGCCAGCGGTGAAACACCAACGTTATCTGAAGCTGCAATATGCTGAACTGACGCCAGGCCCTGCGAATGTCAAAGCAGTAGAAAAACTGGCTCGGGCCATGTATCAGACGGCTGCACAATGAGTTTCACTTCGTACCGTTACTACTGGGCGATGTGGAGCGCGGTGGTGGTACTGGCAGGATTAATGTTACTCAGTATTGCCAAAGGCGCTGTTTCGTTATCGCTGTTGCAGGTGCTGGGGGCGATAGGGATTGCAGATGTGCCGGTATCGGATATGGTCAGCAGAATTGTGATTGATTTACGCGTGCCGAGGACGCTCCTCTCTGTACTTACAGGGGCAGGACTGGCGATAGTGGGCGCGTTGTTGCAGACCACCACACGTAATGATCTTGCCGATCCATTTTTATTTGGGCTGTCATCGGGCGCATCGGCGGGCGCGGTACTGGTCATTACCCGATTCGGCAATCAGCTTGGCACGCTGACGCTCCCCGTATCGGCATTTGTTGGTGGGATCTGCTCCGCTATGGCGGTGATATTACTGTTCCACTTCAAAAAGCAACGTGGGGCTGAGCAGTTAATTATCAGTGGGCTTGCTATCTCCTTTCTGTTTGGCGCGTTAACCAGCTATTTCATTTTTTCTGGCGATCAACGTGCCGCCAGTTCCGTGCTGTTCTGGTCACTGGGCGGCCTGGGATTAGCCAGTTGGGGCAATCTGCCTTTCGCCTTACTGAGCCTGATATTACTGAGCGCTTTTATTCTGCTGCGATGGCGTGCGCTGGATGGCATGCTGGCCGGTGAGCAGACGGCGTTATCGCTGGGGATTAACGTCAGCCGCCTGCGGATGGAAATTTTCCTGTGCTGCGCGCTGGCGACCTCTTTCTTAGTGGCACTGACGGGAGTGATCGGCTTTGTTGGGCTGATGGTGCCACATCTGTGTCGGTACTTTTCTGGCGTTAAGCATCTGCTTTTACTGCCTCTTTGTGGTGTCTGGGGGGCTGTGCTGTTGTGCGGCGGCGATATTGTCAGCCGAACGTTGCTGACCTCGCAGGAACTGCCTGTCGGCATTATTACGGCGGGTATTGGCGGTTTGTTTATTATTGTGTTGCTCGCCAGAACGTCGTCAATATGACGGCCAGAAACGGTAAGCGGCTGGAACGTATACCTGATTGTGGTTGTTCGGAGTACAGAAAAGCAAAAAGCCCGCTAAAAAGCGAGCTTTTCTAAATTTGGCTCCTCTGACTGGGATCGCCTTTGCCAATAACTGGCTAATAAGTAAGCTAAACCTGAATTCCTTTTCTGTCAAGACCACCAGAATGACCCCCTCTAAGAAATGTATGCACTTGTAAGAAGAAGCAATGCCCATTGGGGGGATAAGGTACAATCGGTACTCTGCCGGTGCATTATGTTTTAGTGATCTGTGACCGTCCTGCATTGCCACAGACAGCTAGCTGATGAAGATATCCACTGCTTGTCTAGAGAAAACTCCAATGCATTCCATCAGATATACGCAAATTTTTAATCAGGCTGCGAAAAGTGAAATTGATATCCTGAAGGATTTCGGAGAAATCCGAATCAGGGTATAGTAATCTCTGAGCATTAATTAGTAATTGTGTTATGTGGCTTTAACTCATTGATAATAGTGAATAATATTTTTTTTCAGTATGTTGATAAAAATGCAACTTGATTGAAATTTTTCATAAGGATTCGCTTATGGTCAGGGGATTGTTACTAGTTGGAATTATTTTAATAGCAATTATTTTAATGGGGTGCTTCTCTTTTT
Source organism: Citrobacter sp. CK180 (assembly GCF_030333655.1). Lineage (NCBI taxonomy): Bacteria > Pseudomonadati > Pseudomonadota > Gammaproteobacteria > Enterobacterales > Enterobacteriaceae > Citrobacter > Citrobacter sp. CK180. Next base: position 5,454 of record NZ_JAOWFM010000027.1, on the reverse strand, counting down.
TACCGGCCTCACAATGGTGGTTTATAAAAAATATCATATCAAATTTTGATTTTGTAAAATCGCTCCTTTCAATTCTTATATTATCATTGATTACTATATTTTTGTTTTTCGGTATTTTAGAGAGAAAATATTCATTAAAGTTAGAAAAATTAACTTTCGGTGGGTTAAATATTTTATTTGATAGTTCTGACTTGCTATATAAAAGATCTGTTCGCAATTTTCTTGATACTAAAAGAAGTGTGTTCAAAATTGATCCACATTCTGACTCATTTGAGGAGGTTTTTAACTCTTTATATGATATCTATAATTTCATTCGTGTTGAAATAAGAGTGCTGGATGTTAAGCGGAAAAGAGATATGGAGTTGTATCGTATATCTAATAAAATGCTAAAAAAACTGAATCAATTGCTTACCAAACATCAGAATAATTACAGGCGTTGGCATAAGTACATCTCAACAAACGATATTGTATTGACGAGGGATAAGGATTCTAACGGTGAAAATGTTTCTTTAACTTATCATTTAACACCAATTGGAATAATCCAGACTCATTACTATCATTTCAGCCAATTGATGGCTGATTTTGAATGCATTAATAAATTTTTCTGTGAGGAAGTTAGTGGTATTTTTAACATCGATATTGCTAAGTGGGAGGAGTAATGCATAAAACTTTTCTGAGTTATCATCATGCAAACGAACAAGATTTGAAGGACGGAATCATTGAAGCATTTGGTGGTGCGTCATTTATTGACAAGTCCGTAAGTGACGGGGATATCAGCAGTAATGTCAGTGAAAATTACATTATGCGGAAAATTCGGGAGGACTATCTTGGTGACTCTACCGTAACAGTAGTACTCATAGGTACAGAAACTGCCAACAGACCTTTCATTAACTCAGAAATTCAAGCATCTTTATGGGGGGCGAATCCTGCTGGATTAATCGGTGTAATTAGAGATGAAATATATTCGAGCGTATTTAGCTCTGGTGTATGTAGTGATGTTTTTTGCAATTGCGGCATTGGAATTAGAACCATTGATTGGGGTTATGAACATTATCTCCCTTGGTTAATTAAAAAAAATCATAACTTTTCAAAAGTCGTCCCTCAGTATGAGGATATGGATGTTTATTGCTCACTAGTTAAGTATTCAGATTTTATAGGGAATAGTGAATTTTATATTAACCAGGCATTTGATGAAAGAAATGTTATGGAACCAGCAGCAAAGAAAAATCCCGCGGATGTTCCTGCTATAAGAACTAATTTACTATGGTGATTAGATTGTTTTTACGCTAAGATAAATTTAAGGGGTCAGATATGTATAATAGCGGAATAATTAAAAGAAAGGTTTTTTTAAGTTACCACCATGATGGTGACCAATATTACTATAATGAATTCTCAAAAAAATTTCATGACGAATATGAGGCTGTAACGGATAATTCCCTTGATCGTCGAGTTGATAGTGAGGATATTGACTATGTCATGCGACGTATTCGTGAGTGTTATATCACAGGGACTTCATGTTCTATTGTCTTGGTCGGTAATGAATCATGGGGGAGGAAATATATTGACTGGGAAATTAAAGCGACGCTTGATAAACAACATGGACTTATTGGTGTCCAGTTACCAACATTGTTATCAAATTCTTCTGGACGAGTGAATGTGCCCGCTCGACTCAGTGATAATATTGATTCTGGATATGCACTGTGGGTAAGTTGGGCTAATTTTACAGCTAACATTTCGTCGTGTAGGGGATATATCGAACAAGCCAATTGCCGTAGTAATACTCTGATAAGAAATACTCGTGAACGCCGCTTAAGGAATGCATAATATGCTTGAGACGAATTTAGCAAAACCATTTCTTGTTGTTTATATCATTTGGCACCCGGATTTCGCCGCTGGTGCTGGACTGGCTGAAATATTGCGGGGACACTTTCGTCGGGAACTCTATCAGAACGTTGCTGGAGGAACCGGTTTAAGTGTTATTTTTCGTTCTGAGCCTCTACCTGAAACGGGGAAGCCGTTGCCGATCAATTTTTCAGAATCAGAGACCACCGCAGTCCTTATACTTGCAGAATCATGTATGGCAAATGATCCTGAATGGGGGACTTACCTTCGGGAGCTATCCGCGCAGTCGGAAATAGCTGGACTGGGTACACATCTTTTCCCCATTGCTATTGAAGTAGAAGGATTAAATCTTGGACTGGAAGAGCAGGCATTGCGCTGGGACCAATGGATACAGGATGGGAGTAACAATACTGCAAATCTTCATATACGATTGATTAGTGAGCTTACATACGAATTTTGCAGGATGCTGCGCCATTACCTGGAACATCTGAAACAACCAGAAAAAGATGAAGATGATTTGCTTAATTATCTCAAGAAAGTTCAGATATTTCTTAGCCATTCTAAACATGATGAAGATGGAGAGAGGATTGCTCGTTTGATACGTGAGCAATTACATAGTGGACATGGGTTAAGTTCATTCTTTGATGTCCATGATATCCCTGCTGGGCTTCGGTTTCATCAGGTGCTATTGAAACAGCTGGCGCAAAGCGCAGTTGTTGCCATACATACCGACTCTTATTCCTCGCGTGAGTGGTGTCGCAGAGAGATTATAGAAGCTAAACGTAATAGTGTACCTTTAGTTGTTGCCAACTGTATTAGCGAATTGGATGAAAGGGGATTTCCTTATATGGGAAATGTCCCCATAGTGAGAATGGATCCCCAGCAGGCTGAACGAATTAATATCATTATTGCACGCCTGCTTGATGAGGTTCTGAAAGATTTTCTGTGGCGTTGTCGTATACAATTGGTTAATACTAAACAAAGTGCAGTGCAGTTTGTTCCACGTGCGCCGGAGTTAATTTCACTTGCTGGTTTAAAGTTCCCCGGTATTGGGCAACCTACAATTGTATATCCTGACCCACCCTTAAGTTCGGAAGAAGAGCGATTATTTGAAGAAGTTAAACCCGGTATCAGGCTTAGAAGTTTTACCGAATGGCTGGCAGAGGGAACATCATGACTTATCGTGAAATGCTTAGTCAGCATATTATTGCAATATCTACATCAGATAGCCCAGATATGCCTGTATTGGGGTTAAGTAAACAGCATTTATATGACGCGATGACAGAAATTGCGCGTCATTTATTAGCCTTGGGAGCCAGGATTGTTTATGGCGGAGATCTACGTGCTAATGGTTTTACTGAACTGTTATTTGAGTTAGTAGCACGCCATAGAAGAGATGCCGATGAGGGGGATGAACGTTCCAGTATATTGAACTATCTTGCATGGCCGGTGCATATGCAAAAAGATGCCAGTGACTTGGAAAGGCTCAGTGCGGACCTGAAAGGAATGGCAAGACTTGTTTTGTTCAATCGCGATGGCGAGCCGTTACCAATGGCAGAACGAGCCCATTACATAGCAACTATTCCTTCTGATGAAGATTGGGCAATAGGTTTGACAGCAATGCGACATGCTATGTTACAAGACACACATGCCCGTATTATTCTTGGCGGGCAGGTTGATAAGTATAAGGGGGCAATGCCCGGTATAGCAGAAGAGGCTGTATTATCACTTCGTGCTAAACAACCCCTTTTTATTATGGGAGGCTTTGGTGGATGTGCAAAAGATATCACGGAGTCTCTGAATATTGTGGCATCTGACGGAATGCAGCAACGCAACTGGAGAGGGCGGGAAGAATTTGCCGGTTTTTCTTACAAGGATCTGAACAATGGACTTACTGAGTTGGAAAATGTTGTGCTAGCACAGACTCCTCATGTAGATCAGGCTATCGCTATGATTTTGAGAGGGCTTTTTCGATTAGTAAAACGTGGCTGAAAAAAATCTATCGTCCATTTTATGTATCAGCTTAGACTTAATTTGGAACTCTAATGGCGCAGAGCTAAATCTAATCTTACAGACAGTTCTGTGCCGAGAGCGGACGTGTCTATCAGAACGGCTTGCACTATTGTTCGGATATATCAAACCCTCAATTAATCTTCCGACTTTTTCTGTAGTCTTCTGCCATTTTTTTTTGTGCAATCAAGATTTTCCTTTCCTTTTCAGGAAAGAAACTATAATCTAAAAAGTTATCAATTCTTTCTTTAGTGCAAATTCTAATGATGTCAGGTGTGTAATATTCATATATAGGATCGAAATCTCCGTTGACCTTCATCATTATTTCAGCATCTAGTATTCTACGATCTAACTCATTCAAACTTAAATTCAACCAATGCATTAACTCATGAAAACTGTTAATTGGATCTATTTGTTTCCCTGTGTAGTGAGAAACATCAAATGGATAGGTAATCTCTTCATCGATAATTAAGTCGGTAACAATAATGAGAATTACAGCGCATGAAAGGATTTCTCTATCATCAAACATTTCATATCTAAGTTCATATTTTATCCTTGTTTTCTTTGTATGCCCCCAGTATCTAGTGCTAGTTAAAATAGCACGATTCAAAAAAGATTTTAATATATTAGATTGCACAAGATGGTTTGTTTTTTTCTTAAATTCGTCAAGTGTATACAAACTTATATTTGTATGCTTCGTGGCTTCTATTGCACCTGATTGAAAACCTTTTTTTGAAATGATGAAACCTCTATCGGCACCGGTATTTTGAAGCACTGTAAAAAAAGCATGAACAATTTCTTTTGTGACATTACTATTCCAATACTTAGCCTCTACGAACCATTTGAAATCAGTCCCAAGATATTTGGATTCCACTACCACATCTATATTCGAAATTCCTCTTACACCTTCTACTGTAACATTCGTCTTAGCGTTGGCACCTAAATTTTTAAAATGTTCACAAATCTCTTCTTGGAAATTATACCAATCTGTATCGATATTTTTCTTATGGTTGCTCATTTAAACTTCCTCTTAATGTCTGGTGCATAGTGGGCATGATAGAAGAATGATATCTGTCGAATATTCTGGCGATGTCATACAAGGAATCATCATGCTTATATCTGTCCCAGATAATCGCTTTCTGTTCTGGCTTGTAGTTAATAGACGTTCTTCGTTTCATGGTAACACCCCCCTTGATTAAGGATGGCATTGCATCGATACGTTGAACTCACAGCTCAAAACTGACGATCAGATTTGATTGTACGCTGCCAGAGAAAAGAGTCAGTTCAATTTTGAGCTAATAAATTTTATATGTAACAATTTGTTAAATCAGGCAGGTGTCACTTACATAAATAAACCGTTTATCTTACTGATTATACACCACACTCAATCGAATGTCTTTTTACTGGGCATAACGGTGGAAGCTTTGGGCTTTATTTTTTTTAGAATATTTAATGATGTCTGAGGTACTATTTAACGCCTATCTAAAGAATATAACAGCAAGCTATTTCATGAGTTTTTGTCTAGGGAAGGTGCGAATAAGCAGGTCATTTCTTCCCAAGCTGACTCGCTGATTAAAATTTCGCGGATCTGGGCCGATTTTT